>JBGQIW010000104.1:0-8652 GCA_041498715.1 Gemmatimonadota bacterium | reverse complement strand
TTCCGCCGGGTCTTTCTCAATCCGCCCGACATCGGCGGCCGCTATTCGGCACTGTCGTTCTTCGGCCTGGTTCCGGCGGCGTTGATCGGCGTTGACGTCGAAACCCTGCTGCATCGAGCGCACCGAATGGCGGAAGCCTGCGCAGCCTGGGTACCGGTCCCGGAAAGCCCCGCGGCCTGGCTCGGCGCAGTTCTGGGCGAAGGTGCGCTGGCCGGACGAAACAAAGCGACGTTCGTGCTCTCGCCCGGGATCGCGAGCTTCGGTCTCTGGGTGGAGCAGCTGATCGCAGAGAGCACCGGGAAAGAGGGGAAGGGAATCCTCCCCGTGGCCGGCGAGCCGCTCGGCCCACCCGAGGTGTATGGCGACGATCGCCTGTTCGTGTCCATGACACTGGCCGGCGAAGCCGACGGCGAGCGCGAGTCCCGTCTGGTCGCGCTGGAGAAGGCGGGCCACCCGGTCGTGCACCTGAGGCTGGACGACCGCTACGATGTCGGGCAGGAGTTCTTCCGCTGGGAGTTTGCCACGGCGGTGGCGGGTGCGGTGCTCCGGATCAATCCCTTCGACCAGCCCAACGTCGCCGAAAGCAAGGCGAACACCAAGGCGGTGCTGGGGAAGGGAAGCGCGCCCTCGCCCGCCGCTTCGGCCGAGGAGCTGCAGAGGTTTCTGGCCGGGATCAAGCCGGGTGACTATCTCGCCATCATGGCGTATCTGCCGCCCACACCGGAGAACGATCGCCGGCTCGCCGCCATCCGCCTTCGCCTGCGCGACCGGCTCAAGGTCGCCACCACGCTGGGGTACGGACCGCGATTCCTTCACTCAACCGGCCAGCTCCACAAGGGCGGCCCGCCGGTTGGACATTTCCTTCAGATCACGGAGCCGCTGAAGGAGGATCTGCCCATTCCCGGCGCGCCCTTCACGTTCGGCCGGCTGGAGGCGGCCCAGGCGGAGGGAGATCTGGTGGCCTTGCGGGCGCGTGGCAGGCCAGCCATTCGCATCGAAGATCCCGGGCTGCTCGAGCGGTGACGGTCACCCACCTCTTCTTCGACGTCGGCGGGGTCCTCGGCACCAACGGCTGGGACCGGGAGCAACGCGCCGCGGCCGTGCGGCTCTTTGGCCTCGACGCGGCCGAGCTGGAGGACCGGCACGAGGAGTCCAGCGCCATGCTGGAGCAGGGCAGGATCGGGTTGGATGAGTACCTGCGGAACACGGTGTTCTACCGGCCGCGGTCGTTCGACCTGGAGGAGTTCAAGGCGTACATGCGGGCACAGAGCGCGCCCTTTCCGGAGACGATCGACCTGGCTCGTGCGCTGGCCCGCACCGGACGCTACCGGCTGATGACGATCAACAACGAGTCGGCCGAGCTGAACCGGTACCGGCTCGAGCAGTTCGGCCTGCGCGACATCTTCACCACCTTCTTCTCCTCCTGCTGGGTTGGGGTCCTGAAGCCCGCCTGCCGGATCTACGAGATGGCGCTGGCGATGTCGCAGGCGGAGCCGACGGCCTCGGTGTTCATCGACGACCGGGAGCGGAATCTGGTGCCGGCCCGCAGCCTTGGAATGCGGACCATCCGGTTTACTGATGCTGTCTCGCTGCGCCAGGAGCTGGCCGGCCTGGGCGTGCACACTTGAGAGGAGATTGTTAGATGCAGTTAGCCATGATCGGACTGGGCCGGATGGGTGGCAACATGGTCCAGCGCCTGCTGCAGGGCGGGCACCAAGTGGTGGTGTTCGATCGCAGCCCCGACGCCGTGAAGGCACACGTCGCGATGGGCGCCAAGGGCGCCAAGGGCCTGGCCGACCTCTGCGGTCAGCTCAGCACGCCCCGGGTGATCTGGGTCATGGTCCCGGCGGGCGCGGCGGTCGAAAGCACTCTCGATCAGCTCCTCCCCGGTCTGGCGCGCGGGGACATCATCATTGACGGCGGCAACTCGAACTTCCGGGATTCGATGCGCCGCGCGCTCCGGCTCAAGGAGAAGGGACTCGAATTCATTGACGCCGGCACCAGCGGCGGCATCTGGGGGCTCACCATCGGCTACTGCCTGATGATCGGGGCCTCCCCCGAGGCCTTCAAGCGCTGCGAGCCCATCTTCCGGACGCTGGCGCCGCCCGATGGCTACGCGCACGTCGGCCCGCCGGGGTCCGGGCATTACGTCAAGATGATTCACAACGGCATCGAGTACGGGATGCTCCAGGCCTATGCCGAGGGCTACGAGATCCTGCATGCATCGAAGGACTTCAAACTGGATCTGCACCAGATCTCGGCGGTCTGGAACCGGGGGAGCGTGGTGCGCTCCTGGCTCAACGAGCTGGCCGAGCGCGCCTTTGCGCAGGATACGGAGCTCGCCGCGCTCAGGGGCTACGTCGACGACTCGGGTGAAGGCCGCTGGACGGTGCAGGAGGCGATTGACCTCGACGTGCCGGCGCCGGTGATCACCCTCTCGCTGCTCACCCGGTTCCGGTCGCGCCAGAGCGAGTCCTACGGTGCCAAGGTCATCGCGGCGCTCCGCAACGAGTTCGGGGGGCACGCGGTGAAGGCCACATGACGGCGCGGGCCTCCCTCGCGGTCCCGATCCCAGCGGCGGCCCGGGCGCCGGCGCACGGGCTCCGGAGGGCGGAGCCGTGCACCTTGGTCATCCTGGGGGCCGGTGATCTCCTGCATCGTAAGTTGATGCCATCGCTCTTTCACCTGATGGGCGACGGCCTCTTGCCTGACGATTTCGCCGTGATCACGATGGCCCGCGAGCACCTGGACGAAGACGCCTTCCGGGCGGCGGTGGGGCAGTCGCTCCAGACCTTTGCACCGAACGGCCGCGCAGGTTTCGACCAGGAGCGCTGGAGCCGGTTCGCGACCCGTCTGCACTATGTCTCCGGTGAGCTGGACGACCCGCTCACGTATGCTGCGCTGCGGCAGCGGCTGGCGGAAGCCGATGCGACGCTTCCCCCCGGGAGCGGGCACCTCTTTTACCTCGCCATCCCTCCCAGCCTCTATGCGGAAACCATCGGCCGCCTGAACGAGTCGGGCATCGCGCCGCGGGTGCCGGATCCCAAGCAGCGTCCCTGGGTTCGGATCATCATCGAAAAACCCTTCGGCCGGAGCCTGGAGAGCGCCTGCGCGCTGAACGCCTGCGTCCGACGCGCCTTCGCCGAGCACCAGGTGTACCGGATCGACCATTACCTGGGCAAGGAGACGGTCCAGAATCTCCTGGTCTTCCGGTTCGCCAACTCGATCTTCGAGCCGCTGTGGAACCGCCAGCAGGTGCACCACGTGCAGATCACCGCGGCGGAAAGCGTGGGCGTGGAGCACCGGGGCAAGTACTACGAGGAAGCGGGGGTCGTGCGCGACATGTTCCAGAACCACCTGCTGCAGCTTCTCACCCTCATGGCGATGGAGCCGCCGGTCACCTTCAGCGCCGACGCCGTGCGCGACGAAAAGGTGAAGGTGCTCCGCGCCATTCGGCCCATCACTCCCGCCGTGATGCACGACTATTCGGTGCGGGGCCAGTACGGGCCCGGGACGATCAACGGCACGCCGGTCCCCGGCTACCGGCAGGAGCCGTTTGTGGCGCCCGACAGTGCCACCCCCACCTATTGCGCCATCCGCTTCATGGTCGACAACTGGCGCTGGCAGGGCGTCCCCTTCTATCTCCGCTCGGGAAAGCGGATGCCAAGACGGGCCACCGAGATCGCCATCCAATTCCGGACGCCGCCGCACGTCATGTTCCCGTCGCCGGAGGGCCAGATCATCGAGCCCAACACCCTCGGCATCCGGGTCCAGCCCAAGGAGGGGATCGGGCTACGCTTCGAAGTGAAAGTGCCCGGGATCGAGGTGAAGATGGCCTCGGTGGACATGGACTTCGGTTATGCCGCGGCATTCGGCAACCAGGACCACGAGGCCTACGAGACGCTGCTCCTCGATTGCATGCTGGGCGAGGCCACGCTCTTCACCCGCAGCGACGAGGTGGAGGCGGCGTGGGGGGTGGTGGATCCCATCATCGACTTCTGGGCCGGCAAGCGGCCCGACCACTTCCCCAACTACCCGGCGGGCAGCTGGGGGCCAACCGTGGCCGACGAGTTTATTGCAAGGGAAGGGGCCAGGTGGCGGGAATCCTGAGCTGTAGACCACGGAGGACACGGAGGCACAGAGACAACACAGAGAAAACCAAGTTCGGAAGAACAAAACCACAACGAAGTCATTACTCTGTGTTTTCTCCGTGTCTTCGTGCCTCTGTGGTATGCAGTTCTCGCGCCGGATACCAGTGCGTAGGATAGAAGATGGCCCCCGGGACGAACCCCGCCTCCGCACCAGCGACCGTGGCGGACGAATTCATCGCGCGCGAAGGGGCGAAGTGGAGGGAGCCGTAGTCGCGCGTGGTGCTGGAGCCGGGTCCAAGGGTGCGCTCGAGCTTTCGGGTACACTGCGCCACCACTCCCGCGCCTGATCCTCGTCCCACGCTGCTCCTTCGACCGCCGCCAGCGCCCGGCCCAGCTCCGCGGCATTCCGCGGCCGATCCTCCGGCGCCTTGGCGAGACAGGCGAGTACGAGCTGCTCCAGCGCCGGCGGCACGGGCAAGTTCGTTCGCTGCGAGGGCGGGACCGGCGCCTCGCGGAGGTGCTTTCCGATCATCTGGAGTGCGCTCGCTGCCTCGAACACCACCTGCCCGGTGAGCAGATAGTAGGCGACGCACCCGAGCGCGTAGAGGTCGGCCCGTCCGTCCACCACCTCACCCATCGTCATCTCCGGCGCCATGTAGGCGGGGGTCCCCGGCGTCATCCCGCCGGCGGTCCCCAGCGTATCCTCGGTGCCGGTGCCGTTCACCGACTTGACCAATCCGAAGTCGAGCACCTTGACGAAGTCGTAACTGAGGCCGAGCCGTCCCAGGTGGATGTTCGCGGGCTTGATGTCCCGGTGCACCAGCCCGGCGGCGTGCGCCTCCTCCAGGGATTTGCACACTTGGCGCAGTATGTAGATCGCCCGGACCGCGGGTACGGGGCCGTGCCGGTGGACGAGCGACTGCAGGTCCATCCCGTCAAGCAGCTCCATCACGAAGTAGAGCGTCTGGTCGTCGGTCACGCCGAAGTCGTAGAGCTCGACCGTGTGCGGCGACCGCAGGTTGGCGGCCGCCTCGGCCTCGCGGCGAAACCGCTTGACGGCGAGCTGCGCCGACTCACGGCCCAGTGCAGCAATCATTTCGGGCCGGATTAGCTTGATCGCCGCGGGCCGGGCCAGCATGCGATGCGTGGCCTTGTAGACTTCGCCCATGCCGCCGCGCCCCAGCAGCTCGCCGAGCCGGTAGCTCCCCATCTCCCGCGCCTTGGCGACCTGCTGGCCCAGGCGGGTGACGACGAGCGAGATCACGACCGCGACGCCGACGAGCAGGTAGTCGGGGTAGTGCATCAGCAGCACGTTGCTCGCGGGGCCGAAGTCCCAGGTCCCCCGGGCCTTGGCGATCAGCATGCTGATGGGGTTCATGGAGACGGCGATGAGCCCGGCCACCAAGGTCTTCTTCGGGGTGCTCGGCACGATCGCGGCGGTCATGAGCACGACGGCCCCGATCCACGTGATCACCGGGAAGACCGGCCAGTTGGCCGGCACCGGCTCCCAGTGCATCAGCAGGCCGAGCGCGGCCGCCGTGAGGATCAGGTAGACCAGCCCGAGGTCCAGGATGAACCTCGGGTCCCGGTCGCTCTTGCGGGTGTAGGCGAACAGGGCGAGGGACCCGAGCGCGCTCAGGGCGGCGATGGCATCGGTCGCCCCCAGGGAGCGCCAGCGCGGATCCCCGTGGCTCATGACTCGGAGCGCGATGTGATCGAGCAGCGACCCGACCACCCAGAGCACGGCCGCGAGGAGCGACATGATCCCCAACCGGTGGGATGCCGCCCGGAGCAGATCGGCCGGGAAGGCGCGCGGGTAGCCGCGAGAGCCCTTGAGGTCGGCCGGGGTGGTGCCGAGCGGAGGACCTATCAGGTCGGAGCGGGGCATGGCACCTTCCAGAGTGGGAGGCTGGCTCTGTTCAAGGTAGCCGTCGGGCGAAGCTTGGCGCGAATGAGGAGAGGAATTGGCCTACATAGCGGGAATCCTGTACGGCCAGATGCTCGTGGAGGAGCCGCGGCCCTCCTTCATGTGCTTCTGGGCGAACGACGACGCCCTGCGCCCTGCGCACGGACTGCGGTTGGCGCCCGAGCAGACGAAGCCGCAGCCACCTGCGCCTTGACGCGGCTGCGTGTTGGAGGGCGACGTGCGACCGACCGGAGGGCCGCCACGAGGGGACACTCGCCCGGCCCAAACGGGCACGCCGGCGTCCGGCTCGTGGTCTTGTCGAGGGTCAGGCACAGGAACTTCATGGCGCGCTCCGCATTGTCCAGAGACGGATTCCGATACGCCATAGTCGTTTGCGGGGCGACGAAATCGACACCCCGGGGCCAGCGGGGGGCCCGACGGCCTGATTTTCCGCCGACGCCCCTAGATTCCAAATCGCCTCGACCCACAAGGGCCCCATGCCGAATCTCACCGACGAGCCGATTGACCGGTTCCAGGACGATCTTCTGGACCGTGCAGACTATGCCACCGGGTTGGTTCGCATAATCGAGGAGTGGCCCCGCCCCGGGTCCGTACGAATCGGGGTGTACGGGGACTGGGGGGAGGGCAAGAGCTCCGTCCTCCGGTTGATGGAGAAGGAACTTCGTGCCAAGGGCTACGGAACGACCTGGGTCCTTCCCTGGGTGGCCGTGACCACGGAGGAGCTGCGGAGTCAGCTCCTGGGTCAGGTGGCGCGTGAGCTCGGGCTCTGGAGCCGATGGTGGCTTGCGGCTGCCAACCGGGTCGGGGCACAGCTTTCCCGCATCCGCGGCGCCGGCGTCGACTGGAAAACGAGAGTTGCCGATGCGGCGTTCGGGGATATAGTGCAGGGCGGCGACCCGCGCGCCCCTGCCGCCGCACACCGAAACCTCTTCCGACGCGCCCAGGCGGCGCTGCGCAAGCGGGCGCTGGTCGTTTTCGTCGACGACCTCGACCGGACGAAGGCGGATCTCCTGCCGCAGTTTCTCATGGCCCTGCGCGACGCGCTCGACTTTCCCAACCTCTTCTACGTGGTGGCCGTTTCCCCCAAGATCCTGGAGCAGGGTCTCGCGTCCCAGCACGCAGGATGGACCGAGCCGCACAAGTTTCTCGAGAAGGTCATCGAGTACCCGACGTTCCTTCCGGACATTCCGGCGCCGACGCTACAAGGGTTCCTGAAAAGGCACATTGCCGGTCTGGGCGATCGCGTCAGCATCAACGCCATCGAAAGCCTCACCTCGGTGCTCCCGCAGAACCCCCGTACGCTGAAGCTGCTCCTGCGCCACTTCGCGTCGCTCCATCCCGAGGTCGCTCGCTACGACGCGGACGAGATCGATCTGCCGCAGCTCTATCTGTGCCACCTGATGAAGCTGGAGTTTCCGGAGGAAGTGCGAAGGCTTGTGGCCGACGAAGGAGCCCTCGATTCCCTCGCGTACGGGTATTGGACCGAGGATCTCTTCGGCGCGCGATCCCCGACCACTCCGCGGAAGCGGCCGGAGCTTCGTCACGCTCCTTCGGGATCCCCGCATCGGGAGCGGTTTGCCCAGCTCTGCGACGCGCTCGCCCAGCACAATGCCCGACTGACGACGGAGTCTCTGCACCGGCACTTCCTGCTGGTCGAGCAACCGGCCGCCGTCACCAGGCGGGAGGCGCGGCAGCTGTTCGACAGGTTCGCGCCGGCCTCCGGGGTGGAGCGGCAGCGCCTGGTCGCCACGTTCTTCAAGGCCCGTCGGTCGCGCCTCGCTCGCGAGCAAGCCGTGCTCACCCGGGCGATCGCTCTGCGCGAAGAGTTCATCGCGTCCGCGGCGGAGGCGGCGGCCGAGGAGGAAGTGCTCAGCTACCGTGACAAGGCGCTTGCGGCCGGCGAGCTCATCGAAGAGCTGCTGGGCGGGCAAGGTGGGATCGGCGCAGCAGCGCTCGACGTTGCCACCTGGACATTCCTTTTCGACCATGTCGCGAAATGGTCGGCCTGGCGCAAGCCTGGCTACTATATCCCGCTGCGGGACCAGGAGCGGCGGCTGCTCACCTCGGCGGCCGAGAGCCTGCCTGAGGATCTCCAGATCCAGGTGTTGCCGACGCTGATGCCGGCGGTCCGTGCCGATGACGGCGTGGTGGCGGGCGAGTTCGCGGACCAGGTGCGCGCGATTTGGGACGACTTTGCGGCGTCGGTGGCCGAGCGACTCCTGCGTCGCTTCTCCGAGCAGGATGGGATCGAGGCGCTGTGGAGTCCGACCCACTCGATCGAACGAGATTTCGCGACCAACCCCGACTCCCCGTTCCACTCGGCGCCGATGCGAGCCCACCTGACGGCACTGGCCAATGACGCGGCCGAGAACGCGACCGTGCACGACAACTTTCTCGTGTATCTCCGCATGCTGCGGCTCGGCGCCCTGCAGGCGGATGGCCCCTTTTCCGTTCAGGCATGTCGCAGGCTCCTGGCGGATCGCGGGTTCACATCGATGCTGTGGAGCGCGGCGGTCGCAAGACCGCTGAACCTCCGCACCGTGGGGGCGTTGCGCGAGAATCGAGAGCAGATGATCGAGCAGCTTGGCATCCCGCGCAGCGCCTTCGAGCGGCCGAACTGGCTGGCAGCGCGTG
>JBGQIW010000103.1:0-8699 GCA_041498715.1 Gemmatimonadota bacterium | reverse complement strand
GTCCAGCGCGTCCAGCGCGCCGAGCAGGTCCCGCTCCAGCGCCGGAGCGAGTTCCCGCCGGTGGGCGTATCGCCCGGGCTCGAGCACCCAGGCCTGACCCAGCAGGGCAAAGGCCTCGGGCAGCTGCTCGCCGAGATAGACGTAGCGAAACGCCGCCGGGCAGATCCGGACCGGGGCCTCGAGCGCCAGCGCCAGCTCGGCCACACCGCGCTCGAGCCGCGCCGGCCGCTGACCCTGCGGCCGCCGGGCACCCTGGGGGAAGATCCAGAGGCCGGCGCCGGGGCGCAGACACCCGCGCGCCGCCAGGAGGTCCTCGTACGCCCCGCGGAGGGAGCCCCGCCGGATCGGCAACGCGCCGGCCCACCGGAACGCGCGATATCGGTCGAGCTGTGCCGCCTCCATCAGGACGTGCGCCGACAGGTGGAGCTCCCGCGCCACGACGAAGGCCAGGAACCCGTCCCACCAGTTGGTGTGGTTGGCGAGCAAGAGCGTCGGCACAGCCCGGTCCCACCGGTCAGCGTCGCTCAGCGACGCGAGCCGCGTCGTGGCGAAGTGCCGGCCGAGCTGGGAGCGGATATAGCGATCGAAGACGCGGATCGCGAGCGGCCGCGGCGGGTCATACGGAGGGCTCGCGGGCGGGCGACGGGTCAGGCGGATCGCTCCGAGAGTGGGGACGAGGTGAGCCGCGGGCGCTCGGCCCACCACGCGCGGCCCAGAATGACCAGCTTCCGCCGCGCCGACACGTAGGCACGTGTTCGGAACACATCATACTCCAGTTCCTCGATCGCGTCGAGAATGCCCGCGTACGTCTGCTGCAGCAGGCGAACCGTGAGACGGGACCCGTCGTTCGGAAAGAGCGGCACGACCCGGGAGCCCTCCAGGAAGTAGCGCCGCGCACGGGCCACCTGGAACTCCATCAGGGCCTGGAACTCGGGGGTGACCCGGCGGGCCTCGAGCGCGGCCCGGTCGAGGCCGAAGCGACAGAGCTCGTCGGCGGGAAGGTAGACCCGGCCGGCAGCCAGATCCTCGCCCACGTCGCGCAGCACGTTGGTGAGCTGCATCGCGACGCCCAGCCGGACACCCGGCTCGGAGAACGCATCCGCCGGGGCCCCGAGAATGGGACCGAGCATCAGGCCAACCCCGCCGGCGACCAGCCGGCAATAGCCGGCGAGCGTGGGGAAGTCGGGGACGTCCACCGACTCGAGGTCGCGGGCCACCCCGTCCAGCAATTCCAGCAGCGGAGCCAGGGGCACCGGGTGGCGACGGAGCGTGTCGGCCAGCGCGAGCCAGCGCGGGTCCCTGGGGGGCGCGCCCGCATGCAGCGCCCGCACGGTGTCTCCCAGCGCCCGCAGATCGGCCCGCACGGCTGCGGCCGGGCGGTCGCCGCGGGCGTCCACCAGATTGTCGGCGTGGCGGCAGTAATCGTAGAGAGCGAACACTGCACGGCGCTTGGGGAGCGGCAGGAACCGGCTGGCGAAGTAGAAGCTCCTGGCCCACACCGCGGTCACCCGCTCGGCCGCCCGGTACGCGCGCTCGAGCGCGCGGTCGGCGGGCCCGGTGAGCCAAGCGACCTCGTGGATCTCGTAGCTGCGTTCCGGTGACGTCACGGGACCTCAAGCTAAGGCGCGGCTCGAAGCGCCGTCAAAGGCCGGCGGCGCCCCATCTGCCCATCCGCCCGTCTCCACGTCTATCTTTCCCGCGCCCGGCAGCCGCTTCCAAGGAGCCGATCCCTGACCGTCGAGACCCCGCGCGCCCGCCCGGCGCGCCCGCACCCGACCGTGCCCGAATCAGACTCCGCCTGGACCGCCATCAATGCTGTGCGCGCGCTCGCGATGGACGCGGTCGAGCAGGCGCAGTCCGGCCATCCGGGCACGCCGATGGCGCTCGCCCCCGCCGCGTTCATCCTGTGGACCCGGTTTCTCAAGCACGACCCCGGACACCCCACCTGGCCCGACCGCGACCGGTTCGTCCTCTCCTCCGGCCACGCGTCGATGCTGCAGTACGCGCTGCTCCATCTCGCCGGCTACGATCTCCCGCTCGACGAGATCAGAAACTTCCGCCAGTGGGGCTCGCGCACGCCGGGCCATCCGGAGCGGGGGCACACGCCCGGGATCGAGACGACGACGGGGCCGCTGGGCCAAGGCGTCGGCAATGCGGTTGGGCTGGCGATGGCCGAGCGCCTGCTGGCCGACCGGTTCAACCGGCCGGGGCTCGATCTCGTGGATCACCGTGTCTGGGCCTTCGTGAGTGACGGCGACATGATGGAGGGCGTGGCAAGCGAGGCCGCGTCGCTGGCCGGCCATCTCCGCCTCGGCAAGCTCACGCTCATCTACGACGACAACCACATCACCATCGACGGATCTACCTCGCTGGCGTTCTCGGAGAACGTCGGACTCAGGTTCGAGGCCTACGGCTGGCACGTCGTGCGGGTCGCGGGCGACGGCAACGACCTCGACGCCATCGCGGCCGCGCTCGAGGCGGCCTGCGCCGAGACCACGCGTCCGACCCTCGTGATTCTCCGCACCCACATCGGCGATCCGGCTCCCACCAAGCGGGACACCGCCGACGCTCACGGCGCGCCGCTGGGCGCGGATGAGGTGCGCCGGACCAAGGAGATCATGGGCTGGCCGACCGAGCCGGCCTTCTACGTCCCCGAGGCCGCGTATGAGCCCTGGCGGCCGGCGGCCGAGGCCGGCGCGGCGGTCGAGGCGGCGTGGCGCGAGCGGCTCGCGCGCTATCGCACGGAGCACCCGGCCGACGCAGCCGAATTCGACCGGCGGCTCGCGGGCGAGCTGCCGGCCGGATGGGAGCAGGCGCTCCCCGCAATCGGGCCGGGCAAAGGCCAGCTGGCGACGCGGCAGGCATCGGCGCAGGTCCTCTCGGCGCTCGTCGGCGTGTTGCCGGAGCTGGCCGGCGGCTCTGCCGACCTCGCCAGCAGCACGGGCACGCAGCTCAAGCAGGTCGGGACGCTCGGGCCCGCGAGCACCGGGCGCGAGATCCACTGGGGTGTGCGCGAGCACGGGATGGCCGCCGCGCTCAACGGGATCGCCGCCCACGGGGGCGTGCGCCCCTTCGGCAGCACCTTTCTCGTGTTCACCGACTACATGAAGCCGGCCATCCGCCTGGCCGCGCTGATGCGACTGCCGGTCATCTACGTCGGCACCCACGATTCGATCGGCCTGGGCGAGGACGGGCCCACGCACCAGCCGGTCGACCAGCTCCCGATGCTGCGCTCCATTCCGAACATGCTCGTCCTGCGCCCGGCGGACGCCACCGAGACGGTCGAGGCCTGGCGCGTGGCCGTCGAGCATCGGAGTGGCCCCGTGATCCTGGCCCTCACCCGGCAGAAGGTCCCCGTGCTGGACCGCGCCACCCTCGCTTCGGCGGATGGCGTCCGCCGCGGTGGCTACGTACTCTGGGATCCGCCCGGCGGCCCGGAGGCCATCCTGATCGCTACCGGGTCCGAGGTCCATGTCGCCCTGGCGGCCGCACAGCGACTGCTTGGCGAGGGTATCCGCGTCCGGGTCGTCTCACTCCCGTCCTGGGAGCTGTTCGAGGCCCAGCCGCCGGCCTACCGTGAGTCGGTGCTGCCGCGCGCCATCCGCGCGCGGGTCGGCATCGAGGCCGCATCCCCCTTCGGCTGGCAGCGCTACGTCACCGACGACGGCGCGATGATCGCCATGGACGGCTTCGGCGCCTCCGCCCCGGCGGAGCGGCTGTTCGCCGAGTTCCATTTCACACCGGAGCGCGCGGCCGCCGCGGTCCGGGAGCTGCTCGGGAGACGGTAAGCGGGAGGCCGCCGTGCAACTCCGTCGCGTCTCCCTGACCGGTTGGATCTTCCTCGGCATGGGCACGGGCATCCTGGTCGGCTGGCTGGCCCCGGGGTTTGCCGTGGAGCTGCGGCCGCTTTCCACCGTGTTCCTGCGGATGATCAAATCGGTCGTCGTGCCGATCATCTTCGGGACGCTCGTCATCGGCATCGCGGGGCACGGCGACGACCTCAAGCGCATCGGCCGTCTCGCCCTCAAGTCGATCGGCTACTTCTGGATCATGACCACCGTGGCGCTCGCGGTCGGGCTGCTGGCGGGGAACCTGGTCCGGCCCGGCGCCGGCGTCGTGCTCCCGCCCCCGGACCCCAACGCGCCGATCCCGACGGCCGCGCCCACCACGTTCGGCGGGTTTCTCGAGCACATCGTTCCCCGAAGCGTCGTCGAGGCCGCCGCCAACGGCGAGGTGCTCCAGGTCGTCTTCTGGGCCACGCTGTTCGCGCTCGCCCTCACCCAGGTGAAGGGCCGGCCCAAGGAGATGATGCTCGGGTTCGCCGAGGGTCTGATGGAGGTGATGTTCAAGTTCGTCGGGCTGGTGATGAAGTTCGCGCCGATCGGCATCGGCGCCGCGATGGCGGTCACGGTGAGCCACAGCGGGCTCGGCGTCCTGGTAAACCTGGGCAAGCTGATCCTCACGCTCTACGGAGCGCTCCTGATCTTCGCCCTGGCGGCACTGGTCCCCGCTGCGCTCCTCGCGCGCATCCCGCTCGGCCGCTTCGCGCGGGCAGTCAAGGACCCCGCGATCATCGCGTTCACCACGACCTCCTCGGACGCCGCCCTTCCCCTCGGGATGCAGCGGATGGTGGAGTTCGGGGTGCCCCGGCGGATCGTCGCGTTCGTCATGCCGACCGGCTACTCGTTCAACCTCGACGGCTCGACGCTCTATCTCGGCGTGGCCTCGCTCTTCGTGGCACAGGCCGCGGGCGTGAACCTCACGCTGAGCCAGCAGCTCTTCATGATGCTGACGCTGCTGATCACGAGTAAAGGCATCGCCGGCGTGCCGCGCGCGTCGCTGGTGGTGCTGTCGGGCACGCTCACCGCGTTCGGCCTGCCGCTCGAGGGCGTCGCCGTAATCCTCGGCGTGGACGAGGTGATGGACATGGCGCGGACCATGATCAATCTCGTGGGCAATTGTCTCGCGACGGCGGTCGTGGCCCGCTGGGAGGGGGAGCTCGCCCCGGCGCCCGGGGGGCTCCCGGCTTCTCCGGGACGCTCGAGCCTCGAGCTCGCGTCGGAACGGCCGGACGGCTGACGCCACAGCGCTGGCGGTGTAGGTTTAGCGCCTTCGCACCCCGTCACCGTCGGAACACCGAGGACCCCATGAGACGCTTCCGCGTCTGTAGTCTCCTGACCCTTCTGTGCCTGAGCGGCGGCACCCTCACGGCGCAGCGATCGGCAGCGCCACGACCGGCCACCGCCTCGAGCATCGCCCCTCGCTCTGCCCCCATTTCAAACATCCGTTACGACGTCGCCTTCGACTCCGCCTCCGCGGCCCGGCGCAGCATTCAGGTCACGATGTCGTTTGACGTCGGGGCGGGCTCGGCGCCAGTGCTGCTGTCGGTGCCGGTGTGGACCCCCGGCGCCTACGAGCTCAGCTTCTTTGCGCGCTGGATCTCCGGCTTTTCCGCGAGCACCGGCGAGCGAGCGTTGAGCTGGGACAAGGCCGATCCCGATACGTGGCGCGTGCGCCCGGCGGGCCCGGGGCGGG
This sequence comes from Gemmatimonadota bacterium, assembly GCA_041498715.1. Lineage (GTDB taxonomy): Bacteria > Gemmatimonadota > Gemmatimonadetes > Gemmatimonadales > GWC2-71-9 > DASQPE01. The sequence continues at coordinate 3,164 of JBGQIW010000103.1, read as the reverse complement.
TCACCGTGCGATTCAACTACCTGGCGGACAGCCTGGACAACGCGATGAGCTGGTCCCGGCCGGACTTCCTGCTCTTCAACGGCACGAACCTCTTCCCCTACGCCGAGGGGCGCGGGTTCGATTTCCCGGCCACGGTCACGGTGACGGCGCCGACCGACTGGTTGGTGGCGACCAGCATGAAGCCCGCGGGTCCGCCGCGCACCTGGACCGAGCGCAACTATCACGACCTGGTGGACATGCCGTTTTTCGTCGGGCGCTTCGATCTCGACAGCACCATCGTGAACGGCAAGGTCACCCGGTTCGCGACCTATCCGGTCGGAAGCCTCGCCGGCGACACCCGCAAGACCTTCGAGGAGCAGGTGGGGAAGGCGATCCCCGCGATGGCAGCGGTGTTCAAGGAGACGCCGTGGGACACCTATTCGGTGATGACGATCTTCGATTCCTCCTACGGCGGCGGCAGTGCGCTCGAGCACCAGAGCTCGCACGTCGGCATCTACAATCCGATGATGATCGGGACGCCGCTGCTGGTCTCGATCACCGCCCATGAGATCTTCCACGCCTGGAACGTGAAGCGGCTCCGGCCGGCTGACATGGTGCCCTACCGGTACCACCAGGCCGAGCCGACACCCTGGCTCTGGGTGAGCGAGGGAATCACCGACTACTATGCCGATCTCGCCCTCGTCCGCGGCACCATCGTGGACTCGGCGATCTTCATGGGGCTCACCGCCGAGAAGATCCAGACGGTCGCCGAGGCGCCGCCGACGGCGCTGCAGGATGCGTCGATCTCCACCTGGATCCATCCGACCGATGGCAGCAGCTACGTCTACTATCCCAAGGGCTCGCTCGCCGGCCTCCTCCTCGACATCAGCATCCGGGACGCCAGCGACAACCGCCGCTCCCTGGACGACGTGATGCGGGAGCTGTATCGCACCACCTACAAGAGCGGCCGGGGGTTCACCGCCGCCGACTGGTGGGGAGCGGTGAGCCGGGCCGCAGGCGGCAAATCCTTCACCGACTTCGACGCCCACTACGTGGACGGGCGGGATCCGTATCCCTACGACGCCATGCTCGCGCTCGCCGGGCTGCGGCTTGCCGCCGACACCATCCGGGAGCCCCGGCTGGGCCTCGGCGGCGCGGCGGACTCGGCCGGCGTCCGGATCACTGCCGTGCAGCCCGGTAGCGCAGCCGAGGCGGCCGGCGTGCGGGTGGGCGACATTCTCATCGCCCTCGGCGACGTGGCGATCAGCGACCCGAACTTCGGGCCGGCATACCGGGCGCGCTTCCGGAATGCGGAGGGCCAGGACCTGCCGATCAAAGTGCGTCGGGGGACCGAGGTGCTCTCGCTCACGGGAAAGGTCCGGCTGATCGAGCAGGTGAATGCGCACGTCGAGGCCGATTCGAACGCGAGCCCCAAGGCGCAGCGGGTCCGGACGGGGATCCTGACAGGAACGACGGAGCTGCGGTAAGCAGTGAACGGTGAACGGTGAACGGGGGGCCTCCGAAGACCGGAGACCCCCCGTTTACCGTTCACTGTTCAGTGTTTACCGCAGTTAGAATCCTGGCTCCAGACTGCATCCCTTTGCCGGCGCCGGGTTCCGCGCCAGGCATTCGTTGGTCGGGAACGGGAACCGGATGAAGCGGTGCCGTGTGCCCTCGGCATTGACCTCCTGCGGCAGCGTGCCGAGCTGGCCGTAGTGCCGCAGATCGATCCAGCGGTGCCCGCCCTCGAAGAGCAGCGAGTACCGCTTGTTGTATAGGAGCTCGGTCAGCGCCTCCGCCGGGCTCAAGAACGGGGCGTGCGGCGGCAGGTTGCCCGCCGTCTGCCGGATCAGATTGATGTCCGTAAGCGCGGGCCCCAGGTTGCCGAGGCCGATGTTCGCCTCGGCGCGGAGCAGGATCAGCTCCTCGTTCCGGATGATCGGCACCGGATCCGACGGGCCCTTGTACACGTTGAGCGCCCGGTCCGAGCCCAACCCCGTGCTCTTGTGCACGTTGGGCAGGAGGGTCGTCTTGTTGACGAACCGCTTGTCTGGCGTGACCCCGTCCACCTGAAGCTGGGCGTCGGTCTCCAGCGACGGGTGTGCCACCAGCGCTCGCGCGTTCGGATCGAACAGGTTGTTGGTCGAGTCACCCGGCGCGGTGGAAAAGGTGTGAAACACACCCAGAGCCAGGTTGGGGGTAGCGCTGGCATCGATGAAGGTCGAGTCGGTGTTGTTGAGCAGGGCGAGCGCTCCCGCAAAATCGCTGCGGTACACCGCGACCCGCGCGCGGAGCGCCCGATTGAACTTCCGGAACGTGAGCGTCCGGTCGAACCCGGCGTAGCCGGCGCTCATCTGTAACGGGAACGCCGCGTCGCCCACGGTGGTGAGGTGGGCGGCCGCCGAATCCAGCAGGTTGATGATGTGCTGGAACGCCACGCCGCTGTCCACGATCGCCGCGGGCGGCCCCGTGGGGTCGATATCCACGTCGATCGGGATGCCGTTGTCGTACCGGGTGTTCAATGCCCGCAGCAGGTCGTACGCCATCAGGGTCTGCGCGTACGCGAGCGTGGCCTCCTTCTCCGCCGGCGACATGCCGGCCGGGGGCGTGTTCGACAGATTACCCATGGCGTGGAGCATGATGTTGGCGGTGCGGACGTCGGCATAAACCTGTCCGAACAGGTTGCCGCCGAATGCCGGGCTGCCGCCGTCCAACGGTCCGTAGACCATCTCGGTAATGAACCGCGGGTCGGCCGGGTCGAAGTTGTAGATCTCCTCGCCGGTGATCCCCAGGAGCGCGACATAGCCGTTCTGCTGGCCGACGCCGAACCGGCTGCCGATCTGGAGGCCGGTCGCAAGGTTGAGCACGCCCACCCGGGTGGGGCTGTTCTGGGTCTGGTTCACGCCCGGGGCATTCAAGTCGCCGACGCCCAGGTCGTTACACGCTCCGAGGAGCGTCACGCCCAGCATCGCCGGCAGCGCGATCGAGAATCGCATCAGTCGAGACCTCGTTGGCTGTCTCATGGTCTAGAGCCCCAGGTCGATGGAGAGCCAGAAGCTGCGGCTCGGAGGGAACGGGGCGACGTCGATGTTCCGGAAGATCGCCTGGTTGCCGAAGTTGCTGACCTCGGGATCGAGGCCGTCGTAATTGGTCACCGTGAAGAGGTTCCGGGCGCTCAGGCTGAT
>JBGQIW010000102.1:0-8929 GCA_041498715.1 Gemmatimonadota bacterium | reverse complement strand
GTGGCGAAGTCGCCCACCTTGCGCTCGAGCTTCTCGTAGGCCCCGCCGCTTTTCGCCGCCGGCACCGGAATCCGGATCTCGGTCAGGATCTCGTTGGGCTTGAGCGCCGTGGTGAGCACGTCGAGGAAGAACTCGTCGATGGGGATGGTGCGCTCACCCTTCGGACCCTGCGCGACGACTTGCGCGCCCAGGGCCATCATCGTGGCGGGATGGTCGTTCGCCGGATCGCCGTGAGCCAGGTTGCCGCCGATCGTCGCCCGGTTCCGGACCAGCGGATCGGCGACGACGGCGGCGGTGTCGAGGAGGATGGGGTACCTGGAGCGGACCAGCTCGGACCGCTCCAGCGCCGCCTCGCGGGTGCCGGCGCCGATCCTGAGGAAGCCGCCCTCTTCCTTTATGTATTCGAGCCCCGGAATACCGCTGATGTCCACGAGGTGCGAGACCTGCCCCAGGCGCAGCTTGAGCAGCGGGAGCAGGCTCTGTCCCCCGGCTAGCACCTTGGCCTCGTCCCCCAGTTTGTCGAGCAGCGCCACCGCCTCTCCCACGCTCTTGGCGGAGTGGTAGTCGAATGCTGCGGGTATCATGACGGCTGCCTCCTCAGATGAAAACCGGATCAGGCGGCGAAGAGTGTCAGGAAACGCTCCAGCGATTCCAGGTTGTGGGCCGGCGCGAATCGGTCGACGAACGGCAGGGCGGCCTCCATTCCGCGTGCCTCGGGGCGATAGCGCGGATCGCCCAGCAACGGATTGAGCCAGATGATCTGCCGCGCCCGCGCGGAGATGGCCCGCATCGCGCCCACCAGCACGGAGGGCTCGCCCCGGTCGAGTCCGTCGCTCAGGATCACCACGGTCGTCCGCGCGTTCACCGTCACGTCCAGGTGCCGGACGACGAACTGCGCCAGGCTCTCGCCGATCCGCGTTCCACCGGACCAGTCGGGCACGCCCGCTGCGAGCCGCGCGAGCGTCGGGCCGAGGCTGCCGGGACGCAGCCACGGAGTCAGCCGGACGAGCTCCGTATTGAAGGCGAACACTTCGGTCCGCGCCACGACCCGCTTGAGCGAGAGAATGAAGGCGAGCAGGAAGCGCGCGTGCGGGTCCATCGAGCCGCTGGTGTCGCACAGCACTACGAGACGTGGCAGCTCCACGGCGCGGGCGCGCCGGGCCAGGGAGAGAAACTCGCCGCCGGTGGCGAGGGACCGGCGGAAGCTGCGCCGGAGGTCGACCCGTCCGCGCCCCCGTGTCGGTACCAGCCGGCGGCTCCGCTCGGTAGCGAGCCGGAGCGAGAGGCGAGTCAGCAGGGCCTCCATGTCGGCCAGGTCGCGGTCGCTGCACTCGTCGAACGGCTTCCGGCGGAGCAGCGCCTCACGGCTGTAGCTCGGCGCGCCGCCCTCAGGCGCGGGGGAGTCCTGTTCCCCGGCCGCCATCCCGGTCGGCAGGAGCGGACGGGGCGCGGGGTTGGTGGGGCCGTGGAACCGGCCCGGGGCGCGGTTCGGCGCTCGAGCCTCCTCCCGGGGACGCCCGGGGGGTGCGTCGGCTGCCCAGAGCTCGGCAAAGAGCGCGTCGAATACGGCCCGGTCGCGCCGCCGCACCTTGAGCGCCGCCAGCAGCGCACGGTGGACTTCGGCGCGATCGCCGAGGTCCACCAGGCCCAGTGCCACGGCGGCGTCGATCTCGTCGCCCAGCGCCACGCGCACGCCCCGCTCGCGCAGCGCCGCCGCGAACCGTGCCAGGTGCGCAAGCAGGTCGTGCTCGCTCATCCCGCTCCGGCCTCCGCCGGCTGTGCCTCGGCCAGCAGCGTGGCCAGCTCCGCTCGGGTGAGCTCGCGGGCACCGCGCTGGTCCTTCACGAGGCAGCCAAGCGTTTCCTCGACGATCTCGGCGTCGAGCCGGTCGCGGTGCAGGCTCACCAGCGCGCGGGCCCAGTCCAGCGTCTCCGCGATCCCCGGCATCCGACCTGTCGCCCGGCGCCGAAGCGCCTGGACGAAGCGGCCGATCTCCTGGGCAAGGCGCTCGCTCAGGCCCGGCACTTTCGCGTGGAGGATGCGGACTTCCTTTTCGAGATCGGGGTGCTCGATGTAGAGGTAAAGGCAACGCCGCCGGAGCGCGTCACCGATCTCCCGGCTCTGGTTGGACGTGACCACCACATACGGCACGTGCTCGGCCCGAATGGTGCCCAGCTCGGGGATGGTGACCTGAAAATCGGAGAGCAGCTCCAGTAAAAAGGCCTCGAACCCTTCATCGGCCCGGTCGATCTCGTCGATCAGCAGAACCGCCGGGCCGTCGCGCCGGGTGATGGCGCGGAGCAGGGGGCGCTCGAGCAGGAAGTCCCGGCCGAAGATCATCGTCTCCAGCTCGGCCGGGCTCTGCCCCTCACGCTCGGTCATTCGCAGCCGCAGGATCTGCCGCTGGTAGTTCCACTCGTAGAGCGCGGTGCTCGCGTCCAGCCCTTCGTAGCACTGGAGCCGGATCAGCTCGGTCTGCATGATCTGCGCGAGCACCTTGGCGATCTCGGTCTTGCCCACGCCCGCGTCGCCTTCGACGAGGAGCGGCTTCTGCATTTCCCGCGACAGATACACGGCGGTAGCGATGGCGGGCTCGGCGATGTAGCCGCAGCGGTCCATCGCCTCCTGCATCGCGCGGATCTCGGGTCTCACGCGCCGTCCCCGGCGTGTCCGGCGGTCACGAACCGGTCCGGAGCAGCGAGAAACCGGGCGCGACATCCGCCGCAGCAGAAGTAATACGTCTGGCCCCCCGCCTCCGCTGTGTGCGCGGCCGTCGCGATCGCGACGGACATCCCGCAGACCGGGTCGACCGCGGTCGCGGGCTCGGCGGGCGGCTCGCTGGGGTGAAAGGGCGTCCCGCGCTGCAGCCGTACGATCTCCGCGAGCACGCTGAGCGCGATCTCCTCGGGGGTGCGGGCGCCGATGTCGAGCCCCGCGGGGCCGCGGACCCGGGCGATGTCCGCCTCGCTCACGCCCTGTGTCACGAGGGCATCCCGGATCTGGGTGAATCGCCGCCGGCTCGCGACCACTCCGACGTACACGCTGCCGAGGTCGAGCGCGAGGCGCACCGCCTCGGTGTCACGCTCTCCCATGGTGGCCACCACCGCGAAGCGGATCGCCGCGCGCGCTCCCGGATGCTGGAGCACCTGCGCGGCGTCGAGGCTCCGGATGACCCGGTCGGCGTCGGGGTCCACGGCGTCGGCCGGGTACCCCATCGCCTTGGCGAGTCGCACCATGGTCTGCGCAACCGGCGAGAGGCCGAACACGATCAGCCGGGGCGCCGGCAGCACCGGCTCGATGTAGAGGTCCACGGAGCCTCCGCTGTGGCAGGTCATCGGAATGGCGATGACGCCCTCCCGGCGCTCGGAGCCGGGATCGGGTGAGAGCGCGATCAGTCGAGGAGTGCCATCGGCGATCGCGAGGACCGCCTCCCGCGCAACGATCGGCTGGGTACAGCTGCCGCCGAGCCAGCCGTGGAATGCGCCGCCGGCGGTGACCAGGGCCGAATCACCGACGCGGGCGGAGCTGGGCGGCTCCCGTCGGACCACGGTGGCGAACGCGAACGCGTCGCCTCGCCGGGACAGATCGGCCGCGAGGGCCAGGAGGTCTGGACGCATCATGGCTCCTCGGCCAGCAGGGCTTCGACCAGCTCGAGGTCGGCCGGCACGTCGAGATCGGTGAGGGCGGGCGCCGGCCAGGACAGCACCGCCGCGTGGGCCCGATGGCGGCGGATGAGCTGCTTGCCGCAGCCGCCGCTCTCCGCGAGCTCGGGGAACAAGATGCGCCCGTAGAGATGGGGCGGCGCCAAGGCGTCGCCATATTCGGAGATCACGAGCGGGGCGCCGCTGGTCCGGAACGTCTCCACTATGCGGGTGATCATAGCCGAGGTGACGAGGGGCATGTCGGCGAGCAGCACAACGGCGGCCTCCGCGTCGGCGGGCAATGCGGCGATCCCGGCCTGGACCGACGAGTGGATGCCGGAATCGTGCCCGGGGTTGACGATGGCTCGGCACGGCAGGCCGACGAGCTCCTGGCGCACCTGCTCCGCCTCGTGGCCGAGCACGACGATCACGGGGTCGAGCACGGCGACCGCGCTGCGGGCGGCCCGGCGGACGACGGATTCTCCCTTCAACGTCAGCAGCAGCTTGTTCCGGCCCATCCGAATCGACGAGCCGGCGGCGAGCACGATTCCGGCGACACGGCCGGCCGGTTCAGCCGTCATCGGTCTGGTGACGCTCCATCTTTAACGGTATCCCCGAACCTGAAACTTGCCTAGGCGCGCATCAGGCCGATTCCGACGCCCCATCCGAGAGGGTCCGAGGTCCGCCACTTCCGCACAGGGCGGTCCGGTGCGTTCTTGAGGGTGACATTTCGTGAGGACACAATGCTGCTGTCACGTCGCCATCGCGTGGCTCGCGGGATCGGGCTCGTCATCGTGCTCGTGGCGAGCGGGGCCGCCCAGTGTGGGGCGAAGAACGAGTGCCCCGGCCTCCAGGTTCGCCGGGTCTTTCTCTCCGGCCGGGCGCCGCAGGTAATCGTCAGGAATCGTTCCGATCATCCGATCAGCCACATCGTATTTCACATCGGCTACCAGGACCTGTTCCCCGAGTACCGCGAGCTGACGATGGAGTCGGATTCGGTCATCCAACCGGGTCAACGCCTGACCATCGCCCTCCAGCCCATCACAACCTCGGTCGATTGGGAGACGCTCAACGTCACCGCGAGCTGCGACGCGGCGGCGGCCGATCGTTAGCGCGGGGGGCACATTGCGCCTTCTCCGACCTCACTAACTCCGTGTCCGTCATTCCCACTTCGCTGGGCGAGGGTCTCGAAGGCCAATACACGCTGGAGCGCGAGCTCGGGCGGGGCGGGATGGCGACCGTCGGTCCAGCCAGGTAGCGCCGCTCTGGTCAGGCCGTCGCCGATCCCTCCTTCAGTGACGCCAGGTCGATCACGAAGCGGTACTTCACGTCGCTCTTGAGCATCCGCTCGTAGGCCTCGTTGATCTTCTGCATCGGGATCGTCTCGATGTCGGACACGATGCCGTGCTGGGCACAGAAGTCGAGCATCTCCTGCGTCTCCTTGATCCCCCCGATCAGCGACCCGGCCAGCTGCCGGCGGCGCACAATGAGCTCGAACACGGCTGGGGATGGATGCGGCCGGTCCGGGATGCCCACCAGGCACAGGGTTCCGTCCCGCTTGAGCAGCTGGAGGTACGCGCTCAGGTCGTGCGGCGCGGCGACCGTGTCCAGGATGAAGTCGAAGCTGTTGCCCAGCTTCTTGAGAGCGTCCGGGTCCCGGGTGACAACGACCTCGTCGGCGCCGAGCCGGCGCGCATCGGCGGTCTTGCCGGGCGACGAGGTGAACAGCGCCACCTCCGCGCCGAACGCGTGGGCGAACTTGACGGCCATGTGACCCAGGCCGCCGAGCCCGACGACGCCCACTTTGCGGCCGGGTCCCGCGCCCCAGTGCCGCAGCGGGGAATAGGTGGTGATGCCGGCGCAGAGGAGCGGTGCGGCCGCCGCCGGGTCGAGCTTGTCCGACACCCGCAGCACGAAATGCTCATCCACGACGATGCGGGTGGAATACCCGCCGTAGGTGATCCCGCCGGTGTGCTTGTCCGGGCTGTTGTAGGTGAAGGTGATCCCGTTCTGGCAGAACTGCTCGAGGCCCTCCCGGCAGTCCGGACAGGTGCCGCAGGAATCCACCATGCACCCTACCGCCGCGAGCTGTCCTTCCTTGAAGCCTTTCACCTGCGCGCCCACTCGGGTCACTCGGCCGACGATTTCGTGTCCCGGCACGATGGGATAGATCGTGCCCGCCCATTGGTCCCGGACTTGATGCAGGTCGGAGTGGCAGACGCCGCAATAGAGGATCTCGAGCTGCACGTCCCGCGGGCCCGGTTCTCGGCGCTCGAACTCGAACGGGGCGAGGGGGGTGGTGGGACTCTGGGCGGCATAGCCCAGCGTTTTCCTGTCGGCCTGTCGGCCATGATCGGGGTGGGGGGCGGCTTGGGTCTTGGTTGCCATGATTGCTCCTCGAGCGCTTGGAACTGCTGGCTCGCATCGGGATCGCGGGGTGGTCGCGGACGGGTCGCCGGCTCCGCATTTAAGTCAGACGGCGGGTAACACACCGGACCCGGCCACGGTTCCCCCCGTGGACGCCGCGCCGCCCGAGTTGTGCCAAGTCAGTGGGCGGCGAGCTTCTCGAACCGCGGGTTGCCCTTGAGCGATGCGAAGGTGGGGTCGATCCGGAGCCAGCCCGGCGAGACGTGGTAAGGGATCTTGAGCAGCGGCTCGAGCACGTCGAGGGCCTTCTCCGGCTCACCCACGAGCAGATAGATCCGCGCGAGTTGGTGCTGCAGGTACGGACCGGTGTAGCCATCCTTGCTCACCGGCATGAGCGCCACCGCCCGCTCGCCCTCGCGGATCGCGTCGGGCTTGCGGCCCATGTACGCGAGCGCGAGGGCCAGGAAGATCCGCTGCTGAGCGTTGTCGGGAGCAGCCGCCAGCACCTGCTCGATCGCAACCCGGGACGAGTCGGCATAGGCGCGGGCCAGTCGCTGCTCCCCCCGGACCCCGTAGGTCTGGGCCATCACGATGCCCCAGGTCCCCCGATCGTCGTCGAACGCGCTCGGGGGAAGCCGCAGCAACAGCCGTTGCTGCGTGTCGTCGAGCACCCAGTACAGGTCCCAGTAGTTGGCCAGGAAGGCCACGAGCGCGGTCGGCGGAATCTCCGGTGGGGCGGCCTGGATCACCGCGCGCGCCCCGGCCAGGTCACCCTGTGCGAGGTGGACCAGCGCCAGGTTCTCCAGAACCTGCAGGTTGGTCGGAGACAGAGCCACCCCGTGCTGCGCGGTTACGAGCGCCTCGGGGTAGCGTCGCAAGCGGATGAGCGTCAGGCCAAGGCGCCGCACCGTCAGCACCGAGCGTGGATCCAGCGTCTGCGCCCGCTGGAGGTGGGTGAGTGCCGCGTCCCAGCGCCCCAAGCTCTGCTCGGCGAGCGCCGACGCCGTGAGCAGATCGGCATTGCTCGGCGCCACCTTGAGCCCGGCTTCGTACGCCGCCAGCGCATGACCCGGCTCACTCAGGACTTCGGAGTAGTAGTCACCGAGGGCCAGCTGTCCCTCGGCTCGTCCCCCAGCGAGAACCCCGGCACGCTCGGCGGCCCGCCGGGCCGCGTCGGCGGCGACCGGCGTTGGCGTGCCGACGTAGAAGTAGTACGCCTGGGCCCGGGCGAGCTGGGCCCAGGCCTGGACGAAGGTCGAGTCGAGGGCCACGGCCTGCTCGTAGAAGCTGATGGCCCGCCGCAAGGTCGCCGGGTCGGTCACCCCGATGCCCTGGGAGGCCGCTTCCCCTTTGAGGAACGCATCGTAGGCGGCCAGGTTCGCCGTGGGCTTCTCGGTGAGCACCTGCTGCTGGGTCGTGCCGAGCGCCACGTCCAGCGCCGACGCCACCTTGCTCGCGATGTCGGCCTGCACTGAGAACACGTCGGTCAGCGCCGCGTCGAATGCCTGCTGCCAGGCGGTGGTCGCCGCGTCCCCGGGCGTCACCCGGACCAGCTCGGGACTCACCCGGACCCGATTGGTGCCGTCCTCACGCCGCTCCCACCGTACTGTGGCCGTGAGCAGGTAGTCCGCTCCCAGCTCGCGGGCAATCACCTGCGGTGCCTTGGTGGTGTGGCGGTATTCGTTGGAGCTGGCGCGCGCGATCACGGCCAGTCCCGGAAGCTGGGAAAGCTTGCCCCGCACCTCATCGGTCATGCCGTCCGCGAAATACGCGGTGGCCGAGTCGCCGAGATTCTCGAAGGGGAGTACGGCCACCCGCTTGAGACCTCCACCCCCAACCTCCGGCTCGGCCATGGGATGGCTCCGGCGCCAGGCGAAGAGGACGCCGAGGCCGATGGCGAAGCCGAGGGCGAGGAGGAGGGCGCCGACGGGGAGGCGGAGGGGGCGGCGCGGGGTGGGGGGGCCTGGAGGGGCGGCGACCGGGGCGCTCGGGGGCCCGGCGGGCGGGGGGCCGGCGGCCGGGGTCAGCAGGGTGGGGGTGGCCGTGGGCGTGGTCACCGTCTCCAGGGCCTCGGCGAAGGCCGCCGCCGTGGGGAAGCGGTCCCCCGGCACCTGGGCCAGGGCCCGCTGGATCGCCTGGTCCACCGCCTCCGGCACATTCGCCCGGATCTTCCGCACGCTCGGCACCGGATCGGTGAAGCGCCGCATCAGGATCACCTGCGCCGTCGGCCCGGTGTAGGGCGGCTCCCCCGCCAGCAGCTCGTACAACACGCACCCCAGACTGTAGACGTCCGAGCGCGCGTCGATCCCCCGGGCCCCGTTGGCCTGCTCCGGACTCATGTACTGCGGCGTCCCCACGCTCATCCCCGTCTGGGTCAACGCCTCCCCGCCCGGCCCCTCCCCTCCCAGCCCCCGCGCGATCCCGAAGTCCGCCACCAGCGTGCTCCCGTCCGCCGTCAGCAGGATGTTCTCCGGCTTGATGTCCCGGTGCACGATCTGGCGGGAGTGGGCGTAGTGCAGCGCCTGGGCCGCCTCCCGCGCGATCCGCAGCGCGTCCTTCAACGCCAACTGCCCCTCCCGCCGCAGCCGCGCCCGCAGCGACTCCCCCTCCACGTAGGGCATCGTGAACCACAACTGCACCGCCGTCTCACCCGAGTCCAGCACCGTCAGGATGTGGGGATGCTGCAGCCGCGCCGCAAACCGGATCTCCCGCTGGAAGCGGTCCGGCCCCAGCGTCGCCGCCAGCTCGGGCAGGAGGACCTTCAAGGCCACCGGCCGGTCGTGCTTGAGATCCTGCGCCAAAAAGACCGTGGCCATCCCCCCGCGCCCCAGCTCCCGCGCAAGCTCGTAGCGCCCGCTCAACCCGCTCTGGAGCTGCGCGCGAAGATCGGCCACGGATGCCTAGACTATGAAGGAGGACTT
>JBGQIW010000101.1:0-9251 GCA_041498715.1 Gemmatimonadota bacterium | reverse complement strand
GGATCGACGAACCGGCCGGCGTTGGAGACGAGGGTGTACACCAGGACCAGCGCGGCAACCGATCCGCACCCGACGACCAACCGCTGCCGGCCGCGACTCGTCACTCTCGCCCTTCTCCCCGCGCCCTGATCGGCCCCGTGCGCTACTGTGGCAGCATCCATCTGCTCGGCGCCGGGAGCATCAGCCGTTTGCCTCATTTTTCCACGGCCGTGGTGCCGGCCGCCTGCACGTCGTTGCCGCCGCGCCCGGCCCCTCGTCGTGCGGGCCCTCCTCGCCCACCTGGCCCGCTCCGGGCGGCCCCTCGCCACCCGGCCCCGGCGCCCGGCCCCGAGCGGGCACTCGCGGTGTCAGGCCGGGGGGGGACACCCGGGGGCCGCATTCCACCCACCCGGGTCGCAGGGCGAGCGAGCCCCCGGCCCCGTAGGCGTCTTTCTGCGATTGGGGGGCGCTCGAGCTGGGGCGCCGGTGCCCGGGGTGGGGAGCCAGCGCCCCGACCCGGAGGTCGCCCCGCAGCCAGGATCGCCGCAGATGAGCTCACCTGGCGTCTATTCGCACTGGGGACCAGTGGCCCGGCCCGGGCACCGCGCTTGCAGAGATTGGCAAGGAATGCCGGGGCGAGGGTAGACGGAGGGGACGCCATGAAGGTTCGGGACCATATGACCCGGGACGTGGTCACGGTCACCCCAACGACGCGCATCCATGAGGTCGCCTCTCTCATGGTCAATCACCGCGTGAGCGGATTGCCGGTCCTCGACGAGAAGGGGTGCCTCGTGGGCATCGTGACCGAGGCCGACCTCCTGGTTCGCCAGAAGCCCCGCGCGCGGGTATCGTGGTTGCGCTTCTTCCTCGCGGGCGCGGAACGGCTGGCGCGTGAGTTCCAGCGCGCGGTCGGGACCACCGCCGGTGAGGTCATGACGCGAGAGGTGATCAGCATCAGCCCCGACCTCCCCATTGAGGCCGCCGCCGCCGTCCTCCACGAGCATGGGATTCGTCGCGTCCCGGTGGTGGCCGACGGGGTGCTCGTCGGCATCCTCAGCCGAGGGGACCTCGTGAAGGTCCTCGCCGGGCCGCCGCGCGCGACGGCACCCGCCTCCGACGCTCGTCTCATCGAGGCGATGAAGGTCTGCATGGCCGCCGAGCCGTGGGTGCCCCGCGGCCTCGTCGTGGAGGCCGCTGCCGGTGTCCTCACGCTCCGGGGGCTGGTGGGCACTCAAGCGGAGCGCGCGGCCTTCGAGACCATGGCTCGCTCGATTCCGGGAATCAAGGGGGTGGACAACCAGCTCGTGGTCCACGCGCCGCTCCCGTCGGGCGTGTGACCGGGTCAGCGAACACCGGAACGAGAACGAGAGGAGAGCTCGATGCCGAATGGTGGCGAGATCATCGTCGAGTACCTGGCCCGCGAGAAGGTTCCCTACGTCTTCGGCCTCTGTGGCCACGGCAACGTGGGGCTGCTCGACGCTCTCTACGACCGCACGGACGCCATCCGGACCATCTCGACGCGGCACGAGCAGACGGCCGGGCACATGGCGGATGCGTATTTCCGCGTGGCGCACCGCCCGGTCGCCACGCTCACCTCGTGCGGACCGGGGTCGGCGAACATGCCCATCGCGCTGGCCTGCGCCTTCATGGACTCGTCCGCGTTTCTCGCCATCACCGCCAATATCCCGACCTCCCAGTTCAATCGGGCGGCGTTCCAGGAGACGTACCGACACTTCCAGGCGGACTTCCCGTCGGTGGTCCGACCCTACGTGAAGCGGAGCTGGCAGCCCACGCGGACCGACATGCTGCCGATCGCGCTCCGGCAGGCGTTCGCCACCATGCTGGGCGGGCGGCCCGGGCCCGTGAACCTCGACGTGCCCTTCAACGTGTTCAAGGAGCCGGCGGAGGTCGACATCCCGGAGCCCGGCGCCTGGCGGGCGGGCATCAGCTCCCGAAGCGGCGGCGAGCCGGGCGCGATCCAGCGGGTGGTCGAGCTCCTGCGCAAGGCGCGGCGCCCCCTCATCTACGTCGGGCACGGAGTGACGCTCTCGGAGGCGGGGGACGACCTGACGGCCCTCGCCCGCCGCCTGCGGATCCCGGTGATCTTCTCGCCCAATGGCTTCGGCGCGCTCGACATGGCGGACCCCCTGGCAGTGGGCTTCGTCGGGCGCAACGGCGTCTTCCACGCCAACGAGGCCGCGCGCACGTGCGACGTGCTGCTGGCGCTCGGTGTTCGGTTCGACGATCGCTCGAGCAGCTCCTGGATCCCGGGGTACTCGTTCAACATTCCGCCGACGCGACTCATCCATGTGGACATCGACGCGGAGGAGATCGGTCGCAACTATCCGGTGCACCTCGGCATCGTCGCCGACGTGCGGACGGTGCTGCGCCAGCTTCTGGCCGCCACCGAGGCCCCCGGACCGAAGGCGGTCGCGCACGACGCCTGGCTGGCCGACATCGCCAAGTGGCGCGCGCAGTGGGAGGAGTTCGTGCGGCCGCACGAGACGAGCGAGGCCGAGCCGATGCATCCGCAGCGTGTGGTCCAGGCGCTCCGCGCCGTGCTGCCGGACGACGGGATCATCCTGCCGGACGTCGGTGTGCACCACAACTGGATCGTCCAGTTCTGGCGGGCGCGGCGGCCGCAGACGCTGCTCAACAGCTGGGGCTTCGGGGCCATGGGGTTCGGCGTCTGCGGCGTGCTCGGCGCGAAGCTGGCCGCGCCCGACCGGCCCTGCATGACCGTGTGCGGGGACGGCGGCTTCATGATGCGGCCGGACGTGCTCTGCACCGCCGTCGAGTACGACATCCCGGCGGTCTGGGTCATCTGGAACAACTTCGCGTACGGCGGCATCCGTGACATCCAGCTGGGGATGTTCGCGAAGCGAGAGATCGCGACCAGCTTCGTCCGGGAGAAGGACGGCCGCCTGATCAACCCGGACTTCGTGGCGCTGGCGCGCGCGTGCGGGGCGGACGGGATCCGGGTCGAGCGCCCGGGCGACCTGGCCGGAGCCATCGAGCACGCCATCAAGGCCGACGCGCCGTTCGTGCTCGACGTGCACGTGGACCGCGACATCCGGCCGCCGGGCGTGGGCACGTGGGAGCTGCCGCCCCTGCCCTACGGAGAGCCCGCGTTCGGCAAGCGGCGACTGCCGCGCGAGGGCGAGTGAGCGGGCCATGGCGGACGGCACGGCGGCCAAGGCGAAGGTCATGCACATGGAAGAGGCCTTCTGGGAGCTGCCCCCGGGGCACTTCCAGGCTTTCTCGAAGCTCCTGGTGCATCCGACCAACGCCGCGACCAGATTCTTCGACTTCCGGATCTCCAGCTATCAGCCGCGGGGGTACGCCGAGGTCCACGTCCACGAGGTGGCGGAGAACCTCTACTACATCCTGCAGGGCAAGGGGATCGTGGAGCTCGACGGCGTGCATCACGTGGTTGGCCCGCACATGGTCGTGCACATCCCGCCCGGCGTCCGGCACGGGATCTTCAACACGGGCCTCGAGGATCTCGTTTTCCTGGTGGTGGCTTCACCGCCGGCCGACATGCCGGCCGTCTCGCAGACCGGGGGACGCGACGTCCAGACCCCCTAGCGCATGACAAGGTACCCTCGCCTCTTCGCGGCCGGCCGCATCGGCTCCCTGGCGCTCAGAAACCGCATCCTCATGGCGCCCATGGAGAAGAACCTCGCCTTGCCGACGGGCGCGGTGAGCGGGCGCTACGTCGACTACTGCGAGGCGCGGGCCGCCGGGGGGGCCGCCCTCATCCTGCTCGAGTCGATGTACGTCCATCCGGCCGGCCGGAATCATCGCTACCAGCTCGGCATCCACGACGACGATCTGGTGCCGGGCTACCGGCGGCTCATCGAGGCATGCCACCGCCACGGAGCGCTCGTCGGGGCGCAACTGCAGTTCGCGGGGCGCGAGACCTCCTCGGCGGTCACGGGCACCCAGCCGGTGGCCCCGTCGCCCGTGCCGTGCACGGCCCTGACCGGCGGCGACGTGCCGCGCCCGCTGGGGGTCGAGGAGATCCAGGCCCTCGTCGGGGCCTTCGCGGAGGCCGCCCGGCGGGCCGTCGCGGCGGGGTTCGACGCGGTCGAGATTCACGGGGCGCACGGCTACCTGGTGGGACAGTTCCTCTCGCCCTACGCCAACCGCCGCGACGACGACTACGGCGGCGACTTCGAGCGGCGCCTGCGGTTCCCCCTCGAGGTCGTCACCGCCGTGCGTGCGGTGGTCGTGGGCCACCGCGTTCCCCTCCTGTTCCGGCTCAGCGCCGACGAGCACGTCAACGGCGGCCTCACGCTCGCGGATGCCTGCCGGATCGCGGCCCGGCTGGAGGCGGCCGGCATCGATCTCATCGACGTCTCGGCCGGCATCTACGAATCGGCCCCGTGGATCGTCCAGCCGATGGAGATGGCCCAGGGGTGCCTGGCGCCGCTGGCGCGGGAGATCCGCCGCCACGTCGGTATCCCGGTGAGCGTGGCGGGCCGGATCAGCGACGCGAGCGTGGCCGAGCACGTCCTCGAGGCCGGCGACGCGGACTTCGTCACGCTCGGGCGGGCGCTCCACGCGGATCCGGAGATGCCGCGGAAGAGTGCCCTCGGCCGGGAGGACGAGATCTGCTCCTGCGTGGGCTGCCTCAAGTGTAGCGAGCTGCTGGGACAGAACGAGCCCGTGCTCTGCCTGGCCAACACGCAAACCGGGCGGGAGCGGCAGTACGCGATCCGCCGCGCGTCCCGGCCAGAGCGCGTGCTGGTCGTAGGGGCCGGTCCCGCCGGGCTCGAGGCCGCACGGGTGTTCGCCCTCCGTGGGCACTCGGTGACGGTGCTGGAGCGGATGAGTGAGCCCGGCGGGCAGCTCTTGCTGGCCCGCCTCGTCCCCGGCCGCGCGGACCTGGCGGGACTGGCGACCTATCTCGCGGGGGCGGCGACTCGCGCGGGAGCCGAGATCCATCTCGGCGTCGAGGCGACGACGGTGGAGGCCATCGTGTCCCAGCACCCGGACGTGGTCGTGGTCGCCACGGGGGCGCGCCCCGGCGTGCCGGCCGTTCCGGGAATCGAGCAGAGCCCGGCCGTGGACGCGTTCACGGTCCTCGGCCGGCCGGCCGGTCCCGTGAAGCGGGCGCTCGTCATGGGCGGGGGGATGCTGGGCGTCGCGGTGGCCCACGTCCTCGCGGCGCGTGGCGGGGAGGTCGTGATCGTGGAGCCCGGCGGCGAGCTCGCGGCCGAGCTGGGCGTGAGACCGCGGTGGCAGCACGTCGCCGACCTGCGCGCGCGCCCGAACGTGACGATCATCCTCGGCGGCACGGTCGAGGAGCTCTATGCGGACGGCGCCCTGGTGCGGCGGGCGGGGGAGGACGTGAAGCTCCACGGCCTGGACCTGGTGGTGCCGACAAGACCGATGGTGCCGGTCTCGGACCTCGGCGAGGCCCTCAAGGCGCTGCCTGGCGGTCCCGCCGTCTTCGACATCGGCGACTGCGCCGTGCCGCGAACCGCCTTCGAGGCGATGCAGGACGCGGCGGCGCTCGGGCACCGTCTCTGACCCCGGAGCGAGACACGAAAGGAGGAGGTGGCGATGCGCATCGAAACGCAGAGGTCCGAGGCCCCGGTGCACGTGGGATCGTCCAGTGAGTGGGTCGAGCTGGGAATCGGCGAGCCGTCCGGGGGAAAGGTCGTCGTCACGGCGCTGTCCCTTCCCCAGGCCGAGATGGTGTTGCACGCCCTGGGGCTCGAGGTCGCCCAGATCAGGGAGCGGCAGCGCCGCGAGGCCGCGGAGCGGGCGCAGCTCGCTCAGGTCGTCTCGCACACGGAGGTCTACCGGCGCTGAGCAAGCAGCGGGGATGGAGGACGCGGAGCGTGGACGGGCTGGCCGCAATCATCACGGACTTGATCACCGAGACAGATGGGTCCCCAGAAGCCGGCCGGGCGCCCGGGCGGGAGCACATTCGAACGGGCCCCGGCCTCTTGGTCGACGGGCGGGACGTGCGAGTGGCTCGCCGCGGTCGGCGACCGGGCCCCGGCAGGTAGCGGTCAACGCATGGACGCGCGCGCCGTGCTGGCTGGCCGGGTCGCTCTCGTGACCGGCGCCAGCCGCGGGCTCGGGCGCGCCATCGCGGAGGCGCTGGCGGGGGCGGGCGCGGCGGTGGCGTGCGCGGCTCGGACCAGCGCCGACGTCGAGACGACGGCCACCCGCATCCGTGCGCACGGCGGCCGCGCGGAGGGGTTTCCGCTCGACGTGACGCGCGCCGAGGAGATCACGGGCGTCGTGCGCGCGACCGAGGCGGCGCTGGGGCCCGTGGACATCCTCGTCAACAATGCGGGCCTCACCCTGGAGAGGAAGACGGTCGACCTCAGCGACGAGGAGTGGGACCGCGTGCTCGCCACGAACCTCACCGCGATGTTCCGCTGCGCGCGGGGCGTGGCGCCCGGCATGATCGCGCGCGGGCGCGGCAAGATCGTCAACATCGGCTCGATGTACGGGGTCATCGGCGTCGCGCGCTACGCGGCCTACTGCGCGAGCAAGGCCGGGGTGGACGCGTTGACGCGGAGCCTGGCCGTCGAGTGGGCACGGCACGGCATTCAGGTGAACTGCGTCGCGCCGGGCTACATGAATACCGACATCCCCCGAGCCGCGCTGGCAGACCCCAAGACCCGCGAGCTGTTTCTATCGAAGATTCCGGCGCGGCGCGTCGGCGAGCCCGAGGAGGTCGGCCCGCTGATCGTCTACCTTGCCTCACCGGCCGCGGACTTCATGACGGGCCAGACGATCTACCTGGACGGGGGGCAGACCATCGCATGGTAACCGGCAGCACGCCGCCTTGGCGGGATAGGCCGCGTATCGGCGACCTACGGGACTGGCGAACCCTGCATGCGTGCTCTACCGGCGCCTCGCCGGAGCCGGTCGGGCGCCGGACAAGAGAGTCACTCCTGAGAATGAACTGGGGATCGTCGCGATAATAGGCGACGCAACACTCGGGTAGGGTCTGCGCCTGGTTGGCCCACCCGGTCCCAGCGTGTCGTCGTCTGTTACGGTGTGTGCCTCTGCCCGGTGATGGCCGCCGCGCCAACGTACAAGCCAGGAGTGTCCGAAAACAAACGCGCACATTCCGTGGAACAGAATCGGTAGGCTACCCCTTCGTGGATCATCGTTGCGGCGGCGGCGTCAACCGCCACCTGCATCCGGCAAACGGGATCGGTAATAGTAGCCACTCGTTTCTCGCTCACCCGCACGAGCTCGAAGAGCGGCACGGCATACGTCACGTTCTTGAACTGCTGCTTCCCGATCGGCCGAGGCTCAACGCCGGCGCATGTGCCAATCGCCCGTGCAATCGGCTCTGTGCACAGGATCTGGCCGCCGATCGCGTGCGCCGCGAGGCGCGCCGTCAAGTTGATCGGTGCACCAAAGAGCCGTCCCTCTCGCTCCACTATTGGCCCGCGGTGGATTCCCATGCTCACACGCGGAAACTCCGGCTCGCGTTCGATCGTCTCACGCAAGCGAAGCCCGGTTCGCACGACCGCAAGGGTATCAGAGCCAGAACAGAAGACTTCGTCGCCGATGCTGTCGACAATCGAAACACCAGGCTCAAGGCACGACTCCGCGAGGTGCACGAAGCGGAGAACGGTCTCGGAGGCTTTCAGTGCGCCATGTGTCTCGGTCAGCGCCGTGTATCCACACAGATCAGCGATCAGAAGGGCGAGGTCGATTTCGCGCGGTCCACTCATTCAAGCCCGCTCCCACGGTGAATCGAGCACATAGGGCGTCCGCCCGCCGCAGACCCTAAGCCTGGAGATCGCTGCCAGGTGATCAGGCCCGTTGACCGCTCGAGTGATATGACCCCCTCCTAAATGCTGAGACGATGCTTGTGTGATGCAGCTGCAACGGCGATGCCACTCCTCCTGGATGGAGAATCCGCTACTTAGTCAGCCGGAGCCTGAGGGGCCTGAGGCTCGAATGTCCCAGACAGGAGCGGCCGGCCCCAACCCATCGCGACGGGGGGAGGTGATCGGCGACTCCCGAACGTAGCCGAAGGCGCAACGTCGCGAGAGCGGTCAGATTGAGGCGTGAGCGCCACACCTCAGAGCGAGCGATGCCCCACCTCTGCTGGAAGCACGCGGGACATCCTGCTGATTCCATGTCGTTCGCGCGTGGCATGCCGCTTGCGGCTATCACAGCCCAAGGAGGCACACTATGAGAAAGCTCGTCGCAATTGGCGCTGTCTGTGCGGTCCTGCTCCTCCCCTTCGGTCCCGGGGCGCTCGCCCAAGGTATGAAGTGGCGGGGCAGCGGCGGCTGGGGTCCAGGAAGCGCTTATGGTCGGATGTACGACCTCAAGACGGTCGAGACCGTGACGGGAGAGGTCGTCAAGGTGGACCGGATCACCCCCATGCGGGGGATGTCCGGTGGCGTGCACCTGGTACTGAAGACGGAGAAGGGGGACGTCTCGGTGCACCTCGGTCCCCAGTGGTATCTGGAGAATCAGGACGTGAAGATCGAGCCGAAGGACAAGGTGGAGATCAAGGCCTCGCGCGTCACGATGCAGGGGCAGCCTGTCCTCATCGCTGCCGAGGTGAAGAAAGGCGACGAGGTTCTCAAGCTCCGGGATGACGCCGGAATCCCGCTGTGGGCCGGGTGGCGCAGGGGGTAGATCCCGCACACAGGAGCGAGAGGGAAAGCCCATGAAGCCATTGCCGCACCGGTACGATGTCCAGCTGACCGGCGGACTCCTCGGATATGCCGTCGTGTCCAGCATGGGCCTGCCCGAGCTCCGGACAGCCCCCCCTTTGGATTATGACGGGCCGGGAGATGCGTGGAGCCCCGAGCACCTGCTACTCGCTGCCGTGGAGACGTGTTTTCTCTTCACGTTTCGCGCGGTAGCGCGCGCCTCGAAGCTGGAGTTCCGGGCGCTCGAGCTCGACGCCCACGGGACCGTCGATCGTCAGGACGGCGTCACGCGGTTCACCGAGATCGTGTTGCGCCCCCGGCTAACGGTTGCGGCCGGGGCGGATCGCGCTCGCGCGGCTTCGGTCCTGGAGAAGAGCGAGAAGGCCTGTCTGGTGTCCGCGTCGCTGTCGACGACGATCCGCCTAGAGCCTGAGATCAAGGAAGGCTGAAGACACGGCCTTGCTGGAGTAAACAGGGCCGGCAGCCCCGCCGTGAATGACGATTGCCATGCTCACGGTGGGGTCTTGTCCCGCCCGATCCCGTCCGGAACCGACACGCCGGCCGGCTTGACGGGCGATGAGGCCCGTCGCCGGCTCGCGGAGTTCGGCCCGAACG
>JBGQIW010000100.1:0-9362 GCA_041498715.1 Gemmatimonadota bacterium | reverse complement strand
CACGCGGGCGCACACGCCCCGCAGCGGGTACACGCCGTCAGGAACGCCAGCTCGGGGAGCGCACCCGGGGGGCGCACGTACCGCTGCTGGACGAACTTGCGCTCGGTCTCCTCGACCAGGCGCTCGAGCCATTCGCCGAAGACCGATCGGAACAGGTCGCGGCGGTCGGTTTCGCCGGGGATCATCGAACGAGTCTACCCTGAAGGCGTCGGGAAAGATAAGCCGGATGGTCCGACCAGAGAGACCGAGGCGGCCCATCCGAGCCCGCCTGCGGGAATCGGGCCCCCGGCGCGCCCCGGGGATGGGCGCGACCCGGCTCCGGGGGTCCAGCTTGGCGCATGGCCGGCATCTACGCCAAGCTGCGCGTGCATCTCCTGTGGGGAACCAGCGGCCGCCGTCCCTGGCTCGACCCGGAGTGGCGCGGACGACTGTTCGCCCGGATCGATGTGCTCGCAGCGTCCACCGGCGCGCGGCTCGTCTCGGGCGGTGCCGCGCGGGACCACCTACACGTCTACCTCGAGCTGCCGGTCTCGCTCGCCCTGGCGCCGCTGGTGGAGCGCCTCAAGGGCGGCACGGCCCGCTGGATCCAGCGCTCCTTTCCCCACCGCGCCGCGTTCGCTTGGCAGCAGGGATATGCCGCGTTCAGCGTCTCGCCGCACGACGACGCCCGCCTGCTGGACGACCTCCGCCACCAGGACACGCGCCACCGCGAGCACGACTTCGCGCGGGAGTACCTGGCGCTGCTCGAGTTGAACCGGATTCCCTACGATCTGCGGGAGGCGCTGGATTACGGGGGAGGTAAGAGGTGAGCAGCGCCTCCTCACCGCGCCAGGAGTTGCCGCCTGAGCCGCGTGAGCCGCCGCCGCACGGAGCCGTCGTAGACTCGCTCGCCCACGCGGACCACCGCGCCGCCCAGGATCTGGGGATCGACCCCAAAACTGGCGATCACCTGCTTCCCGAGCGCCCGGCTCAAGCCCGCCTCGATGCTCTGCCGCAGCGTCTCATCGGCGGGCCTGGCCAGCGTGACGCCGGCCCGCAGCCGGTTGAACTTCACGTCCATCAGGGCGGAGTATTCGCTGGCGATCTCCGGCAGGAGCGGCCCGCGCCCGCGCCTGACGACCGCCTGGAGGAACAGCACGAATTCGCGTGGCGTGTCCTTGAGCCCCGCGCCGATGATCCGGCTCTTCTCACTCTTGGGCACCCGGGGCGACATCAGCATGTCCACGACCGCCGGGGTGGTCTGGAGCACCGCGGCGACGGCCTCGAGCGTCTCGCCGTAGGGCTCCGTTCGGCCGCTCCGCTCGCCCAGCTCGTAGAGCGTCTCGGCGTAGTTTCGCGCGATCGTGACCGATCTCACTTGCCGGGCTCCAGGGTGGCGAGATAGCTCTCGACCAGCTTCCGGTCGGCATCGGTGCTCAGGCGCTCGCCGATGAGCTTCGAAGCCGCGGCGAGCGAGAGGTCCACCGCCTCGCGGCGGAGCTCGACCAGCGCTCGCTCCCGCTCCGCGATGATCTCGCGCCGGGCACGCTCGAGCAGCTCCTCCTGCTCCTGCCTGGTCTTTTCCAGCGCCAGCGCCCGCTCCTTCTCCGCCGCCGCGCGTGCCTCGGCCAGCATCGCGGTCGCCCGCGTCCGGCTCTCGGCGAGGAGTTTCTTCTGCTCCTCGAGCAGCCGGGCCGACTCCACCCGGTTCCGCTCCGCCTCGGCGAGCTGCGCCTCGAGCCGCTTTTCCCGCGCCTCGACGGCGCCCAGCAGCGCCGGCCACGCGAAGCGCCGGAGGACGAGGAACAGCAGCACGAAGACGACGAGCGTCCAGATCATGAGCCCGCCGTTCACCACGAGCGGGCCGCTCGCCTGTCCTTCTTGCGCCAGCACGGGGCCCGCTGCGACGACCGACGCCGCCAGCGCGAGCCACAGTGATTGCTTCATGCCTTCCCCTGCCTTGGAGACGGTGGAAGGGGCGCCGGCGACCCGGCGCCCCGGGCGCCCGTTTCAGAACGTGATCTTCCCCTGCATCAGGAGCGCGATGACGGCGACGAACAGCGCGACGCCTTCGATCAGCGCCGCGAAGATCAGTCCCGCTGTCTGGATCCGCGCGCTGTTCTCCGGCTGGCGGGCCATCCCCTCGGCGGCCGAACCGCCGATCCGGCCGATCCCGACACCCGCGCCCAGCACCGCGAGGCCCGCACCGAGCCCGGCGCCGATGAGGCCGTACCCCTTGCCGGCGCCCTCGGCCGCGGCCTCCTGCAGGAGGGCAAGCATGTGCAGCATGTGTTGCTCCGGTCGTAGACGGGAGATCCGCATCAGTTGCGCCCGCCGCGCGTCGAGCCGGTTCTCCCGGACCGGCTCCGCCTCGGCGACCCGCCGACGTCCCGGGTCCGGAGACCCTGAGACAGCGGGCTTCGTCCGCCGTCCGGCGGACTACCAGGGAGGATGACGCGAGCGCCCGCCACCCTCCGTCCCTCACCCTGCCAACTCGTCCTAGGCCCGGCTCAGTGCTCGGCCCGCATCAACCCGATGAATACCGCCGTGAGCAGCGTGAACACGAACGCCTGCAGAAACGCGACGAACAGCTCCAGCAGCATGACGAGCGTCGCCATGACCGATGCCACCCCGCCGACCACATAGCTCTGGAACGCGAAGGTGAGCCCGATCAGCGCCAGGACCAGCGCGTGGCCCGCGGTCATGTTGGCGAACAGTCGGACCGCGAGCGCGAACGGCTTGGCCAGCTTGCCGATCAGCTCGATCGGGGTCATCACCACCAGCATGATCGGCTTGAGGAAGGTCGGGAGCCCCGGCGGCAAATAGAAGATGGTGTGCATGTAGCCCTTGAACCCCAGGGTCCGCATGCCGGACACCTCGATCACGACGAACGCCAGCACAGCCAGCGCTCCCGTCACGGCGATGTTGCCGGTGGCCGTCGCTCCCCAGGGCAGCAGCCCGAGGAGATTGCACGCCAGAATGAAGAAGAAGGTCGTGAGCAGGTAGGGCACGTAGCCGTCGCCGTGGGGACCGACGTTCGGCAGGATCACCTCCTGCCGGAGCCAGAGCGCCGTGGCTTCCATCGCGCCGGCAAACCCCTTGGCCGGCTTGCCCTGCGCTTGCGCCCGCGCTACCGAGCGTGCGCTGAGGATGAAGACGAGCGCCACAATGACGGCGGCGAGCAGCGCGAAGACGGCGTGCTTGGTGGGGGAGAAGTCGAGCACCAGCGAGCCGACGTGGACCGGGGGGAGCGTGGGCAGCTCCCACGGGATGTAGTATGGCGGCTTATAGTACGGAAGCTCGATCTCGCGTGAGTTGGCGAGGTGCCCCAGGATGTCGATCTCGCGCTGGCTCTCGGCGTGAGGAGCCTGCGCGGCATGAAACGCCTCTTTGGTGACCGGAGCTTCCTGGTCCGCAGCCGGCCCAGCCACCAGCAGCGCAGCGAGTCCCGTCAGTCGCACCAGACCGTTCATCGCACCAGAGCCCGCGAGTGTTGGAGAGCGGAGACGATCCCTTCGATTGCGAGCGACACCACCAGAAAGCCGACCAGCGCGAGCAGTGCCGGTGCCGCCGGCCAGCCGAGCGCCGGAATCACCACCAGTCCGGTGAGCCCGACGATCAGGAGCCGGAGCAGCATGCCCAGCACCCACACGGCGAGGAACCGTTCGGTGCCGACCGCGGTGACGAGCCACCAGCCGAGCGGCCCCTGCAGCGAGAGCGTGATGCCAAGCGCCAGCCACCAGCCCGCCCGCCACCCGGCGGGGACGATGCTCCCTGCCGCCATCGCCGTCGCGCCGGCCAGCACCATCGCCGCGAGGTAGCGTCCGCCCGCGGTCACCGTCGATCCTGATCGTCGCTCTTCAACGCCCGGACCAGCGAATACAGGGTGCCGCCGAAGGCGACGAACGTGCCCAGAATCGTGAACAGCCCGCCCGTCCCCCACTTCCGATCGGCCCATTGCCCGAGCAGGACGAAGAGCAGGATCGTGACCGCAAACTGGATCCCCAGACCGGCAAACCGCGCTGGTCCCGGCCCCCCGCCCTGCGACTGATTCGGGTCTGGCACGGCGAGAACGTATATCCTTGTGAAAAGTTTCGCAAGCGACAAATCGGGCACGTTTCGGGGGTTGCTGCTGGCGCCCTCGGCCCGTGGGCGGGTAATGTGGAGGTTACCTCGCACTCCTGGTGAGCATGACCGCGACCGAAGCCGTTCCGCAGGACGATATCGGGCAGCTGGAGCGCCTGGTGACCGCTGTCACCCGGCTGCGCAGCCAGGTGGCGCAGCGGATCATAGGCCAGGATGAGATCGTCGAAGGCATCCTCACGGCAGTGCTCGCCGGGGGGCACGGCCTGCTCATCGGGGTGCCCGGACTCGCCAAGACCATGATGGTGCAGACGATCGCCGAGGCGCTCAACCTCTCGTTCAACCGGGTGCAGTTCACCCCCGACCTCATGCCCAGCGACATCACGGGCACCGAGATCATCGAGGAGGATCTCACCACCGGGAGGCGCGCTTTCCGATTCGTGCACGGCCCCGTCTTCGCCAACGTCGTGCTCGCCGACGAGATCAACCGGACGCCGCCCAAGACCCAGGCGGCACTGCTGCAGGCGATGCAGGAGCACCAGGTCACGGCGGGCGGCACGACCTATCACCTCCCCGATCCCTTCTTCGTGCTCGCCACCCAGAACCCCATCGAGCAGGAAGGCACCTACCCGCTGCCCGAGGCGCAGCTCGACCGCTTCATGCTCGAGCTGCGTGTGAGCTATCCCAGCCGGACTGAGGAAGAGGCGATCGTGGAGCAGACCACCGGCGCAGTCCGGGCTCGGCTCGAGCCTGTGCTCGACGCGGAGACGGTCCTCCGGATGCAGGCGCTGGTACGACGGATCCCCGTCTCCAAGGGCCTCATCCGGGCAGCCGTCGCTCTCGCACGCCTCACCCGCCCGGCGAACGCGGAGGCCCCTGCTTTCATCAAGGAGTATGTGGAATGGGGCGCCGGCCCCCGGGCCTCGCAATACCTCGTCCTCGGCGCCAAGGCCCGCGCCGCGATTGCGGGACGGCCCATGGCCGACCTCGACGACGTCAAGGCAGTGGCCCCCTCGGTGCTTCGCCATCGCATCGTCACCAACTTCGCGGCCGAGGCCGCAGACCGGAGCAGTGCGGACCTGGTCGGCGAGCTGCTCGACGGGAAGGCCTGGGTCGCTGGCCTCTGACTTGCCGATCTACTCGGCGCCGGGCGGAGCATCCCGGCTAAAGACTTTCCCACAAACAGCTTAGCCGAGTGGAGGAGGGCACATGACCCGGCTTTTCAGGGGCGCCATGGCGCTCGTCGTGGCGGTTTGCACGGCCGCGCTCACGGGTTGTAGCAGCTCGACCGGCCCGTCCAGCGTTACCCTTTCCGACCCACCGGGCTTGAGCGGAGATGTGCAGTCACTCGGCACTCCGTTCCAGGCGCCGGCGTTCCAGAGCTTGGCCGCAGTGTCGGCCGGGACCACGCCGTTGGCGCGGACCACCGGGCTGCTCGCCGCTCTCTCTCCGATCAAGCCGACCTCCGAGCCGCGCCTCTCCTCCGCCCGGCGGGCGTTGGCGGTCCGCGCGATCAGTCCCTCACTCGCACCGGCCCCGACCGGTCCGGGATCACTCATCCCGACGACCTACTGGGGCCATGTGTTTGTTTGGGACCTCACCAGCGGCCAGTACGTGGACGGCGGCTCGACTGGCGGCCCGGCCACCGGCGTGCGATTCATTCTGTACGCGCTCGACCCGCTGACCGGGATGCCCGCGGCGCCGCTTGCGCCGGTCGGGTACGCCGACCTTACCGATGCGAGCACGAACACGCAATACAAGCTGGCGGTCCTGGTCGCCGATGCGACGACCACGTACGCCGACTACGTCGTGGCGGTGACGACGACCCCGTCCTCCTTCCTCGCCCAGGCAACCGGCTACATCAGCGACGGCACTCATCGGCTCGACTTCTCGAACAATGTGTCGGTGACGGCGTCGCAGGTGGGGCTCGACTACAGCCTCGCGTTGAACCAGCCGGCCGTGTCGGCGCATCTCGTCGCGACGCTCGCGATCGGTAGCTCGACCTCGGTGCTCACCGTCACCCTCGGGGTGACGCGGGGGAGCGAGACGGTCGTGCTGTCGGGAACGCTCACGGTCACGCAGACACCGTCCGGATTCACCGCCGTCGCGAGCTTCGTCATCACGGTGAATGGCGGCCAGTTCGCGGCAATCACCGGAACCGCACAGTCGGGCGCGAGCGCGAGCTTCACGTACGTGGGGCCCGGCCGGGCGCTCACGCCGGCGGAGCACGACGCGCTCGATCGGTTGTTGGAGGCCCCGGGCGTGCTGAGCACGACCGTGGACGGCGTGTTCGCGCCGGTCGAGCATCTGCTGGGCACGAGTCAATCGCTGACGCTGCCCAGCTGACGAAGCGATCGACTGGGCGAGGGCGCGCCGGGCATAAGTCCGGCGCGCCCTCGGTCATTTCAGCGCACGGCCCCGTTACGCGATCGTAACCGGCGACCGCCGGGGTCCCAAAACTTTCCATGCAACCTTCCCGTAGGGAGCGAGCGTCTATAGGTGACGAGGCCCGCACGGGGGCGGGCGGCATCCATTCTGAAGGAGAGCGCGAGATGAGGACCCGGATCGCAGTGGTCGGGCTGGCGGTCGGGGCCATGGTGGCCCTGAGCGGCGCGACCTCGGTAGCCTCGGCGCAGGACGCCGAGCAGAACAAGGCACTTTTCACGGTGGTCGTGAACCAGGTCTATAACGCGGGCGATCTCGCACTGGCCGACGATCTCGTCGCCAAGGGCATCACGAACAACGGCGCACCGTTGGGTCGGGACGGCTTCAAGGCAATGGTCAAGGAGCAGCGCGCCGCCGGCAGGCAGCTCAAGGTGGACGAGCTCGTGTCGGACGGCGATCGGGTCATCGGTCGGGTGAGCGGGAGCGGTACGGCCGGTCTGCCGGCAAGCCAGATCATGATCCTTCGGATCCAGGACGGCCAAGTCATCGAGCAGTGGACCATGAACGACGCGCCGGCGCTCCGGCAGCAGTTCGGGCTGAGCGGCGTCCCCTCGGCTCCATCGGTGTCGGCCAACTAAGCGATCACGCTCCTGCTCTCGACGCGCCCGTCCGGTCACGGCGACCGGGCGGGCGCTTTTCTCGTGAGGCCTACCCTAGCCGATGTGGCGGTTTCGCCACAAGTTTGACGATCCGTTGACGGCCGATTGGTAGGCTCGGGCAACCCCACCACCCATGCTGATGGACGCGCGGCTCTTTCTTAGAACCCTGGGCCTTCCGGCCCTCTTCGCCTCGCACGGCGACCCGATCCGATTCCGGGTGAAGAAGCACGTGGCGCTCCTGGTGTACCTCGGTGTCGAGCATCGGGTGGCGCACCGTCGCGATCACCTTGCCGACTTTCTGTGGCCCCGGGCCTCGGCGGCGGAAGGTCGCCACTCGCTCGCCACGGCCATCTCTGTGCTCCGGGCCAAGCTCGGGCGGAAGGCTCTGGAGACGAGTCGCGACGCCATCCGGCTCGCGGACGGTGTGGTGGCGGTCGACCTCACGCGGCTCGAGGCAGGGGAGGTCCTGGCGGACGAGACCCGGCCGGAGCTCGAGGTGGCCGCGTTTCTCGATGGGTTCGACGTCCCGGACGCCGACGAGTTCCTGCGGTGGAAGGAGCGCACGCAGGCCCGGCTCCTGCCTTCGGTTCTCCGGGCGATGATCGTCCTCATCGACCGTTGCCGGCGCACGGCTGACTCCCGGACGATGGAGCGGCTGGCGGACCGGATGATGGTGCTGGATCCGCTGAGCGAGGACGCGGTTCGAGCCAAGATGGAATCGCGCGCGTTCGACGGCGACCGCCTCACGGCGCTTCGGGTGTTCGAGGAGTGGAAGGAGGCGCTTGTCCGCGACCTGGGCGCGGTCCCGTCAGCTCTAGTGGAGGGGATCGCCATCCGGCTGCGGCGGCGTGGCTGGGAGCGGTCGGTCACGGACAAGATCCCCAGTGTCCGGACCGACCAGTGGCGGGGGCGGCCGTTCATCGGGCGCCAGGCGGAGTACCGGGTGCTGTACGAGGGGTGGGAGCGCACCCAGCGCGGGGAGCCGGGTCACGCATTGGTGCGGGGAGACTCGGGCATCGGCAAGACGACGCTGGTGGAGCGGCTCTCGACGGCGGCGGGACTGGAGGGCGCGAGCGTGAGCCGGGTGCAGTGCTACGAGCTGGAGCGGGAGATTCCGTATTCGGTGGTGACGGGACTCGTGGTGGGGTTGCTGGACCGCCCCGGGGCAACGGCCACCGCGCCCGAGGCGCTCGCCGAGCTGGGCCGGACGGTGCCGCAGGTGCGGCAGCGGTTCTCGGCGCTGCCGCCCTCGATCGACAGCCAGGGCGAGACGGCGCGCGTGCGTCTGGCGGAGGCGATGTTCGCGCTGGTCGCCGCGATCGCGGAGGAGCATCCGGTGATCCTGGTCGTGGACGACCTCCATCTGGCGGACGACGCCAGCCTCGCCGTGCTTCATCTGGTAATCCGGCAGGGCAAGGGGCAGCCGATCATGGTTGTGCTCCCGGTGCGTCCGGGGGAGCTGGGCCAGTCACCGCAGGCGGCGCGGCTCCTCGAGAGCGCGGCGGGGCTGGGGTTCCGGGCGATCGCGCTGCCGCCGATGACGGACGAGGAGGGGGTCGAGCTGCTCGCCTCGCTGCTGCCGCCGGGGGAGGTCAAGCCGTCGGGCGCCGCACGGCGGGCGTTGCTCAAGGCGGCCGCGGGCTATCCGATGGTGCTGGAGCTCCTGGTGCAGGACTGGCAGGCGCACGGGGAGCGCTCGCTGGCGCTGTCGCTCGGGGCGATGACGGCGGAGCTGGCGGAGCGGACGGAGGAGGGACCGTACGATCAGATCTTTGATCGGCTGACCCGAGACCTCGACGTCGTCTGTCAGAACGTTCTCACGCTTTCGGCGATTCTCGGACCGCGGGTCAATGACCTGGGCATGTACAGCATGATCGATCTGGGAATCGGCCAGACGATCACCGGCCTCACCACCCTGACGAACCGGCGGGTCCTCAGGGACGGAGGGCGGGGACTGGAGTTTGCGAACGAGCTCGTGCGCGCCAACGCGTACCGGCGTGTTCCATCGACCATCAGGAGGCTCCTGCATTCCCAGGTTGCTGACCGCTTGATCGAGGAGGGGAAGAAGGGCATGAATACGCAGGGACTCGAGACCGCGTGGCATTGCCTGCGAGCCGGCCGCTCGGAGGAGGGCATCCCCTACCTCATCAACGGAGCGTCGCAAGCGATTCACCAAGGCGCGCCGCATGAGGCGGAGCGCGCCCTCCGGACAGGTCTCCCGATTGTTCCAGACGACCGCAAGGCCGAAGCGATCAT
>JBGQIW010000099.1:0-9367 GCA_041498715.1 Gemmatimonadota bacterium | reverse complement strand
GTCGCCTTGGCCCTTGCCTGGTTCGCCGGACACGGGAGCGACGCCGCGCAGGAAGCGCTGGCGCGACATCGGGACGACCCGCGGTCATGGGTGCGGCGCTGGGTGGCCCGAGCGGTCCGGCGAAGCGGCCTCGAGGGACCGAACCCGCCCGACCGCTCCGGCAACTGAGCCCGCCGGCCGGACCTATTTCGATCGGGGAAAGCGCAGGTTGAGGAACCCGCGCACCGCCTGCCAGTATCCCTCCTGCCCGGGCGTCTGCTTCCAGAGCGCGCTCGACCCGTGGCGACCCTCCGCCTCGGGCACGTAGGAGCGCCGCAAGGCCGGCGCGACGGCGGCATAGATCGGGCGCCAGTCGGGTTCGGAACGCGCCGCGGTGATGAATACCGGCACCGTGATCCCGCGGGCGGCGTCCGTCACCAGCGTGGGGCGGCCGGGCGAGACCGGGAAGTACTCGCCCGGCGAAAAGGCGAGCACTCCGTCCACGAGGCCCTTCCGCTCTCCTGCCACCACCAGCGCCAACGAAGCGGAGTAGGAGCTGCCCCATGCGAGCAGCGGCCCCTTGGCGTAATGCTCCCGCGCATATCGCAGCGCCGCTTCCAGATCCTGCCGCGCGGCGAGCATCGACGCGGGGCGGCTCTCCGCCTGCGCCCGCTTCGCGGTCTCGTTGGTCACGCCGTTCATGGCATCGCCGGCGCGCTGATCGACGGCCATGCAGTTGAATCCCATCGCCACCAGCTTGGGCGCGATCTCGCGGTACTCGCCCCGGCTTCCTCCCGCCTGATGGAAGAGCACGATGAACGGGCTGGAGAGAGGAAGCGAGGCGTAGAGGTCGGCGGTGACCGGGAGACTGTCGCCGGAGGGAAAGACGACCGTCCGCGGGGTCTGCCCCGCCAGCCCGGCGCCGAGCGGGCTCGCGGCGAGCAGCATCGCGAGCGCGGCGCGGGTCACAGCCATGCGGCGACCTCCGCGAGCCAGGGAACCGCGGCCCCGGGCTCCGCCAGACGGGGGACCGAGCGCACCCGGTCGATGCCGGAGAGGCGCGCGATCGCGGGGCCGTTGGATCCGGTGGAGGCGTCGGCTGCCGCGGGCGCGCTGAGCACGATCGCGGCGACGCGGACACCGGCAAGGTCCAGCGCGCTCAGGGTGAGCAGCGTGTGGTTGATGCTGCCGAGTCGGTCGCTCGCCACCACCAGCGCCGTCGCCTGAAACGCCTGGGCGAGGTCCACCGCGTTCCAATCCCATCCGAGCGGCGAGAGCAGCCCCCCGGCCCCCTCGAGCAGCAGCAATTGGCTGGTCCCGGTCGCGGCCCCGATCTCGGCGGCCAGCTCGTCGAGATTCAGCGTGAGGCCCTCCAGGTCGGCGGCCGGGGCCGGCGCGATGGGCGCTCGAAAGCGCCGGAGGGCCCGGGTGGGTGCGGTCTGCCCGGTCGCCGCGGCAAGCCGGACGCCGTCCTCGGTCGGGGCCGGCCGCTCGGCACACCCGGTCTCCACGGCTTTCACCGCCGTCACCGATCGGCCCGCGTGCCGGATGGCGTGGGCGAGCCCGCATGCCACCCAGGTCTTCCCTACGCCGGTGTCGGTCCCGGTAACGAGCACGGTGTCGGCCATCGGCGGCCTCAGGCGTCCGCGGTCGCCGGCTCACCGTCGAGCACCCGGCCGGCCAGCGCGTTCCATCTCATGCGTCGGAATTCCGGTGGGAGGGATCGAGGGAGACTAGGCCCTCGCCGGGGCCAAGGCAAGCGCGGCGCGTCAGGGGCCCGCGGCGGGTCTGGCGTCCGGCGGGTGGTAGAGAAAAACCTTCTGCACTGCGCGCAGCCGGTCCGCGAACTCGAGCGGTGTCAGGTCGTAGACCTCGTCGTCCGAGCCCATGAGCGCCGCCATGGCGCCGCCCGCGCCGTCGCCGAGACGCATCTCCGATTTCCGGATGAGCCGGAGCTCGGTGATCTGCCCGACGGACACGACGGCGAGCGAGTCGCCGCGACTCACGTGGAGCGACTCGCCCTCGAGCTTGACCAGCCGCACGTCCCAGAGAATGCGGCCGTCGCCCAGCGTGACCTGCCAGCGGTCGGCTTCGGCGCTCCGCTGGGCCGCTGCGGGAGTGGCGAGACCACTCAGGAGCAGGGAGAGGGAGAGTCCGAGTGCGAATCGCATCACGCCTGCCCAGCGCTCTCTTGAGTTTCCGGCGGGGTCCGGCGACGTTTTGGGGGCGGGGGCGTAGCTCAATTGGTAGAGCAAGGGACTTTTAATCCCTAGGTCGTGGGTTCGATTCCCACCGCCCTCACTCCTGTCAAGCCATGCCGAGCCGGCCTTCAGCGCCGGTTGCTGAACCGCAGGATGCTCAGGAACAGATTGATGAAGTCCAGATAGAGCGAGAGTGCCCCGCCCACCGCGTACGCCCCCGCCGGCCCGCCCTCCGTCGCCAGGGCCATCCGCTTGAGCCGCTGCATGTCCCACGCGGTGAGCCCTGCAAAGACGATCACGCCGACCACCGACAGGACGAAGTCCAGCGCGTCGCTCTTGAGGAACCAGTTGACGATGCTGGCGAGGATGAGGCCGACCAGGCCCATGAAGGCGAACTGCGCGACGCCCTGGAGGCTTCGCCGGGTGACCACGCCGAAGATGGCCATCGCCGCAAACATCCCGGCCGAGATCGCGAACGCGCCGGCGAGCCGCGCGCCGGTGAAGAGGACGAGGATGAACGACAGCGTGAGCCCGTTGAGCGCGGAGTACAACAGGAACAAGCCGCCGGCCGCCTCGGCCGACAGCACGCTGATCCGGGCGGACGCGTACCACACGAGCCCGAGCTCGGCGATGGCGATGCCCCAGAAGAGCAGGCGGTTGGACGCCAGCGCCTGGAGCAGGGGTGGGGTGGAGGCCGTGAAATACGCGACACCGGCGGTCACGAGAAGACCGACGCACATCCATCCGTACACTCGGCGCAGGAAGTCCGCGACGCGCGCGTCGGCCCGGTCACCCAGACGGGCACTGGTGTAGTCAACCGGGCCGGTCATGTCTCATTCTCCTGTTCGCGGTAGGGCTAACGTGCACCACTGGCAGTGTACCCTGGGATCGGTGCTCCCGCCAGAGAAACGGCTCCGGCTCCGGTGGGCTCCGGCTCCGTTGGGGGACCCGGCGGACCGGCCAGCGCATTTCGAGGCTCGTCCGGGACGGAGATGGACGCCAAAGCAGACTCTGAACGCATTGGCCGGCAGCGAGTTATGCAGGTGGCTGGCCTTTGGGGGGCCGGCGGTATAGACTTGAGCGCAACGTATTGAAGTTGGTCAGAGCGGGGCCGCTCGGTTTTGATGCGGCCCGACCATTTGGCTTTTGCCACGGCCGGCGCACCCGGCCGTCGCTGCGTCCATTCCGATTCGAAGGGGGTTGTATGCGGAGATTCGCTTGGCTTCTTCTGCCGGTCTTTTTGGCCGCAGGGTCCACCGGCTGCGCCGACCGCGAGAAGCTGAACCAAGCTCTCGCCGAGGCGAAGCAGACCGCTGCGGAGAAGGATAGCCTGCTCAACGAGGTGCTCGAGACCACCAAGTTCGTCAACGACCTCAACACCGAGCTGGCCCAGGTCAAGAGCGCCGGCGTGGCCCCCGTCCCCGCCAGCGAGAAGACCTCGTCCGGGGCGGCGGAAGAGCGGACGGCAGTGGTCAGCCGGATCAAGGAGGTCATCGCCCGCCTGAACGAGAGCCAGCAGAAGCTCGATGCCACGACCGAGCGGCTCAAGAAGTCGAGCGGCCGGAACCAGCGGCTCCTGGCCCAGCTCGAGGCGGCCAAGCAGACGATCGCCGACCTCAAGGCCACCGCCGAGCGGCAGGAGGCTGAATACACGGCGGTCATCGACAGCCAGAAGGTCGAGATCGCGTCGCTCAACAGCAAGGTGGACACGGTGTCCGCCCAGAACCAGCAGCTGACTGCCGACAAGGCCGCGCTGACCGACACAGTCGGCCAGCTCACGACCTATAAGAACACGGTCTACTACGCCGTGGGCACCAAGAAGGAGCTCATGGACAAGGGCGTGCTCACCAAGGAAGGGTCCAAGTTCCTCTTCTTCGGCGGCACCCACCTCGTGCCCGCGCGCAACCTCGACCCGGCGGCCTTCACCCGAATCGACAAGACCCACGACCTCGCCATCGCCCTTCCCAAGGAAGACAAGAGCTACAAGATCATTTCGCGCCAGAGCCCCGAGTATCTGGCCGCGAACTCGGTCACCAAGGACGGGAAGGTCAAAGGCCAGCTGCAGATCGAGTCGCCCGAGGAGTTCTGGGCGCCCTCGAAGTTCCTGATCGTCGTCGAAGACTGAGTGCTCTGGTCGGCAGCATCCCGACGGCCACCCCTCAAGGGTGGCCGTCGGCGTTTCGGGCTCGGGGACCCACTCCCCTTGACCGGGGCCGCGTCCGCCTGCAACTTGGCCGACCTTCCTTCGCGGACAAGCGCGCATGACCCAGGTCTCGCTGCAGGAGTTGCGGCGCATCGCCGAGTCGTTGAGCGTCCTCCGCGGCAAGACCGTCACCGACGCGGTCATGCGTTCCGACCAGCGGCAACTCAGGATCGAACTCGCCGACGGTCACTTGGTCGTTGTCAGCGCCGGCACCGATCCGGCCGGGCGGCCCCGCCTCGAAGTCGACGTCGTTCGGCGCCCGGCGGAACACCACCAGCTCGAGGTGCGATTCGAGAGCGCCTGACGGCTTCGGTGGCATAGCCCTTGCCACCTCTGCCCCTGTCGCGGCGGATGTTGCCGGCCGCGGCGACCGCGCATCGTGGAGGCCGTACGACCCCTAACGACAGCCCTTATGAAGTCCCGGGCCAAGCTTCGGAGGAATCCCCCCCCCCGATGGTCCAGAACGATCGACTTCGCTTCGCCGAATTCGTGCTCGACCGCCTGTCCAACGGGCGGTGCCGAGCCCGCGTCGGATTGACGTGGAGGGAATCGGAGCAGTTCGCGGGGCAGTGTGAGGGTCTGGCCTCCCAGGCCGGTGAGCTTCGGTGCGCGGCTCAGGCGTGCGTCAACGCGCTCGGTCAGGCGGTGGCGGGCGGCATGGGCTTCGAGCTGCTCGGAGTCAAAGCCGTTCGCGCGTTCGACGCCACGGTGGTCATCGTGTCGCTTGCCACGCATGGCGAGCAGGGGGCCCAGCGGGTCGTGGGCTCCTACCTGACGGAGGCTGACCCCGCCCGCGGCGCCGCCCTCGCGGTCCTGAACGCAACCAACCGGCTGTTGGGCAACCGGCTGTTCATGCGCTAGGGTTGAGGTAACTCCGCCCTTTCAATTCGCTGCTGCCCCCGGCGGTTTGCCCTGCGGCCTCAGCACCGTAGAAACACCGAATGGCGCCAGCCTTCGGTGGACGATCGGTCGGCTGCGCCATAAGATCACTTGCTCTGAATCGGCGCCGGGAGGTCGACGGCGCGCGAGGGAGTACTTTCATGCCCCGGTATCGGCTTGTCATCGCTCTCGCCACGCTCGCCGCCTGCGGCGGGCACCCGCCGTCCCCAATTGGACCGGCGCCAAGCCCGGCGCCTGTCGTCGCGACGGCGGAGCCTTCCGCCCCGCCCTCCGAGCCGGATTCGTCTCTGGTGCCCGTGCCCGTCGCCGATTCCGTTTTGGACCGGGAGCTGGCCGAAGAGCTCCGGATCGCGTCGGACTCGGCGGCGGACGAGGCCATCCTCGACAAGCTGGCCGACCTCCACGTCGATTCCACTGATCACGAGGAGCTCCCCGCAGCCGGGACCTCCTCGGGACCGGGCGGGGCCAAGGCCCTCACCAACGCGGCCGTGACGTTCGACATCGACGTCGAGCGGTTCAACAGCCACGATCGGGTCCAGTACTACCTCGATTTCTTCCGTACGGCCGCGCGCGACCGGTTCGGGATCTGGCTCGAGCGCATGCCCCGGTACGAACCGATGATCCGCCAGCGGTTACAGACGGCCGGCCTCCCCGGCGACCTCGTATACCTCGCGCTGATCGAAAGCGGCTTCTCCAACACGGCTACAAGCCGCGCTCGCGCCGTGGGGATGTGGCAGTTCATGAAGGGGACGGCGCGGCTCTATGGCCTCCGGATCGACCGGTGGGTGGACGAGCGGCGCGATCCGATCAGGGCGACCGACGCCGCGGCCCGATTTCTCAAGGACCTGACCCAGACGTTCGGGTCATACTACCTCGCGGCCGCTGCCTATAACGCCGGCGCGGGTCGGGTGTCCCGCGGGCTCGATCGCCTGCCGGACGACGAGAACGACACCATTCCATCCGACGCCACGTTCTTCAGGCTGTACGATACCAAGCTGCTCCGGCGCGAAACCAAGGATTATGTGCCGAAGCTCATCGCGGCCGCGATGATCGCCAAGGAGCCGGCAAAGTACGGCTTCCCAGTGGTGCCGCCTGCGGCTGCGGCATCGTATGACTCGATCATCGTGCCGGATCAGACCGGTCTCGATGTCGTGGCACGGCTCGCCGACACCACCGTGACCGCGATCCGCGAGCTCAATCCCCAGTACCTGAGGCTCGCGACTCCGCCGGGCTCGACCAGTGTAATCCGCCTCCCGGCCGGCCTGGGCGAGGCGACGGCGGTGGCCTACGCCGATCTGCCCGAGGGCAAGCGGATGAGTTACCGCGAGCACATCGTGCAGGGGGGAGAGACGCTGGGCGGCCTCGCGAAGCGCTACGGGGTCGGCGCGGGCGACATTCTCGCGTCCAACCCGCGCCTCCACAGCCGCACGCTGCGCGCCGGACAGCGGGTCATCATCCCCACGGCGGGGCCACTGGCGGCCGAGGTGGCGCGGCAACTGGCGGCGCCCGAGGCGTCGGAGGCTGATTTCCATCGCGTGCGCCGAGGGGAGACACTCCGGCTCATCGCCGGACGCTACGGCGTGACCCAGCACCAGCTCCAGGTGTGGAACCGGCTCGGGAAGAGCGCCAAGGTCCGCTCGGGGCAGCGGCTCAGGGTGTCGCCACCGGACGTGGCGAGCCGGGCGGCGCCGAAGGGCAAGACCAAGGCGAAGGCCGCCAAGGTTGCCAGCGGGCGCAGCCACGTCGTGCGGCCGGGAGAAACGCTTGCGGGCCTGGCGAGACGGTACGGCGTCTCGGTCCAGGCCCTGAAAGAAGCGAACGGATTGTCAGGGGACGCCACCCTCAAGCGGGGCGCCCGTCTCAAGATTCCTGCCTAGCGCCAGCTAGTCACCGCCGGACGCTGCGCCACCGTGTGCGGCGGGCGGTATCCCTTCAGCACCGCGTCCGAGTATCCGTTCTTCGGATCGCCGCCCTCCGCCAGAATCTCGGCCACCTTGCCCGGACCCCGGTTGTACGCGAGTAGCGCGAGGTGCATGTCGTTGTCGAACTGCCCCATGAGATCCTTGAGGAAGCGGAACCCGATCCGCAGGTTGACATCGCGGTCGAGAAGCTTGTCCTCGGTGATGCCAGCGTCGTAGAACCGGGCCGTGGCAATCTGGAGCTGGGTATATCCCAGCGCCCCGGCGGGGCTGTGAGCGGTCCGCTTGAAGTCGCTTTCGATCTTGACCAGCTGGAACCCGAGCGAGGGATCGATCCCCTCGCTGAGGGCGATATCGTAGATCGCGGCCGAGAGATCCGCCGGGATCTGGTACTTGGACGAATATTCCATCACGGTGTTGGCGCGGTCGAGCTGGAGCCGGACGACCTCCGTTTCGCCCCGGGCCGCTGCAACCTCGTCGCTGAGTGAGCCGAATTGGCGCGCCAGCCGGCGCGGATCCACCGCGGCCTTGTCCTCGGCCGCACGGACCCGCTTGGTCCACCCGCCCAGAGCGCCGATCGCCAGCGCCCCGGCCAGCAGCAGTGCCCCGTGCCACACCAGGCGCTCGGTCCGCTCCTGCCTTGCGAGTTTCTTCCGGTTTGGTGCCCTCATCGCGGTCCTCCTTGAAACGTGAAGCCGCCCAGCCTAATCCGCCGGTCGGCGCCAGTCGCCCCGGGTGCCCCCGGTCTTGCTGACTAGCCGAATCTCCTCGATAACCATTCCCCGATCGATTGCCTTTGCCATGTCGTATACCGTCAGGCACGCCACCGCCACCGCGGTGAGCGCCTCCATCTCGACTCCAGTCCGGCCCCGCACTCTCACCGTGGCCCGCACCCGGACCCCGGGAAGGCTGGGCTCGAGCGACGTTTCCACCGCCACATGGTCGAGCCCCAGCGGGTGACAGAGCGGGATCAACTCCCCGGTCCGCTTGGCGGCCATTGTCCCGGCTACCTGCGCCACCGCCAGGACATCTCCCTTGGCGACGGCATTGGCGGCAACCCGCTCGAACGCCTCCTGTGACATTCGGACGGCACCCTGGGCTTCCGCGGTGCGCTCCGTCACAGGCTTGTCCCCTACGTCCACCATCCGGGCCCGGCCCGCCTCGTCTACGTGCGACAGCTTCACAGCACCTCCGCCAGCTCCTCGCCCAGGGTGGCGAGAAGGAGCTGCGGGTTCACGTTGCCCGCGGCAGCTTCACGGGCGTCCGCCACCCGGTCAATCGCCCGGATCAGGGACGCCGGGTCGCGTCCATTCCGGAGGCCATCCGGGAGCGCACGGCGGGGCATCTCCCCCAGGGCCGCGCGGGCGGCCTCGCCCAGCGTGTCAGCCAGCGCATCCAGCATCGCGGTGAACTCGCCGCGTGCGGCCCACGGGGTCTGCCGCAGCGCCCGCTCCATGCGGGCGGGCATGCCCGCCCGGCCCTCGAGAACCGACTCCAGCATCTCGCGCGCGGCGTCGTAGGCAGCGCCGCCAGCCTCACCATCCGTGAGCGCGGCACCGACGGATCCACCCGCGCCGGCCACCCGCGTCCCCAACCCTTCTCCGACACCCGCGCCGCGCAGGGCCTCGGCCACCTCGTCGTCGCTCAGCCGGCCAAGCCGGAGCGGGACGGCTCGCGATCGGATGGTCGGCAGGAGGCGCCGGGCGTCCACCGTCGTGAGCACGAACACGCTGTCGGCCGGCGGCTCCTCCAGCAGCTTGAGAAGCGCGTTCGCCGCCTCCTGACTCGACTCCTGGGTCACGAGCCGATCGGCGTCGCCCAGGATGAAGATCTTGCGGCTCGCCGCTACCGGGGTAAGCGCGGCCCGCCGCTGGAGGAGCCGAACGCTTGCCAGCCCATGACTCGCCATCCCATCGGGCGCCAGATACAGGCTTCGGGCCCGGCGCTCCTCCATGACCTGGGCCAGCGTCTCCGCGGCTTCCTCGACCTGCTTGTCCGGCTCCGTCGCCTTCGGTCGGGCGATCGGAACGAACCAATGGAGATCCGGGTTCGCCAGCGTCTCCACTTGCCGGCAGGCGCGACACCGCCCGCACGGCTCGTTGCCCTGCTCCTCGCAGAGGAGCAGCTGGCCGAGCCAGAGGGCGAGGCGCTGCTTACCCACTCCG
>JBGQIW010000098.1:0-9724 GCA_041498715.1 Gemmatimonadota bacterium | reverse complement strand
CTCCCGCCGTGCGGTGATCTGGGCCAGCGACTCCTCCGCCTGCCGCCGCTCGGAGCGGACCAGGGCCTCGCGCTCGCGCCCCTCGGCGACGAGGTGGCGGGCGTGCTCGGCCTCCGCCGCGGCGCGCTTGGCGTCGTGGCTCCGGAAGGAGCTCTGCTCGATGGCGTGATCCCGGCGCCGTTCGGCGACACCGAGCTCGGCCTTGAGGCCGCCGCAGTGGGCGGTGGCTTGGGCGGCGCGCTCGCGCAATGACGCCAGCTCGCCCTCGAGCGCGGTCCGCTCGCCCTCGAGCGAGCGAAGCGACTGGGCACGGGTCTGGAGCTCCTCCTCCCGCCGCCGGACCACCCCCCGCTGCTCCACCAGCCGCCCGCGGCCCGTCTCCTCCTCGACGGTGCGACTCGCGACCTCGGTCTCGATCTGGCGGTGTTCCGCCTCCGCCGCGGCACGGTCGGCCCCGGCCGCGTCGCTTTCAGCGGCGGCGAGCTGGGCGCGGAGCTCCATCTGGGTCCGCTCCTCATGCGCCTTGACCCGGCGGGCGGTGGCATTGCCCAGCCGCTCGGTGGCGAGAGCGAGGTCGCCGTCCAGCTTCTCGAGCTCGACCCGCACGAACCCGAGCCGCCGGGCGATCTCGGTCCGCTGCATCTCCGCCGCGGCGCGGGCCCGCGCGATCACGTCCCGCCCCAGCTCCGCCGTCGCCACCGCGTCCCGCTCCGTCGGGAGCAGCCGGCTCAGCTCCTCGAAGCGACCCTCCAGCCCCACGGTGCGCTCCGCGAGCCGATCGAGGTGACGGCGCGCGAGGGTGAGCTGAACCGCGAACTTCTCCTCGGTCAGCTTCGCGTGCCGCTCGGCCTTACCCTTCTGGCGGGCGAGGCTCCGGATCTGCGACTGAACCTCGGTGATCAGATCCTCGACCCGCTGCAGGTCGGCCGCGGTCTCTTCCAGCCGCCGCTCGGTCGAGTGCTTGCGGTCGCGGTAGAGGGAGATCCCGGCGGCCTCCTCGAACAGGGAGCGCCGCTCCTCGGCCCGGTCCGAGAGCAGCAGCTTGATCATCTCGGCCTCGATCACGACGCCGGCGTCGCTGCCGAGCCCGGTGCCGCGGAGCAGGTCCTGTATGTCCCGAAGCCGCACCGGGGCGCCGTTGAGGAGATAATCGCTCTGGCCCGACCGGGAGAGGCGCCGGGCGATGACGACTTCCTGATAGGCGATCGGCAGATCGCCGTCGGTGTTGTCGAGGTGCAGCGCCACCTCGGTGACGTTGACCGGCCGCCGCGTCGCCGAGCCCTGGAAGATCACGTCTTCCATCTTGCCGCCGCGCAGCAGCCGGGCCGACTGCTCGCCCAGCACCCAGCGCACCGCATCCGAGACGTTCGATTTGCCGCACCCGTTGGGTCCCACGATGGCGGTGACGCCGTCCTCGAAGTTCAGGGTCACCGTGTCGGCGAACGACTTGAAGCCGGTGAGCTCGAGCTTGATGAGCCTCATGCGGTGCGTCCTCCGGTCGGGAGTCCCCGCCTCATTGCGCGGGCTGATCCTGGGGCGTGATGACGAACGAAGGCATGCCGAGACTCTTGCCGGTCGCCTCGGCCTGCTCGCGCGTGGCGTACGGGCCCAGCACCACGCGATACGCTTCCTCGCCGCTCTTGGGCGGGAGCACCGAGGCGGGAAGACCTGCCGCCTTGAGCTTGCCGGCGAGCTCGTCGGCCCACGCCGGATTCCGCGAGCTGCTCACCTGGAGGTAAATCGCCGGCGGCGCGGCGCTGGTATCGGCCGGGGCGGCGCCGGAGTCCGCCGCGCCGGCGGAGGCGAGCTCCTCCCGCTGCTCCTCCGGCGGGAGCCAGGCGAGCGGGAGCCAGAGATCGCCGGCGCCGCCCGCGACCGTGCCCGTGACCGCGAGGCCCTTGGTGCCGAGGTCGAGCGCGCGAACGTCGGCGCCGGCGCGCACGAGGAGCGCGCGGCCCCCGGCGACCGCCGGCAGGTCGGGCGCCCATCGGGTCGCGACGGTGCCGACCAACTGACCGGTCGTGGCGTCTACCACCCAGACCGAGTCGCCCCGCTCCGGCCGGGCGAGGAGCCACGTGCCGTAGAGGTCGCTCCGGAGCTCGCGCGCCGTGCCCGGCAGCTTGATGGACTCGAGCGACTCGTTGCCGAAGCGGTCGAACACCTGGATGTCATCTTTGCCGCGGGCGACGTACAAGCGGTGGCCCGAGGGCGAAAACGCGACTGCGCGGGCATGACCTGAGACGGGAAGCACCCGCACCGGCTGCTTGGCCTGGGGCTCGTAGAGGATCACGGCCGAGTCGGCGGCGACCGCGACGAGGTCGCCGAGGTAGGTCGCCGCCGCTGCGCCGCCGGGAAGCGGGGTGCGTCCCTGGGCCTGGTCCTGAGTCAGCGCCATTGCCTCGCCGTGCTCGGCGGCGGGCAGCGCGACCAGCGCACCGTTCATCGTCCCATAGAGGCCGCGGGTGGCGCCGGTCAGCTTGGTCCGAAACCGGACCGGGCTCCGGCGGATGATCTGCGTCACGGTGGCGCCCGAGTCCACGGCGTACACAGCGCCATCGGGGCCGACGACCGCCTCCCGCACCTGGCCCAGGACGCTTCGCGTCCGGCGGGAGTCGAGGTCGAGCCCGATCAGATTGTTCTTGGCGTCGAGGGCGTAGACCGCGCCCTGTTCGAGGTCGCTGCCGACCATCCGCTTCACCGCGGGGAGCTTGTCGGCTTCCTTCCACGAGGATTCGGCGAGCCCGGGGATCCGGTAGAGCCGGGCCTGTCCGCCGCTCTCGGGAACACGCAGCACGCTCGCGAGGGGGGTGGCTCGGGGGACGTCGGGCAGGCGGCTCGCCGGGTGCTGCTCGGCGCCGCCGCAGGCCGCGAGGACGAGCGCGGTGCCGGCGATGGCTCGGGGATGCACGGGAGAAAGGTAGACGGGAGACGGCTGGGGGTAAACGGTAAACAGTAAACAGTGATCGGGGGCTTCCCTTGGGAGGGGAGCCCCCGTTCACCGTTCACCATTTACCGCCCTAGAACGTCGGTCCGAGGCTCAGGGTCCAGAGGCTCTTGATCGGCCGGTTCAGCGGGCGGGCGTAGTCGAGCCGCATGACCACGAAGCCGAACAGGTTGGTTCGGATGGAGGCGCCGTAGGCCTGGAGCGGCGTGCGCACGTTCTCGAGGTCGTCGGTGGGACTGAGGCTCCACTTGAGCGTGTTGCCATCGTTCCACGCGATGCCGACATCGTAGAAGAACGCGCCCTCGATCGGGGGTATGGCCGAGGGCAGCTTGCGGAAGATCTGCCGGGTGAGGATCGGGAAGCGCAACTCGGCGTTGCCTACCGCGAAGCGGGACCCGATGAGGCGGTCGAGCTCGACGCAGCCG
Source organism: Gemmatimonadota bacterium (assembly GCA_041498715.1). Lineage (GTDB taxonomy): Bacteria > Gemmatimonadota > Gemmatimonadetes > Gemmatimonadales > GWC2-71-9 > DASQPE01. The sequence continues at coordinate 6,355 of JBGQIW010000098.1, read as the reverse complement.
GTCTGGGAGTTGGCCGGCGCCGCCTGAATGACGGCGCATTCGTTGCGATCGTAGGAGCCGGACGTGTGCCCCCGTATGAAATCGGTCACGCCGATGAAGTTCTGGAACTGGCCCGCGTCCCGGCCGAAGCGGCCCAGGAACAACGCTCGCGTCGCCAGCACGACCGGGCCGGCGATCTTGTCGTACCGGCGGTAGTCGGCCAGTCCCTGGAAGAACCTCCAGCCTCCGATGGTCTGGGACACCTCGAACCGGGATCGCCGGCCGGCGAAGGGTCCGGTGTAGCCGGTGAGCGAGTTGTCGTGCACGAGCGCGAGTCGCGGCTGCACGTAGTTGTGCGAACCGAGCCCGATCTTCTGAATCGAGGGCTGCGAGACCAGCGGCTCGATGATCTCGTACACGGCGTCATCTACGTTGGTGGCCTGGAGCCCGAGCTCCACCCGGGAGAACCGACTAAAGGGGTACTGGGCGGCCACGAAGGCCGAGCGGAAGACCAGCCGGCGAATCTCCTGGATATAGAGCGGCTCACCGGTGTTGGGGTCGGATGAATACCCCGCGCCGAAGAAATAGAAGTACGGGTCCTGCGACAGGCCGACGGTCCAGTTGAGCCGGTGCGTGAGGTTGGTGTACGCCGCGACGGCCTGCGCTTCGTCAATGCGGCCGTTGACATTGAGGCCGAACGCCAGGTTGTGATTGCCGAGCATGTCGCTCAGCGTGATCGCGCTCCCGCCGTAGAAGCCCTGGCCGAAGTTGTCGCGCACGTAGCCTACCTGCGGCCGGGCTATGTAGTCTGCGGAGAACCCGACCTTGTAGGGCTTGATGGAAAACTCGCTCGTGTCCGGCAGGGCGAAGTTGGCCGAATCGAGCAGCTTCGCGACGGTGACCGGCGGCACGAACTTGGTCGTGTCGGAGGCGCGGCCGAGATCGGCGGAGGGCCGGAAGCCCTTCGAGGTCCGGTAGATCGAGCCGCCCTCGCCGATCTGGGGATTGCGGTCGATCTGGGAGACGCCGGTATCCCGCGGGACCGACACCTGAGCGATCGCGGGCGCGAGAGGCGTGGGCGAGTAGGGCCCCCGCTTGAGCGCGCGCGGGTTGTCGACGGCGTAAATGTCGTACTTGCCGTTCTCGTAGTAGTTGAACGCCAGCCGGTCCGCGCCCCGCGACCAGGAGAGCACCGGGGAGAGCGGCGTGATGCCTTGCGCGCCGGTGTAGAAGTCGGTGAGCTGGTAGACGTCCTTCGTGTCGAAGTCATAGAGGAAGATATTGCTCACGCCGTTCCGGTCGGACACGAAGGCCAGCGAGCGGCCGTCCGGCCCCCACTGCGGGCTCACGTTCTTCCCCTGGTCCATGTGGGGCAGCACCTCGATCGTTCCGGTGTCGAGGTGGTAGAGCGCGATCCGGAGGTTGCTGTACTTGAGCGTGCGGAAATCGGCTTCGGGCCCCCGGTCGGTCGCGAAGGCGATGGTGCTGCCGTCCGGCGACCAGACCGGGTGCAGATCGGCGTACTTGTCCTCGGTCAACCGCTTGAAGCCGGTGCCGTCCTTGTTGATCACGAAGAGGTCGCTCAGCCCGCCGTCGTAGCCGGTGAAGACCAGCTTCTCGCCGTCAGGGCTCCAGCTCGGGGTGGTGACGCCGTTCAGCTTCACCACGATGGACTTGACCTCCCGGTTCTGGGCCACGTCCACGATGACGATGTTGTCCCGCGGCCCCCGCTTCGCGGCGAACGCGAGGTACTTGCCGTCGAACGACCAGTTCGCCTGCGAATTGATGAACCGATAGGTCTCGTAGTTGCTCGACTGGGTGGACTTGAGGATCCGTCGCTTCGGCTCGCCGGTCTTCCCGTCGGCGAGCCACAGGTCCACGAAGAACCAGTCCCGCTCGCCGAAGTAGACCACCTGGCTGCCGTCGGGCGAGAGGGCGGGGGCAAGGTGCAGCGTGCCCTTGTCCTTCTTCTCCGTGAGCAGAGCCTGGGAGACCGCGCGAGCGCGGACCCGGGAGCCGACCTCCGGGAGGTACTTGGCCTGGACCGCGTCGCGCCACTGGGTCGAGAGCTGCGGCAGGGTCAGGCCGGTGACCCGCCGGAAGGAGGCCTCGATCCCGCCCTGGATGCTGCCGCGCAGGATCTCTCCGATCGCCTCGTCGCCCCAGCGCTCGCCGATGTAGGCCCACAGCGCGTGGCCGAACCGGTAGGGGAAGATCCGGGGATCGTAGGTGAGCTGCTCGATGGTGGGCAGCTTGTTCTCCAGGGCGGCGTCGCGGAGCCACATGGCCGTCTCCGGGTTCACCGGCCCGAGCGACATGTATTCCGCCATGCCTTCCATGAACCAGAGCGGCGGCTGGATCTGGAGCACGCCCTGGAGCGCCGAGCCGCCACGTCCGGCCGAGAAGACGTCCAGCTGGAACTGGTGGGTCATTTCGTGCGTGAGGACGTGATCGATGTCCGCGTAGGACCCGGTCAGTGGCATGATGTTGCGCTGCTTGAAGAAATCGGTGAAGCCGCCGGTGCCCTCGCCCACGTCGCCCGGCGTGGTGTTCGTCTGGGAGAAGTCGGAGTGGGAGGCATACAGAATGATGGCCTTCCGCTCCTTGAACCGGTGCCCCAGGACCTTCGACAGCCGGGCGTAGGAGCGCTCGGCGATGCGGGCGGCGTCCATGGCCGCCTCCCGCTCCACCGGATAGAAATGCACGTCGAAGTGCTCGGTCTGGATGATCTTCCAGTCGAACGACTCGTACTGGACCTTGTTCTGGCCGAAGTACTGGGCCGACAGCAGCGCCGGCGTGCCGAGTGCGAGGGCGAGGACGGCGCCGCAGCGTCGAAGCATAAATGAGACTCCGCTCACGAAGACCGGATCAGCAGCTCCGGCGCGTCTCCCCAGAGCCGCTCCAGCTGGTAGAACGCGCGGGTCTCCGGGTGAAAGAGATGGATCACGAAATCCACGAAATCGATGAGTACCCACCGCCCCCCCAGGCCTTCAACATGGTGCGTGCGGTGCCCGCGCCGACCCAGCCGATCCATGACGTGCTCCGCGATGCCGCGGACGTGCGCGTCGGACGTTCCCGAGGCGATCACGAAGAAGTCGGTGGCATCGCTCAGGCCGCGGAGGTCCAGCACCACCGGCTGCACGCCCTTCAGGTCGTCAATCGCGTCGACGGCCAGCTGGAGCGCCTCGGGCGGCCGAGGCGTCACGCCTGCCACCCGTCGCTCACGCGGCCGTGCTCGAGGCGGGTAGGCGTGCCGTCTTCCACCTGGTAGAAGACGCCCCAGGCGCCCTCGCCGACGTGCGTCCCCAGGACCCCGGTGGCGAGGGAGACGAAGCAGTCCCGCGGACGATACGCCGCCACCAGCGCGGTCCGGACCCGCTCGGCTACGTCGGGAGCCTCGGCGTGCGCCACGCCGAACCGGACCACCTTGGGGCGGGGAGTCAGCCGCCGCTCGAGGAGCGACAGAACCCGTGGCACGACGTTGTCCCGCCCCCGAACCCGATCCACCGGCACGATCCGCCCCGCATCGTCCAGGGAGAGGATCGGCTTCACGTCCAGCATCCCCGCGACCCAGGCCTTGCCCCGGGTCACGCGCCCCGACCGAAGCAGGTTGTCGTAGCGGTCCACTGTGATGAACACGCCGGACTGGGCCTGCAACCGCCCCAGCTCCGCCACGATGTCCTGCGCCCGCCAGCCGGATTCGGCCAGCTCGGCCGCTCGCAGCGCCTGCATGCCGAGCCCGAGCGAGGCGCTACGCGTGTCCACGACGAAGACCCGGTCGAGACCGGCCGCTTTGGCCGCCGCCTTGCCCGACTGATACGTGCCCGACAGCGAGCCGGAGAGCGTCAGTGCCACCACTTCGTCGGCTTCTTCCAGGGCATCGCGGAACACTCGCACAAACTCGGCGGGGGCCGGCTGCGACGTGGTCGGCAGATCTTTCGCATTCCGGAGCCGCCGGTAGAACTCCTCCGGCTTCAGTTCTACGCGGTCGCGGAAGGTTTCGTTGCCGAACATCACCTGGAGTGGCACGATCGAGATGTGGTGCCGGTCGAGCACAGGGTCGGGGAGGTCCGCCGAGCTGTCCACCACCACGGCGACCGGCCGGCGCTGGCCGTGCGACAGGCGCCGGTGCTGGGCCCGCATGTCCTCCGCTTTGGTGGTCTCGATCCGCCCCCAGCGAGCGGCATAACTAAAGACGGCCTCGGGCGTATCGGTGTGCACATGGACCTTGAGCACGTCCGCCAGTACCGCCACCTGAACCGACCCGCCGAAGTGGTGCATTGCCGCGCGGACTTCGTTGGCCGGGGGCAGCTGCTCGCCGCGGACCAGCACCTCGGTACAGAACTGGAAGTCGCGCTCGGCGGCGACCTCCACCAGCGCCGCCGCGAAGGTCTGGGCCTCCTGCGCGCCGGCGAGGTCGGGATCGGCGGGCAGAATCGGGTCTCCCTCGATGAACCGGACCACGCCCTCCAGCATGCGGACGAACCCCTTGCCGCCCGCGTCCACGACGCCCGCCTCCTTGAGCACCGCCATCAGCTCGGGCGTGTGGGCGAGGGAGCGCTCGGCTTCCGCGAGGAGGCGGGACATGAACTCCGCCAGGTCCCCCGAATCGGCCGCCGCACGCTCGGCGGCGGCGGCGGCTTCCCGGGCTACCGTCAGAATGGTGCCCTCGCGGGGATCGTCGAGCGACTCGTAGAGGCGGCTGGCGCCGAGTCTGAGGCCGGCCGCGATCTCCCGGGCCGTCGCCTGCTGCCGGTCGCCCAGCGCCTCGGCGAACCCCATGAGGAAATGGGCGAGCATGATTCCGGAGTTGCCCCGCGCGCCGAGGACGGCGGCGCGAGCCGCGGCGCGGGCGGTGTCCGGAAGCGGCGCGTCGCCGAGCGCGCGGAGCGCGTCGGCGACGGCACGGAGCGTCAGGCTGAAGTTGGTGCCGGTGTCGCCGTCGGGGACCGGAAAGACGTTGATCCGGTTGATCTCGTCCCGGCCCGCCGCCACCCAGTCGGCCGCCGCAAAAAACGAGCGGGAGAGCCTCGGCCCGTCCACATAGGCGATGCCGACCGTCATGGTCGGGCTACTCGGCGACCACCTGTACCCGGACTTCGGCATGGACCTCGGGATGCAGCCGGACCGCCACGGAGTGGAAGCCCAGCGCCTTGATCGGGTGCTCCAGCTCGATCCGCCGGCGGTCGATCTCCAGCCCTTGCTTGGCCAGGGCGTCCGCAATGTCGGGCGCGGTGACCGAGCCGAAGAGCTTGCCTTCCTCGCCCGCCTTCCCGGTGAGCGTCACGGTCACGGCAGCGAGCTTGGCCGCGAACCCCTGGGCTTCATTCTTCTCCGCCTCGACCCGGGTCGTGCGCGCGCGGGTCTCGGCCGCGATCCGCTTCTTGTTGCCCTCGCTCGCCTCGTACGCCAGGCCCTTGGGCAGCAGGAAGTTACGGGCGTAACCCGGACGCACCCGCACCAACTCGCCCGCCTTCCCCAGCGACTTCACATCCTCGCGCAGGATGACTTCCATCATCGATCGAATCCTCCGGTGGCCGGCGACGCCGGACGTCGCCGGAAATCTAGCCAAGTGTCCGCCAGGCCGAGGAGCGTGAGCCCCCCGACCACGAAGGGCAGCAGAAACAGGGCGACGACGGTCACGAAGGCGGTGGTCACACGGGGCAACCGGCCGGCCCCCGCGCCGACGACCGCCAGCCCGCGGGCGGCGTAGAGCGCTACCGCCACGAGCAGCAGGTTGCCCCCGACGTCGTGCAGCGCGGCCGGGCCCGGCACCAGCGCCAGCGCGAGGCCCGCGACCGGCAGCCACACGGTCTGATCACTGAAGCGGAACGTGGCGAACGGGGCGGGGGGTTCCCCCAGTGGGCGGGTCGCGATCCGGTGGTAGAGCGACCATCCGAGCAGCACGCCCGCCAGCGCGTCCAGGAACAGCAGCGCCGGCGTGAGCGTGGCCCACCTGGAGGCGTTGTCCGCCATCTGGCGCAGCAGCTGGCTGGTGTCGCCGCCGCCGGCCGCGTCCACCTGTGTGGCCATCTCCTCGAACGACCGCGCCACGTCCCGCGCCAGGGCCGTCTTGAGCTCGTGCCAGTCGAGCCGCAGCGCGGCGCACCACAGTCCGAGCGCCAGCGTCGCGAGTCCGAGCGCCGCGATGGCCCGGCGAAAGAGCGGCGCTCGCCAGCCAAGGGACACGGCGACGAACGCCCCTGCGACGAGCACCCCCGCCGCCCGCAGGAGCTGCTCGACGACATCGCCGGAAGGCGCGAGCCACGTGCCGAGCCAGGCGGCCGAAACTCCCAACCACGCCCATTCCCGGAAGGTCGAGGGCCGGGAGACGACGAGCAGCCCCGCAAGCGGACCGAGCAGGAACGCGGGCGGG
>JBGQIW010000097.1:0-9754 GCA_041498715.1 Gemmatimonadota bacterium | reverse complement strand
CTCGCCGATGAGCGGGGCCGGATCCTGCGCTGGATCGCGGAGATTCCGAAACGGATCCGCAAGGCCGCGCGCCACGGCGCCCGGGTGCAGCTCAAGCTCATGAACGCGCGCTTCGACGACGACTTCCAGGTCGACATGCTCGCGGCCGCGCGGGGCGCCGACGGCGCCACCGTCTTCAACCGGCTGTTCGACCCGGACCGAAAGGTGGCGTACGGCGGTTGGGAGCTCAGCGACCGGAACCTGCGGGTGCTCGATCGAGCCCGCGCACGCGGCGTGCCTGCCGGCTCGCTCTGCGGTACGGGTAACATCTGTTCCGGGCGCGTGCTCGTGGACTATGCCCGGCGCGGCTGCGAGAGCGTCCAGCTGCACACGTTCTTCCAGCTCCCGCTGCACGAGTATCCCGCGACCGTGGGCTCCCGGAGCCAGCGCGCGCTCCACGCCCTGGTCTTCCATCCGGCAGACGGAGTCGTCGCCGTGATGCTGGAGCTGGAGGAGCGGGGCCTGCTCCACCGCCGGGACGGCATGCTCCACTTTCTCGACCTCCCATCATGCGCATCGACCGAGCCGAGCTCTACGAGCTGACCCTGCCCCTCCGCGAGCCGTTCGGCATCTCGGGCGGCGTGATGCGGGAGCGGCGCTCCCTGGTCGTCGTGCTGCGCGATGCCGACGGGCACGCGGGGTATGGCGAGTCCCCGCCGTTCGAGCTCCCGTTCTACTCGGACGAGACGCTCACGAGCGCGCGGGACATGCTCGAGCGCGTGCTGCTGCCCCGGGTCGTCGGGCGGGAGTTCGAACGGCCCGAAGACGTGGACGCTGCCCTCCGGCCGGGCATCCGCGGCAATCGATTCGCGCGGGCCGGGCTGGAAACCGCGGCCTGGGATCTCGCGGCGCACCGGCTCGGCACCGGCCTCGCCGCGTTGGTGGCAGAGCGCGTGGGTGCCGAGCCTGCCGCCGTGATCCCCTGCGGGGTCGCTCTGGGCATTCCGGAAGACCGGAAGCCGAAGACGTTGGCGCGGCAGGTAGCGGACGCGCTGACGGAGGGGTACCGGCGGGTGAAGATCAAGGTGGCGCCCGGCTGGGACGAGGCGCCCGTGCGGGCGGCGACCGACGTCCTCGCGGGCAGCGGCGTGCCGCTCACCGTGGATGCCAACGGCGCGTACGCGTGGCCCGAGCACGAGGCCAGCCTGCGCTCGCTCGACCAGGCCGGGCTGCTTTACATCGAGCAGCCGCTGGGGCCCGACGAGCTTGTGGGACACGCGCGGCTGGGCCGCCAGCTCAAGACACCCGTCTGCCTCGACGAGACGCTGCACGACGCGGGCTGGGCGCGGCAGGTGGCCGAGCTGCGCGGGCCCAGGGTGTGGAACCTGAAAGTGCACCGGGTGGGCGGACTCACCGAGGCGATCGCCGTGTACCGGGAGGCGATGCGTTACGGCGCGGCGCTCTGGGCCGGCACGGTCCCGGAGTCGGGCATCGGGAGCCAGGCGGATCTCGCGGTTGCCGCGCTGCCCGGCTTCGTCTATCCGTCGGACCTCGAACCCAGCACGCGCTGGTACGGACGCAACGTGGACGTGATCAAGCTGGTGATGGGGCGCGACGGGACCATGCAGGTGCCGGGGCTCTCGGTCGCGCGGATGCTGGACGCCGGGCGCTTCGCGGGAGCGTCGCGTCGGCTCCTCTAGGTTGGCCGCCCGCTAGGCCGCGGGCTCGCTGCCCCGCTTCCGGGCGTAGTGCCGCCGGGCCTTGGCGGCGTTGCCGCAGGCCTTCATGTCGCACCATCGGCGGGAGCGGTTGCGGCTCTGGTCCACGAACAACCAGCCGCACACGTCGGCGGCGCAGACCCGCACCCGCGCGGCGTCGGCGGACGTGAGCAGGCTGGCGGCCGACCACGCCACCGGCCAGAGCATCCGGTCCAGCTCGTCGCCCTCGTCGACGAACATCCAGGAGCACGCGTCGCCCTCGACCCCGAGGCGGAGCCGTCCCAGCGCCCGCCCGAGGAACCGGTTCAACGTCCCCGCCGCGGCGACGTCGGGCTCGCGCCGCTCGGCCCGCGCGCCGATGACCTCGTGGATCGCCTCCCGGAGCGCGTGCGCGTCGCGGAGCGTGCCGTCCGCGGCCGTCGGATCCCCGCGCGCGGCGCGGCGGAGCCGCCGCGCCGCCGCCTCGCTCAAGATGCTCGCCTGCTCCCCCCACTCCAGCAGGTCGCCATAGCTACCCAGACGCTCGTTGGGGCGTTCCGCTTCGGACCACGTGACCGTATTGGTAAAGTCGAGGCAGGTGCGCCCACCGAGCCACTCGAATGGTGGGTGCGCCGTCGTCTCCGTGCTCATCCGCTGGCCCTCCGGTGAAGCCAGGCTCAATATAACCAGTAAACCAGCCTTTACAGGTTATCTCACCCGGCGTCGGCTGGGGAGCCCGGGGCTGGTCGTCACCCGGGCGATTGACCGCCGCCTCGCGCGTGCGTAGCGTGGAGACAGAGGGCGGTAGGGCCTGGCCCTCGGAGGTGACGGATGGTCGAGTACGCTCTGCTGATAAGCCGGAACTCGCTGAGCCTGCTTGCGGGAGAAGTGAACTCCTACGCGAGCTCGGTGAACTGGCTGCTGGTCGGCGCGGTCGTCTTCGGACTGATCGTCGTCCGGTCAGCGCTCAAGCCACCCCGCATCTGAGTCTCGTCCCCCTATGCCTTTCACGCGCGACGACATTCGTGCGTCGGTCGAGCGTGCCGGCGACACCCATTGGCGCGCGCTCGTCGCCCATCACGAGGACGCGTACCCCGCGAGCCGCCCGACCCCCGGCGACGTCTGTCGCGCCGAAGCCGACCGGCTGAACGGGCTGGGACTCGGATCCGCCGCGGAATTCGAGCTGCTCGAGAGTCGCGTCGAGCGCATCGGCGACGCCGAAGTTCGTCTCACGCATGTGGTCCGGTACAAGCCGCTGAATCTCCGGCTCCTGCTCGAGCCCTTCACCAACTACAGCTGAGCCCGCCGAGTCGCTGGTGGATCGTCACGTCTTCCACCTGATCCCCCACACCCACTGGGATCGGGAGTGGTACCTGCCGCGTGCCGCGTTCGGCGCCCGGCTGGTCGGGATGCTCGACGATCTGCTGGCGCGGCTCGACGCCGACCCAGGCCTCTCGAGCTTCCTGCTCGACGGGCAAACCGTACTCGTCTCCGATTATCTCGCCGCTCGTCCCGATCGTGCCCTGCGCGTCGAGCAGCTGGTCCGCGCCGGGCGGCTCGCGGTCGGTCCGTGGTATGTCCTGCCGGACGAGCAGATCCCCTCCGGCGAATCTCTCGTCCGCAATCTCCTGCTCGGCCGCGCGGAGGCCGAACGCTTGGGCGGCCGGACCGATGCGCTCTACTCGCCCGATGCGTTCGGCCACCCGGCCATGCTCCCCGATCTGGCGCGCGGGTTCGCGCTGCCGGCCGGCGTGCTCTGGCGCGGGCTCGGCGCGGAGGTCACCCAGGGCCGCGACCTGGTGCGCTGGCGCGGTGCCGGCGGCGAAATCCTCGTCTATCACCTGCCGCCGAAGGGATACGAGGTCGGCTCCGCGTTGTTCGTGGACGACTCGGCCCTCGCGGAGGCCTGGCGTGCGCTCCGGGACTCGCTTGTGGCCCGCGCCGCGGGTCCCCACGTCGCCGTGTTCCTGGGTGCGGACCACCACTGGGCCCATCCGGCCGTGGGCCGCCTGCGTGAGCGGCTCGCCGCGCTCGAGCCGGCCCACGAGGTGCGCGTGTCGCGCCTGGATGATTTCCTCCGCGCCGCGGCGGCGCTGACCCGCGAGCTGCCGGTCGTGACGGGCGAGGTGCGCTGGTCCTACGGGTACACCTGGACGCTGCAGGGTGTCCACGGCACCCGCGCGCCGCTCAAGCGTCGCAACTCGACGCTCGAGTTGCTGCTCGAGCGGATCGCCGAGCCGCTCGCGGCGCTCGCGAGCCCCAACGATGATCTTCGGGCGCTCCTCGGCGTGGCCTGGCGCGCGTTGGTCGCCAACCATTTCCACGATGCCATCTGCGGCTGCGCGAGTGACGCGGTGGCCCGGGAGATGGAAGTGCGTTTTGCCGACGCGGAAGCCGTGGGTAAGGAGGTGACCCGCCGGGCGATCCATCGGCTGATCGGCCACGACCCCGATCGGGCGCGGGACGCGCCCGATCGGATGCGCCCGCGACTTGTGCTCTGGAACCCGGCTCCACGTCCGCGTGGAGGCGTGGTCGTTGCCGATACGACCTGGTTCCGACGCGATGTGCTGGTCGGGCCGCCGGGAGAGCGCGCTGCCCGCCGTGGCCCCGGCGCCCGTCCCTTCGCGCTCGCGCTGCCGGACGGCCGGGTCTGCCCGGTGCAGATCGTGGGTCGAGCGATCGGCCAGCGCCGGCTCGATGCCGATCGTCACTACCCGGACCAGGACGAGGTGGACATTGTGCGGGTCGCCTTCACGGTGGATGAGGCGCCGCCGCTCGGCTTCACGCTGCTCGCGCCGACGCGTTCCCGGGGCCGGGCCCGCGGCGACGTCCGCGCCCGCGGGGCCGCGCTCTCGAACGGGCTGGTCGAGGTCACCATCGGGCGGGGTGGGGCGCTCCGGTTGCTCGACCGCGTGACGGGCGAGCGCTTCGAAGGGCTGCTCCAGCTCGAGGACGAGGCCGACGCCGGCGACACCTATACCTTCTCGCCCGCGCGCCCGGCCCGCTTGCTCCGGAGCGGGGGGCCGGTGCGTACTCGCGTGCTCGCGGCCGGGCCCTTGGTCGGTGTGCTGGAGAGTCACTGGGCCTTCGCGCGGGGCGGCATCGGCGTGCGTCTGGTCGTCCGGCTGCACGCGGACAGTCCCGTGGTTCATTGTCGCCTCGAGCTCGACAATCGCACCAACGACCACCGCCTGCGCGCCCGACTGGCCATGGGGCTCGCGGGCGCACAGCTGCTCACCGGCGCGCAGCTCGGCGCGCTCCGGCGTGCTCCAGTTCGGTTCGATCCCGCCGGGTATCCGGCGGAGATGCCGGTCACGACCGCGCCCGCGCACCGCTTCGCGGCCGCTGCGCTCGAGCGCCGCGGTCTGGCGCTGCTGGTGCCTGGATTTGCCGAGGTCGAATGGACGCCGGAGGGAGATCTGCTGCTCACGCTGCTGCGCGCAGTCGGCGCCCTGTCACGCGACGACCTCCCTTTGCGGCCTGGTCACGCGGCGTGGCCGGCGCCCACGCCGCTGGCGCAGTGCCCCGGACCGCAAATGGTCGAGCTCGCGCTGGTGCCGGTGGATGCGGCGTCGCTCCGGCGCCCCGACCGGCTGCTCCGGCACTGGGAGGACGCGTTCCTGCCGCTGCAGGCGCTCTGGCTCCCCGACGCAACGGAGATCGCGATCCCGCCGGTGACCGTGGCGCTCGAGGGACCGGGGCTTGTATGCTCGGCGGTGAAACCGGCCGAGGAGTCTGCGGGGGTCGTGCTCCGGTGCTACAACGCCGGGCCTGAGCCGGTGGAAGGCCGGTGGGTGTTCGGGACCCCCCGGAAACGGGCCACCCGCGTTCGGGCGGACGAGCGGGGCGGGGATGAGGTTTCGCTCACGAAGGCGGGCCGGGCCCTCGACTTTCAGGCGGCCGCCGGGGAATGGGTTACCTACATCGTCGGCTGAGCGGGGCGGCCGGTTCGGCCGGTTCGAGCACGCCTGCGCTGCCGCCGGGCGCGAGCCGCTGCTAGACTTGGCGGATGTACGCTCCCGCCGGAATGATCTTCGCTCTCGGGCTCGCTGCCGGACCGATCCACCATCCGCCCGCGGCGCGCCCGCGTCTCGTTGTGCTCGTCGTCGTGGATCAGCTGCGCGGCGATTACATCCCCCGCTGGCAATCGCAGCTCGAGGGCGGCCTCGGCCGCTTCTGGCGCCAGGGTGCGTTCTTCGAGCAGGGGCGGCAGGACCACGCGATCACCGAGACGGCGCCTGGGCATTCGACCACGCTCTCGGGCCACTGGCCCGCCCACACCGGCATCGTCACCAACCTGACCGGTGTCGATGATCCCGGCGCGCCGCTCCTGGAGGTGAAGGACGCGGGGCAGGGGGCGTCACCCCGCCGCTTCCGCGGGACGACGCTCTACGACTGGCTCCGCGCAGCCGACTCCGGGTCGCGGGTGCTCTCGGTCTCGCGCAAGGACCGCGGCGCGATCCTCACGATCGGCCGGAGCAAGGGCGACGTCTACTGGTTCGACAGCGGCATCTTCACCACCAGCACCTGGTATCGGTCGGCGGACACGCTCCCGGGCTGGGTCCGCGAATTCAACGCCAGCTCGCCGGTCCGCGCCCTCGCGGGGTGGACCTGGTCGCCGCTCTTACCCGACTCCGCCTATCCCGAGCCCGACTCGGTGCGCTTCGAGGCGGGCGGGTCGAACTTCACCTTCCCTCACCGGCTCACCCAGAATCCGGAGGCCGCGGTGCTCCAGATCGCCGCGTTTCCGGTCATGGACTCGGTCACACTCGCGTTCACGATGCGCGGGGTCGGGCGGCTGGGCCTGGGCCGCGGACATGCAACCGACCTGCTCGCGATCTCGCTCTCCACCACGGACGCCGTCGGCCATCTCTACGGCCCGGATTCCCGCGAGCTGCACGATCAGATCCTGCGACTGGACCGCTGGCTCGGCCAGTTCATGGACTCGCTCGCCGTGCTGGTGCCGCGCGAATCCACGGTGTGGGCCCTCACTGGCGATCACGGGATAACGTCGCTCCCCGAGCTTGCCGCCGAACGGGGCCAGCCCGCCGGCCGCGTGTGGTTCGGCGATCAGGTGCGCGAGGCGGAGCAGCTCTCCGGCGGCAGCGCCGCCTTCGCCTTCGAGAGCGGACTGCTCTTCGGCAACGTCGGCCGGCTGCGCTCGGCGGGCGTGAACGTGGACAGCGTGGCGGCGGCGCTCGCGGCCAAGGCGGCCGCCATCCCCGGCGTGGCTCGCGTCTTCACGCCGAAGACGCTGCGGGCCGCGCCAGCCGCCGACACCGCCGCCATACTCTGGCGCCGCACCCTCCCCGACGACTTCCCGTGGCTGCTCTGCGCCACACTCGAGACCGGCTACGTCTGGTCGCCCGGCCGCGTGATCGCGGAGCACGGGACCACCAGCGTGAGCGACCAGTGGGTGCCGGTGGCGTTTCTCGGTCCGGGGATCGCCGCTCGGCGCTACACCGAGCCGGTGAGCACGACCGACATCGGGCCCACGTTAGCGCGGCTCGCGGGCCTCAGGCCGCCCGAGCGCCTCGACGGCAGGGTCCTCACCCAGGTTACGGCCAGGCAGGGTCCGTGAGCGAGCCCGTCTACCCGCCGCTCCCTTGCTTCCCCTGCCCGCACGGGTCGGCCTGCTGCGCCTACGGCGTCACTCTGAGCGACGAGGAGGCGGCCGCGATCTCGGCGGCGCACGGCGAGCACCTCGTCTATCAGGCCCGCTGGGGCGAGTGGCGGACTCGGGTGCGCAACGGCCGCTGCGTGTTCCTGGTGGACAACCGCTGTACCATCCACGACCAGCCGTACTACCCGGCGGTCTGCCGTGGCTTCCCCTGGACTGACGCGGAAACCGGCGGGCCGTACGTGTACGACCAGACGATCTGTCCCGAGTTCGCGAGGAATCCGGAGCTGATAGAGCTGGGAAAGCCGGACCGCAGGCGCGACGAAGCGTGAACGGTCGGCAGTGAGCGGCGAGCCGGGCGTACTGCCGGACGGGGCGCTGGCGGGGGTCCGCGAGCTGCTCCGGTCCACCCCTCTGATCGACGGACACAACGACCTCCCCTGGCGGATCCGGACTCAGGGCACGCCGCCGGGCGACGTGGCCGCCTACGATCTCCGCCGCAGAACCTCCGGCCACACCGATCTTCCCCGCCTTGCGCTCGGCCGGGTCGGGGCCCAGTTCTGGTCGGTCTTTCTTCCCGGCGACCTCCCCGGCGCCGGGTTCGCCCGGGTCCAGCTGGAGCAGATCGACCTCGCCCGCCGCATCATCGCCCGCTACCCCGAGCGCCTGGCGCTCGCGCTCACCGCCGACGACATCGAGCGCGAGTTCCGCCAGGGGCGAATCGGCTCGATGATCGGGATGGAAGGCGGCCACGCGATCGAGAACTCCCTCGGAGTGCTCCGCGCCTGCCATGCGCTCGGCGCTCGCTATCTCACCCTCACCCACAACGTGACGACGGACTGGGCCGATGCGGCGCTCGATACCGCGCGTCACGGAGGCCTCTCGGCGTTCGGGTGCGATGTCGTGGCGGAGATGAACCGGCTGGGCATGCTGGTGGATCTCTCCCACGTCTCGCCCGCGGCGATGGGCATGGCGCTCGACGTGACGAAGGCTCCGGTGATGTTCTCTCACTCGGGGGCGCGTGCGCTCGTGGACCACCCGCGCAACGTGCCCGACGCGATCCTCGCCCGCGTCCGCTCCAATGGCGGGATCGTCATGGTGACGTTCGTCCCCGCCTTCGTGTCGGCCGAGGTCGCCGCTTTCGAGCAGCGCCGCGAGGCCGAGGGCAAACGGCTCGCCGACACCGCGGCCGACGCCGCCGAGCGGCGCGAGGCGCTGGCGGCTTGGGACGCAGCCAATCCCCGTCCCGCCGCCAGCCTCGCCCAGGCAGCCGACCACCTCCAGCACGTGCGCGACGTTGCGGGCGTGGAACACGTGGGCATCGGGAGCGACTTCGACGGGATCGACACCGTTCCGGTCGGGCTGGAGGATGTCTCGAAGTTCCCCGACCTTCTGGCCGAGCTGGCGCGGCGTGGGTGGAGCGATACGGATCTCGGCCGGGTTGCCGGAGGGAACTTGCTCAGAGTGCTCCGGGAGGCGGAGGCCGTCGCGGCCGGCGCAGCCTGAGCCGGACGGCTGATCTTTAGCGCCGCTTCTTCCAGAAGATCCCCGCGAACACCACCGCCGTCACCGCGAACCCGAACCACTGCAGTGCGTAGCTCAGGTGTGGTCCCTCGTCGTCCAAGGCAGGGGGCTCGCGCCGGCGCGGCATGCGGGGCAGCCCGCTGTCGGGCGTCTCCTGCACGTACACGTCGAGGATGGGGTAGGGGAGGCGCCGGCGGAGCGCCGCGAGGTCGGGCCGGCGCCAGGTTGTCCGGCCGCCGCGCTCGAGCGGCGCGCCGCTGTCCGCCGCGCTTCGAAGCGGCAGGGCGACCCCGTGAACGGTGCGGGGGCCGGGCTCGTCCAACGCCCCTGAATCTGGCGGGAGGGTGACCGCGTCGGGCGCCGGCACGAACCCTCGTTCGATCAACACGGCGGTGTCGCCCAGCGCCGGCACGCGCAGGGGCGTCACGACCGCGACGCCCGGTACCTCCTGCAGTGCGCGCCCACGTAACACCAGCTCGTGCGCGCGGTCATACGTCCCGGTCGCGCGGACCCGGCGTCCCCCGAGCGGCGCGCTGGCCCGGACCGCCAGATCCAGCTCGGGCGCCGATCGGGCGATGGTCGCGATGGCGTTCGCGGCCAGTCGCTCCTCCCGGCGGTGCAGCTGCCAGATGCCGAGCCGGACCGCCACCGCGGCGAACAGGAGCAACCCGACGATCAGCGTGGAGCGGGCCTTGGGAGACATGAATGTCTGTGGGAGAGGACAGAATGGGCGTGCGTCGAGTGCACGCGAGGAGTGCCCGATGGTGGTCTACGCCTTGCTGGGCAGTGACGCGCGTCATCGCGCCAGGGCATCGAACGTCAGCAAATGTAATCGAAGGAGGAGGCCGGCCATGCGGTTCCTGGGGCGGCTCGCGCTGTTGCTCATCGCGACGGTGTGGCTCGCGTCCGCGGCGGGGGCCCAGACCCCGCGCGG
>JBGQIW010000096.1:0-10117 GCA_041498715.1 Gemmatimonadota bacterium | reverse complement strand
TTGGCGTCCCGCTGCGATGGGCGATTGCAATCGGCATCTTCACGGGTGCCAGCAACATGGTGCCGTACATGGGGTTTGCTGCGGCGCTGCTCAGCGGATTGGCCTACGCGCTATTGGCCGAGAATGTCCATCCACTTCTGCCATTCGTGACCGTCGACACCTTTGTTATTTGGGTTATCGTGGCCGTGGCGTTTGCCGAGTTGATCAAGAACGTCATCTACGAACCAATCGTCCTCGGTGGCGCCGTGAAGCTCCATCCGATCGTCGTGGCCCTTGGCGTCGTGGGTGGCGCGATCCTGTTCGGCCCGGCCGGGATGTTCCTGGCCATCCCGACGATCACGGTGGCCAGGGTCCTCGCCGCGAGCGGCGCCAGACACCTCACCGCATACGGGGTGATCTGAGATGCACGAGTACTCGCTTGCTCAGGCGCTCGTCGAACAGGTTGCGCGGGACGCGCGTGCACGGGAGGCCCGGTGCTGAACGGTCGAAAACTTTCATAGTTGGCGAAGACCTCAAAAAGACCGACGACTCTCGGCCCCTTTGATTTCGACCACTTGATGATTGCGGGCCCCCGCAACCAGCGATATCAACTTCCAGGACCCGGGGGGTATTCCACCCCGCGAACTAGGGAGAGTAGAGAGACTACAAAATCTGGAGCTTTCCGCCCGACGATTCCTTGCAAAAGTGGCGGGCCGATTCTGCAGGGTTCGTAGGTTTCCAAGCAGGGAGGTCTCGCAGAATTTGATTCTCTAAAACCTTTGAGGGCCGAGATTTGCAACCTTGTCGCAATCTTGACAGGATTGCCATTGCCGTGTTGCCCGATCGCCGCGATGCAGCCGAGCTACTTGAACTCCTAGATTTCCACCCGCCTCATTGGCGCCGGTACTACCAGGACCTCTGGAGTCGCTACCCCACCCTGGCGGACGACTGGGTTCACGTCGGCTTCTTGAACCTCCCGGCAACCTGGCTCCCGGACGAGGAGGAATCGAAGTGGGAGCAGAATCTCGCTGCGCGCCGACGTCAGGTGCATGAGCAGCGTGTGCACCAGGACCAGCTAATCCTGAGTGAGATCCGCGCCAAAGTCCTCGGTCTCATGGCGAAGCGGGGCGCTGAGCGCGCTCGTGCCCAGCGGATACTTGACCGACGGCTGGATGAACTCGGTCTTCGCCCACGCTTCCCGGGGGGAACCCACATCCCGAAGGCTGAGCGCCCGGCCATGAAGAAGCGCTACCAGGAGCTCCGACGGCTCATCGACGAGCTCCGTTCCGCTTCAGCCGAGGCAGACACCGCAAACGGGAAATATCGACTGGCCCTCTTGATCCGCTTCCCGCTCTTTTCTGCGCGGGACATCGGGGTCATCTTCCGCTACCCGTACCCGCGTCACGGGGCGACTGCCGACGCCGCCATGGCCGTGCTCGCCAGGCGCTTTCAGACGACGTCCGCCACCCTCGACCGCTACCTCTTCCCCCGCTAGGCCCCGAAATCCCGGCAACTCGCCCGAGAGTTGCCGGGCGCACGGCGAGACTCATCGGCTCTACTACGAGATGATCCCATCACAGTACTGCGTGCGAAGGCAGCCGAGAGAGGAGCCAAGATGTCGGACCAGAATCCGATCGATCCTGAGGGCGTCTACACCATCAGTGCCGCCGCGCGGCTGCTGAGCCTCAGCCCGTCTACGCTCCGCGACCTCGAGCGACGGGGCAAGATCGAGTGCACATGGACGCCGGGCCGGCAGCGACGATTTGTCGGGGCCGAGCTCCTCCGAGTCCTAGCGGTGTCACGGGGTGGCGCCCCGCCGAAGGAGCCAGCACAGCCGCCGGCCGCTGGTGCGACCGCCACCGGTGATGCCACGGCCCGTCGGGCGTGGCTCGGACAACTGATCGCCCGCGCCCAGCGAGAGCTACCCGGCGACACCCCGGCGGCGATCCGACTCCGAGTGGGGACAGATCTGGAACATGCGCTCGTCAAGTGGGGTCCGTCGTCTCCCTTGAGCGACCTGGAGCCTCTCATCACAAACGTGGTCGAGCGAGCTAAGCATCAGGTGCAGGCCGCTCAAGAGGAACGGGAGCGGGGGGAGAGGAAGGGCGAGCTGCTTGATTTCGCCCTCAGACATCTCCGACGCAGACTCGACGGGCTGTCCAAGCGCATGGTCGGCGCCCGGGGCAGCTTCAAGCGGCGGCACACCCAGGCGACCCTACGCAATCAACTCCGAGATCACCTTCAGAAACAGCTCCGCGGGGACGAAAATTGGGACCACGTCCGCGGACTCGCCGAGGACTTCGTCGCTGCCTGGTTCGTGGCGCACCCACCCGCGTCGCGCATCCCGAACACGGTGAAGTTCCTCGCCGCGGGCGCGACGGGGCTCGCTGGCGGCGCCACGGCCGTGGCCGCGCTTAGTCCAGCGATTCGAGCCCGGATGGCCCAGCTAAAAGCTCCGCTCCTGACCATCGCTGGCAATCTCCTGAACCGAATCAGCACCCCACCGCCATCGTCATCGCCCCCGACGAATCCACCGGATCAGACCACCACCACGCCACCCCCGTTTCGACCGGGGGTCGGCTTTGGCGCGGGATGGCCGCGGTCCTACCGGCCCAGATCATGGTATTCACGTCCGAGTACCTACAAGTCTCCGAAGGCCACCCTAGGGGGCATCGCGGCCTCCGACGGCCAGGCTCCGGATGCCCCTCCGACGAATAGTCATGCAAGCGTGCCTGCGTCCCCGAAGTGCCCAACCCACGACCATGAAGACGCTCGGGACCCCCGCGTTGTTAGCGGGTAAAGCACTTGGTCACGACGTGCCCTCGCCATGATGCCCGGCCGGATCCGGAGCGGGCTTGGCTACGCCGGGCTGACACGGTGCCGTGTTCGGTCTGCCACAGGGAACGGACCGAATCCGTCCTCGGCAGGGCCTCTTGACACCCGTGCCCGCCTCAGCCACCATCCCCGCCACCCAGCAGGTGATCCCTCGTTCGTTGAGGTGGCGCATGAAACTGTCGTCGGCTATCACGGCCTTCATCGCGGAGATCCGGGTCAACAGGAGCAAGCTGACCGTCGTCGGATACGAGTCCCATCTCCGCCGACTCGCCGCGAAGGCCCAGGTCGATACGGTCCTGCGCTTCACTCCCGAACTGGTCAAGCTCGAGCTGGAAACGGCGTCGGCGGCCGGCGCCAAGATGTCGACGCTCCATGTCAAGCGAGCGTGCTTCAACACGTTCGGGCGATGGGGTGTGAAGAACAAGCTCTGGCAGGTCAACCCGGTGGAGCAGATCGAGTCCATCCGGCGGCCGAAGCACCTGCCGCGGCCGTTCTCAGGCGAGGAGATCGAACGCCTCCGGGCACTGAGATTGCCGGAGGACCAGGCACTCCTGATGCAGCTCTTCTTCCTGACCGGACTGCGTGTGACGCCAGTGTGCAACCTGAAGGTGGGCGACGTGAGCTTTTCACCAGCCCAGATCCGCGCCTGGGTAAAGGGCGCCAAAACGCAGGTGATCCAGATTCACCCCGCGCTCGTGGCCCCGCTGCGCGCCTACATCACCAAGCGGACGGACGGCAAGGCTCAGACCTTCCTGTTCCAGAACCGCCAGGGCGGGCCGATGCACCGCCGGACCGTGGAGCGGCTGACCGGGATCTGGGGGCGGAATGCTGGGGTGGTGAACTGCATCCCGCATCGCTTCCGCCACTCCTTCGGCACGGAGCTGCTGCGCAACACCAGGGACATTAAGGCGGTACAGGAGGCCCTCGGGCACGCCGACATCGGCTCGACGATGGGCTATACCGAACTCGCGAACGACCGACTGGCGCAGGCCATCCAGACGCTCTCTTGGGGCGAGACATGAGCAGCTCCGCCTCTAACGCAGTTATGCGACATTCGATGTGGCTGGTTATGTCTCATCCCAAGGTGAGCCGAAACACGGTGTCCAAGTACCTGGAATCTTTAAATGCGTCAGAGAAAGACCGATAAGCCGGGTTCTGTCTGACCGCCGAGGTTGCCCCCGTCGGCGAGATGATCATTTCTCTAGGACGCCGGTTACCCGGCGCCTCAAGCGGCCATACCCGAGAGCCCCACGCGGGCCGCGCTTCACCTGCCCTTGCGAGCAGGATCGCTCTCCTATTTGGCCTTGCTCCGGGTGGGGTTTACCGAGCCAGCCCGGTCACCCGGGCTGCTGGTGAGCTCTTACCTCACCGTTTCACCCTTACCGCCCGTGAAGGCGGCGGTCTGTTCTCTGTGGCACTGATCCGTGGGGTCGCCCCCCCTGGCCGTTAGCCAGCACCCTGCCCTGCGGAGCCCGGACTTTCCTCCCGTGCGGTTGCCCGCACCGGCGATCATCCAGCCTTCTCTGACGCAATCAAAGAGCGTGTGTCGCTGCCGAGCAGTATAGCCTACGCGGCGGGACCGCGCGGCTCCGCGGGCTCGCGCTCAGGGCTCCTGGCGCTTGCTCGCCTTCCGGCTGGCCCGCCGCTCGAGCTCCCAGTAGCGTCGATCGCGGTCCGCGAGGATCTCCTCGGTCGGCCGCAGCGGGGCCTGGGACGGCTGCTCCACGCCCAGCGCGTGGCCGATCTCGTCGACCACGTCCTGGTCCGGGGTCGACACGCTGCCCCCCACCGCTTCCTCGCCGGAGCTCTCCGCCCGCTGCCAGTCCGCGTCGAGGTCACCCGCGGTCGCCCGGGGCCCGGTCTCGTGGTGCTCGATCAGGTTGCGCAGGAGGCCCACCGTGCTGCCGCGATCCTCGGCGCCCTCCCGGCTGCGCCGGGTGGCCGCGGTGCGCTTCTTCGGGCGGCTGCGCGGCTTGCGGGGAGCCGGCGCCGCGCGCTTCGTCCGGGCCCGCTTCGCCCGCGGCCGCTTCGTGCCGGCGCGCCGGGTCGGGGTGCGCTTGCGCGTGGCCCGCTTCGCCGCCGCTCGTCTGGGCTTGGCCTTCCGCTTGCTCATGGTCCACCTCCCGGGATGGGTGATCCCGACCGGAACATTGTGATAGGAATCGTACGCATGGTCTCACGAATCGTGCTCGCGTGGCTGGCCGCGACCCTCTGCCTGGTGGGCGGGCGACCCGGCGTCGCGGCGGGGAAGGAAGACCTTCCGGTCGGCACGCTGGCCGACGGGCGCGTGGGTCAGATCCACTTCGAGAGCCGGACGCCGGCGGGCTACTTCGCGCTCGCCCGGCGCGAGGCGTCGCCCCCCGCGGTGGTCGTCGGCGCGCTCCGGCTGCCGAAGGACGCGGCGGGCCGCGTGCCCGCGATGGTGATCGCGCACGGCAGCGCCGGCGTGGACACCCGGGAGGCGGCGTGGGCCGACCGCCTCGGGGCGCTCGGGCTCGCCACCTTCGTGGTCGACAGCTTCACGCCGCGCAACGTGCGCGAGACCGCGACCGACCAGGCCCGGCTCCCCACCGCGGCGAACGTGGCCGACGCGCTGGCCGCGCTGCGCCTGCTCGCCACCCATCCGCGCGTCGACCCGGATCGCATCGGGATCATCGGCTTCTCCAAGGGCGGGCAGGTCGCGCTCTACACCGCGCTCGAGCCGTTCCGGCGCGCGGTCCTCGATGACGAGCGTCGCTTCGCCGCGCACGTGGCCCTCTACCCGTACTGCGGCGACTGGTACACCGCGGCGCGGGTGACCGGCGCCCCGATGCTGCTCCTGCTGGGTGGGCGCGACGACTACACGCCCGCCGAGCCGTGCCGCGGGTACGCGGAGTGGTTCCGGGCCGCGGGCGCGGAGACCACCGTCGTGACCTACCCGGACGCCTACCACGACTTCGACGCGTACCGGGCGCCGCGCTTCGAACGGGCGCTCGTCACCGGCCGCGGCTGCGACATGGCGGTGGACCTCGACCACTTCACGGTCACGCGCCGCGGGACCGGGGAAGACATCACCGCGACCGCGGGCCGGTACGGGCGCGACTGCCTGATCCGCGGGGCGACCATCGGCGGGGACGCCGAGGCGCGGCGCCGGGCCCCCGAGGACGTCGCGGCCTTCCTGCGCCGCGTGCTCGAGCCCGAGACGCATTGACGGCCTCGGGGCCGTCTGCTACGGTTGCCGCGCGAATCGCTTCTCTCATTCCTCTCGAACGACGTGCTCAGGGAGGTGGCAATGGCGCAAGAAGCGTACGATCCGGAAGGCGGCGCGGTGTCGCGTCGCACGATGCTCCGCAGCGTGGGCGCGGCGGTCGGTGCCGCGGTCCTGGCCCCGCGCCTGGCGGGCGCGCAGACCCCGCCGATCGGGCCGCCCAGCACCATCACCCAGCCCCCGCGCGACTTCAGCCTGCGCGGGGCGCCCACCACGTACTTCACCGATCCCGACGTGCTCACGGTGGAGCCGGCCTTCAACGGACTGCGGCAGCCCAACGCGCCGATCCAGCGGCTGTGGACGGGCGCACTCTGGTCGGAGGGGCCGGCGTGGAACGCGCAGGGCCGCTACCTCGTGTGGAGCGACATCCCGAACAACCGGCAGCTCCGGTGGATCGAGGACAACGGGCACGTCAGCGTGTTCCGTCAGCCGTCGAACAACAGCAACGGCAACACCTTCGACTTCCAGGGGCGGCAGCTCTCCTGCGAGCACGTCACCCGGCGCGTGGTGCGGTACGAGCTGGACGGCTCGGTGAGCCTCATCGCGGGGATGTTCAACGGCAAGCGGCTCAACTCGCCCAACGACGTGGTGCCCCATCCGGACGGTAGCTACTGGTTCACCGACCCGCCCTACGGGGCCCAGCTCTACGAGGGCACGGTGGACGCGGCGGGCGGGCCCGCGAACACGGGGGGCCGGCTCAACCCGAAGCTCGGCCAGCCGCTCGAGCTCGGCTCCTACAAGCGCGAGCTGCCCACCGCGGTGTACCGCGTCGACAAGAACGCCACGCTCACCCAGGTGGCGGGGGAAGACCTGGTGCCGGATCCCAACGGGCTCTGCTTCTCGCCCGACTACAAGAAGCTCTACGTGATCAGCACCGGCAAGGGGCCCGGTGACACCCATGCGGGCGGCAAGGGTGACATGTACGTCTTCGACGTGGGCTCGGACAACAAGCTCAGCAACGGCAAGCTCTTCAGCGCCTTCATGGTCGACGGCGTCAAGTGCGGGCCGGACGGCGTGCGGTCCGACGTGGACGGCAACCTGTGGGTGTCGAGCAACGCGGGGCGCGCGGTCGGCTACAGCGGGGTCACGGTCTGGACGCCGCAGGGCCAGCTCATCGGGCGCATCCGGCTGCCCGAGATCTGCGGCAACATCTGCTTCGGCGGGCCCAAGCGCAACCGGCTGTTCATGGCCGCGAGCCAGTCGCTCTACGCGGTCTACACCGCCACCCAGGGCGCCGCCCCCGGCTAAAAGCGGGGTCAGGTCTTACATTCCGACATTTCTATCGCGCCCCAGGACGGCGGGCGCGCGCGGAAATGTCGGAATGTAAGACCTGACCCCATCTCCGCCAGACATGAAACTCGGCGTTTACCTGAACGCGCAGCACCCGGCCGGCGACGATCCGGCGCACCGATTTGCGGAGACGCTGGAGCAGGCGCGCCTGATCCGCTCGCTCGGGTTCGACTCGATCTGGGGTGGGGAGCACCACGTCACGCCCGGCTTCCACTACTTCCCGCTGCTGCCGATGCTCCAGCGATTGGCCGCGGAGGTGCCGGGGCTCGAGATCGGCACCAACCTCGTGCTGCTGCCGCTGCACAACCCGGTCGAGATCGCGGAGGTGGGCGCCTTCCTCGACGTGCTCACCGGCGGGCGCTTCCTGCTGGGGGTGGGGCTCGGATACCGTCCGGAGGAGTTTGCGATCTTCGGCGTGCCGATGGCGGAGCGGGTGAGCCGGCTCGCGGAGGGCGTGGAGATCATCCGGCGGCTCTGGACCGAGGACAAGGTCACCCACCGCGGCCGGCACTGGACCTTCGAGAACGTGACGATCCGGCCGCGCCCGATCCGGTCGCCGCGCCCGCCCATCCTGGTCGGCTCGCAGGTCCCCGCGGGCATCGCGCGTGCCGCGCGCATCGCGGACGGCTGGCTCGTGGTGCCGCTGCCGCGCGTCGACGAGTTCGCGGCGCAGGCCCGGGCGTTCCGCGCGGCGCGAGCCACCGAGGGACGGACCGGCGACGCGCAGATCTGCCGGCTGCTCGAGGTGGTGTGCGCGCCCGACGAGGAGACCGCGATCCGTCGCGCCGCGCCCTACCTGCTCGAGAAGTACGCGGCCTACTTCTCGTGGGGGCTCGAGGGCGTCACGCTCGACCCGGGCGCCCCGCCCGAGGCCCAGCTCCGCGGCCTCGCCGCGAACCGCTTCGCGATCGGCTCGCCCGCCCAGGTCACCGAGGCGCTGCTCGCTCAGCGCGCGGCCGGCGCGACCCACCTGACGATGCGCGTGGGCTGGCCCGGTATGCCGCAGGCGGACATCCTCGCCGGCATCGAGCTGCTCGGCCGCGAGGTGCTCCCGGAAGTCCGTCGCCGCCTCACCGCGTAGACCACGGCCGAAATGTCGGAATGTAAGACCTGACCCCATCCGAGGAGAGCTATGCGCGTGCCGGCCGGAAAGATCGAGGCGCAGCTGGTGACGGTGTTCGAGGCGTGGGGGATGTCGTCGGAGCACGCGGCGGTCACGGCGCAGATGATGGTGGAGACCGATCTGCGCGGGGTGGACTCGCACGGCATCTCGATGCTGCCGACCTACGATAAGGAGTTCCGCGCGGGCCGGCTCAACATGCGGCCGCAGTGGAAGGTCGTGCGCGATCGGCCCTCGATGGCGCGCATCGACGCGGACCGCTCGCTCGGCCACCCGGTCTCCGCGCACGCCATGAACCTGGCGGTGGACAAGTGCCGCACCACCGGCGTCGGCGTGGTCGCGGTGTTCAACTCGCATCACTTCGGCGCGGCGGGCTGCTACGCGAAGATCGCGGCCGACCGCGGGGTGATCGGCATGGTCACCTCGGCCACCCGCGGGGTCACGCTGGTGCCGACCTTCGCGGCGGAGCCGATCATGGGCACCAACCCGCTCGCCTTCGCGGCGCCCGCGCGGCGCAACGCCCCGTTCCAGCTCGACATGGCGACGACGACGGTGGCGGCCGGCAAGGTGAAGGTCTACAAGCTCAACCACAAGCCGGTGCCCTCGGGCTGGGTGGTGGACGGCGACGGGCGCGCGGTGACCGACGAGACGGAGGCCTTCCGCCACGTGTTCGAGCGGCCGGAGGGCGGCATCACCCCGCTCGGCGGCAGCCGCGAGCTGGGCGGGCACAAGGGCTACGGCCTCGCGGTGATGGTGCACATCCTGGGCGGGACGCTCGCGGGCGCGTCGTTCTCGCCGCTGCGCAACCGGACCCAGCGCGACTCGGACCCGCACAACATCGGCCACTTCTTCATGGCCATCGATCCGGGCGCGTTCCGCGACGAGGGCGAGTTCGAGAGCGACCTCGACGACGTGATCGACGTGCTGCACGGGGCCAAGCGCGCCGACCCGGCCCGGCCGGTGCTGGTGGCGGGCGACCCCGAGCGCCTCACCCGCGCCGAGCGGCTCGAGCAGGGCGTGCCGATCCCCGACGACCTGATGACACAGCTCTGTGGGGTGGCGGCCGCCGCGAAGGTCCCCTTCGTCCTCTAGTCGCGCGGGGTCAGGAGAGGACCTTGCGCAGGGCGGTCGCGATCTCGTCCAGCAGGACGCGCGACTGATCGAGGATGCGGGTCATGCGCAGGAAGCCGTGGAACATCCCGGAGTACTGGGTGAGCGTCACCGCCACCCCGGCGTCGCGCAGCCGCACCGCGTAGGCCTCGCCCTCGTCGCGCAGGGGATCGCAGCCCGCGGTCACGACGAGCGCGGTGGGCAGATCGGCCAGGCTCCTGGCCAGCAACGGGGAGGCGAGCGGCTCGCGGCCCTGCTCCTCGCGCATCAGGTAGTGGCGCCAGAACCAGCGCATGTCCTCGGTGCCGAGCACGTAGCCGGTGGCGTTCTCGCGATACGAGACGGTGCCGAAGTCGTAGTTGGTGACCGGGTAGACGAGCACCTGCAGGAGCAGGCGCGGCCCGCGACGGTCGCGGGCCAGCAGCGCCATCACCGCGGCGAGGTTGCCGCCCGCGCTGTCGCCGCCGACCGCCACCCGCGCCGGATCGAGCCCGAGGCGCGTGGCGTTGGCCACCACCCACAGGAGCCCGGCGTAG
>JBGQIW010000095.1:0-10337 GCA_041498715.1 Gemmatimonadota bacterium | reverse complement strand
CTGGGCCCTCCTGCGTCACCGTCTGGGCACCGACCCCGCGGACGATGTGCTGGTCTACGCCGAGCCGGACGAGGCCTTCGCCCTCGACGTGACCCGGAGCCGGAGCCGCCGCTGGATCTTCCTGGAGAGCGCGAGCGGCAGCACCACCGAGATCCGCGGCGTCCTCGCCGGCCGCCCGCTCGACCAGCCGCGGATCCTGCTGGCCCGGGAGCCAGGCGTTGAATACGCCATCGCCCACCGCGGCGACAGCTTCTACATCCTCACTAATCGCAACGCACCGAACTTCCGTGTCCTGGAGGCGCCGGAAGACGAGCCCGATAACTGGCGTGAGGTGCTGCCGCACCGGCCGGCCGTCAAGCTGGACGGAATCGACGTCTTCCGGGACCATCTGGTCGTCTGGGAGCGAGAGCAGGGCCTCCCCCGCGTCCTGGTCGCGGACCTCGCGACCGGTGAGCGACACCGCGTCGAGCTGCCGGACCCCGACTGCACCGTGATCCGGGGCGCCAATCCCGAGTTCGACACCACTACGCTCCGGCTGGCCTGGACCTCGCTCGTGGCGCCGCTCACGGTCGCCGACTACGACATGGCCACCCGCGCGCTCACCGTACGGAAGCGCACGCCGGTGCGAGGATACGATCCGTCGCGCTACCGGGCGGAGCGGGTGACCGCGACGGCGCCCGACGGCACCGGCGTGCCGGTGTCGCTCGTCTACCGCTGGCCGTTCCCGCTCGACGGGAGCCGCCCCGCCCTGCTCCTGGGCTACGGCGCCTACGGCGCTTCGTTCGATGCCGCGTTCTCGCCCCATTTCCTGAGCCTGCTCGATCGCGGCTTCGTGGTCGCGATCGCACACGTGCGCGGCGGGGAGGATCTCGGCCGTTCCTGGTACGAGGATGGGAAGCTGTCGCGGAAGGCGAACACGTTCACCGACTTCATCGCCGCGGCGGAACACCTCATCGCGGAGGGCTACACCGGGGCGGACCGGCTGGTGATCAACGGCGCGAGCGCGGGCGGCTTGCTGATGGGCGCGGTCACCAACCTCCGACCCGACCTGTTCCACGCGGTAGTGGCGGAGGTGCCCTTCGTGGACGTGCTCAACACCATGCTCGACCCGTCCCTACCCCTCACCGTGCCCGAGTACGAGGAGTGGGGCGATCCGCGGGATCCCGCGGCCTACGCGTACATGCGCTCGTACTCGCCCTACGACAACGTCGCGCCGAAAGCGTACCCGCACATGCTGGTGACCGCCGGGCTCAACGACCCGCGCGTGGCCTACTGGGAGCCGGCCAAGTGGACCGCGCGCCTCCGCGCCCGGAAGACCGACCGGAACCGGCTCCTGCTTCGCACCAACATGGGGGCGGGCCACGCCGGCGCATCGGGCCGCTACGACGCGCTCCGCGAGGTGGCCTTCAAGTACGCGTTCATCCTCGACGTGCTGGGCCTCGACTGAGCTAGCGGAGCCGCCGCACCAGGTTCGAGAAGTCGTCGGTCCAGAGCGCTCCCTCCCCCTTCCGTGGCGGCTTCCAGCGCGCGTCCTGCGCGATCCTACCCAGATCCTCCTCCCGTCGCGCCAACACCGCCCAGGTCGATCCGTAGGCCCCGCGACGAGTCTCCTCGCGGGTCACGGCGTGATCCCGCACCCGAGCCACAAGCCCCGCGTCGGCCGCCAGCGCGGCGACCACCGGATCGAAGTCGAGATGGCGGTTGGTGACGTTGACCAGGAGGAGCCCGCCCGGCGCAAGCCGGTCCACGTACAGCGCCAACGCCTCGCGGGTCAGCAGGTGGACCGGCGGCGCGTCCGAGTTGAAGGCGTCGATGACCAGCACATCGAAGCGGGCCGCCGGGTCGCGTGCGAGCGAGAGCCGCGCGTCGCCCAGGATTACCCGCGGCCGGCTGGCAGCCTCGGTCAGGTACGTGAAGTAGGTAGTGTCCTGAGCGATCCGCCCGACCAGCGGGTCGATCTCGTAGAACGTCCACGACTCATCCGGGCCCACATACGCCGCCGCGCC
The DNA here is from genome assembly GCA_041498715.1 of Gemmatimonadota bacterium. Classification (GTDB taxonomy): domain Bacteria; phylum Gemmatimonadota; class Gemmatimonadetes; order Gemmatimonadales; family GWC2-71-9; genus DASQPE01. The sequence goes on along the minus strand of JBGQIW010000095.1, from coordinate 8,331 downwards.
GCCGGCGCCGAGCCCCACGACGCCGACCCGGCGCCCGGGCCGCGGCGGAGCCACTCCCCCCAGCACGTCGCCGAACGGTCCCTCCGGATGGTAGTAGCTCGTCGGCCAAAGCCGTCGCCGAACGGCCACGGGCTGGAGTCCGTGCAGGGTCGTGCCGTGGAAGAACACCCGGAACCCCTGGCGGGTGTCCTGCACCCGATAGACCCCGAAGAAGTCGCGGGCCGCGAGCAGCACGCCCGGCCGACGGATCTCGCCGAGCCAGACGACGGCCAGGATGAGCGGCACGCCGACCGCGACCAGGAAACCGAACCGGCGCCGCCAGAGCAGCACCGCGCCGATGATGGCCGCCGCCGTGGCCGCGTTCAGCAGGACCAGCCGACTGGGGACCCGCGCGATGACCCAGGTCGAATCGAGCCAGGCCCCAGCGTAGCCCAGCCCGACGCCGAGCGTGAGCAGAGCCACCACGACGGTCGCGACACCGGCGGCGCCGGTCGTGCGCGGCGACCAGCGGACCAGAAGCGCAACGGCGGCCACGGCCAGCGGATACTCCGCCACCGACGTGAAGACGTGGGGCGCGACCACGGCGTTGAAGGCGCCGCCCAGCGCGCCGCCCAGTGCCACCCAGAGGTAAAACTCGGTGAGCCGGCTCGCCGGGGGCCGGAGCCGGGCGAGCTCGCCGTGGCAGAGGACCGCCGCCAGGAAGAGCAGGCCGTAGTCGAAAAGGAGGGTGAGCCAGAGCGGCCCGCCCGTGGCCCAGAGCTGGGCCGAGACGCAGAGCAGGACCCCCAACGGCAACCACCGGCCGGCGATCGCGGCGGGAATCAGCGGGCGGCGGGCGAAGGTGATGACGAACGAGAGGAGATAGAGCGCGAGCGGGAGGACCCAGAGGAGCGGTACCGCGGCGACGTCGGTCGTCACATGGGTCGTCACCGCGAGGAGCAGGCTCGAGGGCACGAAGGCAAGCAGCAGCCACCGCCACGCCGGCGCGCTTACGCCGGCTCCGGCCCCGGGCGCCGCCGGATCCGCCGCGGCTGGGGCGGGCCGCTGCGCCGGCCCGGCCCGCCGAACGAGCGTCGCGGCGATGGCGATCACCGCCGCCAGCGCGAAGTAGCCGACGCTCCAGGCGAAGCGTTGGGGCCGAAGGGCGACGAACGGCTCCAGCAGGAACGGGTACGCCAGCAGGCCGGCGAAGCTGCCGAGATTGCTGGCCGCATAGAGGAAGTAGGGATCGGCCGCGTCGGGGTGGTCCAGCTCGGCGAACCAGCGCTGGAGGAGCGGCCCGCTGGCGGCGACCAGGACGAAGGGGCCGCCCACCGCGACCACGAGCGTCAAGAGCAACCACCGCACCGGACTCGCCTCCGGCGCCGCCGCCGCGGCGGGAACGGCCACCGGCAGCGTTACCGCCGCGAGCGCCAAGAGCGCGAGGTGGAGCAGCGCGGCTCGCCTCGGCGCGAGGCTCCGTGACAATAGGTGAGCGTAGAGGTAGCCGACCAGGAGTGCGATCTGAAAGAACAAGAGGCAGGTGGTCCACACTGCGGGGGCGCCGCCGAGGATCGGCAGCACCATCTTGCCGACCATCGGCTCGACCACGAACAGAAGCGCGGCGCTCAGGAACACGGCGAGCGCGTACGCGAAGCGCGGCGCGCTCCGGCCGCGCTCACCCTGCAATCAGCGCCCCACCACCCGCCGCGCCGGGACCGGGGCGGCGCCGAGCTGTTCCATCATTCCCAGCGTGTCCCAGTTCACCCACGTCTCGACGATCCGCCCGCCGGCGATGCGATGGATCGAGATGCCCGTCACCCGGACCTGCCGTCCGCTGGGTGGCAGCCCGCGCAGCGCACCCCGCTGGGTGCCTTGTCCGGTCCAGCGGGTGATCACCCGGTCGCCGGCGGTGAGCACCTCGTCGATCGTGAAGCGGAGATCGGGGAAGGCGCGGCGGTACATCGCCGCGAGCTGCTTCACGCCGGCCGGGCCTGGCGGCACCTCCGGGCTCATCGGGTCGTGGTTCACGTAGTCGGGGGAGAACAGCTCGTCGGCGGTGTCCAGGTTGCCGGCGTTCCAGATCTCGTCGAAGCTCCGGCGCGCGAGCGCCGTGATGGATTCCTTGATCATGAGTACCTCGCGCAGCCGGTCAGGCGGCCCGCACGCCCGCCCGTCCCAGCCAGCGGTCGAGCAGACCTTCCCACCCCAGCGTCTGCCGGATCTCGCCCGGACGCGCGCCGAAGAGGCGCACCGCCTGGCGGCTCAGGGACGAGTGGTCGCTGTACCCGCACTCCACCGCGATGGTGAGGAGCGACGTCTGTCGCTCCCGCTGGAGCCGCAGCGCGGCGTACACCGCGTGCGCGGCAGCGAGCCAGGCGCCCGGCCCCGGCAGCTCCGCCCGCTGGAACCAGTTGCGCACCGTGCGCTCGGGCCGGCCCAGGGCCTGGAGCAGCCCGTGCAGCCGGGGATGGGAGGGTGCCTGCCGGAAGATGTCCACGATCAGGCCGCGGAGCATGGGAGGCGGCACGACGCCGCGCACCATGAGCCAGTCGTCCAGTTCGTGGGTGAGACTCGCCGGATCGGTAAGCACCGCCTGGAGCGTCTCGCGGGGCGGCGCGTCCTCGCCCAGGACCGCGCGGATGTGGAGCGGCGCGGCGAGCCGCGCCACTTCACTGTGGTCCAGACCGGCGGCGCCCCGCACCCGCAGCACCAGGGGCGCCGCGGGGAAGCGGACCCGGAGCCGGGGCGCGAGCGCCGCGACGTCGGCCCAGCCGTCGTGCGCCGGCAGCTCGATCGCGAGCAGCGAGCCCAGTGGCAGATCCGGGGGATAAAGCGCATCGAGGTTGGCCACCTCCTCGAAGCGCGCGTATGGAGGCGTCAGACGAAAAACGGTCGGGGTCGGCCCGGCGAGTGTGTCCTGCATGACGACCGGTCCAGCGAGAGGCGACTTCGAGGCATGTTAGCGCCGTGTCCGGAGGATGGCTAGTAGGGACGAGGCCAGGGTAGCTTAAAGCCCATGCCCGACCAGCCAGTCCGCCGAGTCTGCGTCTTCGCGGGCTCCAACTCCGGAGCCCGACCCGAGTACGTTGCCGCCGCCCGCGCGCTGGGCGAGGTGCTCGCCGCCGAGGGCCTGGACCTGGTCTATGGCGGCTCGACCGTGGGGCTCATGGGCGAGCTGGCCGCGGCCGTCCTCGAGCACCGCGGCCACGTCTTCGGCGTCACCGTCACCACCCTCAAGGACAAGGAGCCGCCCAACACCGACATCCCCGACCTGATCGTGGTGGGCTCCATGCACCAGCGGAAGTCGCAGATGGCGGACATGTCGGACGCCTTCGTCGTGCTGCCGGGCGGGCTCGGCGCGCTGGAGCAGTTCCTCGAGATCGTCACCTGGGCCCAGCTCGGGCTCCACTCCAAGCCCTGCGGGATGCTGAACACGGCGGGATACTTCGAGGAGCTGGACCGCTTCCTGGATCACGCGGTGCGCGAGGGATTCATCACCGAGCATCACCGCGAAGGCATTCTGCTGGACGACGATCCTGCACGGCTGGTGGCCCGGCTCCGCGCGCACCAGCCGGGTGAAAGCGAGCAGTGGATCGGGCGAACGAACCGGTAGGGCGCGAAGGCTGAGCCGGACGGCTTGCCCTGGCCTATCGCTTGCGTAAGATTGCTGCCAGTGCCGGCCAGTCCCTTCGGCCATTTCGTCAAGAAGCGCAAGGAGTTGCGAGAGTTGCCGCAGCGGTGGTCGGCCGGCGGCGGTGGCCCCGTCCGTGGGGGCCCGGCCACGGGCGACGAGTCCGCGCCACAGTGAGGGAGCGATCCATGAAGAGAGCGCTGGTCCTGCCGGCCCTGCTTCTGCTGTCCGCGGCCCCCCTGTCCGCCCAGGTATCGGTGGACTTCACCCCGCAGATCGGCGTGTACGTCCCGCTCAAGGATCTGGTCGTCGGGACCGACGCCACGACCGGCCTCTCCCTCACTCAGCGCGCCGAAACGAAGCTCACGATCGGCGGCCGGCTGGGGCTGTGGCTGGCGCCGTCGTTTGGGTTCGAGGGCGTCGTGGACTACAACAAGAGCGGCGTCAGATCAGTCCTCGGCGGGGTACCCACCACCCCCGACATCAGCTCGCATTTCTTCGCCAGCACCGCGCGCGCCATGGTGCGGCTCGGCTCGGGCAGCGGTGTCGCCTTCATCCTCAGCGCAGGCGGCGGTCTGGTGGACCGCGGGGGTGACTTCATCAGCGGCACCAACCCTCCCCTCACTACTTACTCGGGGCGGACCGACGTGGCGGGCGCGGCGGGCATCGCGTTCCTCGTTCCGCTCAGCCGCGTCGTGGCGGCGCGGCTTGCCGTGGACGGGCTGACCTATAAGGCGTCGTACTCCAACGCGATCTTCGGCTCCACCGGGTCCCAGCGCCAGTACGACCTGGTGATCACGTTCGGGCTCACGGGACCCTTCAAGCAGTACGGGATCCCCGGAGATTGAGGCGCGCCGGCCGCTAGCCGCGAGTCGGTTCCCGCGACCCTCCGATGCCCCCGCGCCGGAGGGTCGTGCGCATCTATATTCTCCTTCCCATGCGCTCCCTCCACACCCTGCTGCACGGGCTGATCGACTACGCCGGCCTCTTCCCGCCGGCGGAGCTGGGCATGCCGGCCGCCGTGGCGAGCTTCGGGTCGTATCGTGCCGGGGAGCATTGCTGGGCGCTCGGGCGATTCGTGCTGCCGGCGTCGCGGCTGACGGAGTTCGAGGCTGCCGCCGCTCCCTGCCTGCCGGTCGCCGGCGCGCCGTGGAAGCTCGCCGCGCTCGCCGGTCCCTCCCTCCCGTCCGACCTCGGTGCCATCGCGGAGTTCAACCGGCGCCAGACCGGGCGCGCGCTGGTGGACACCGTGGAGCTCAAGGCCGGCACGCCCAAGGCGATCGCGGCGGAGCTGGCCGCGATCGACGGCCAGCTCGACGCCTACATCGAGCTGCCGATCGCGCAGGACCCCGCGCCGCTCCTGGCGGAGCTGGCCCGGCGCGGCGGCCGAGCCAAGGTGCGCACCGGCGGTGTAACTGCGGACGCGTTTCCCGCGCCCGCCGACCTGCTCCGGTTTCTCCGGCGCTCGCTCGACGCCGGCGTGCCGTTCAAGGCGACAGCCGGCCTGCACCATCCGCTTCGTGGCGCCTACCGGCTCACCTACGCACCCGACAGCGCCTGCGCCACGATGTTCGGCTTCCTGAATCTGTTCCTCGCCGCGGCATTCCTCGAGCACGGCTTGGGCTGGGCCGACGCGCTCGCGCTGCTGGAGGAGACGGCGCCGGATGCCTTCCACTTCGACGATGGCGGCTTGAGCTGGCGCTCGCACCGGCTGGACGAGACCGAGCTGCGCCACACTCGGCGAAGGAGCGCGCTGGCGTTCGGCTCCTGCTCCTTCACCGAGCCGATCGAGGACCTCCAGGCCCTTGGTCTTCTGTGACCCGGGTTCTGGACGAGACCCACGATCCCGCCCGACGGAGTTGGGTCGCCTCCGCCGACGGCCATCCCGATTTCCCCATCCAGAACCTCCCGTTCGGCGTGTTCCGCCGGCTCGGGCGGGGCGAGCCGAGCGGCGGCGTGGCGATCGGCGACGCGATCCTCGATCTGGCCGCGTGCACCGAAGCCGGGCTCTTCACCGGCGACGCCGATCAGGCCGCGCGGGCGTGCGCCGGACCCGCGCTCAACCGCTTCATGGCGCTCGGGGGCCGCTACTGGTCGGCGCTCCGGCGGGCGGTGGGCCATCTCCTTACGGCCGACGCGCGCGGCGCGCCGGTCGAGCCGCGGGCCCGGCCGTCGCTCCTGCTTGCCTCGGCCGAGGTGGAGCTGCTGCTGCCGGCCCTCATCGCCGACTACACCGACTTCTACGCATCCGTGTTCCACGCCACCAACGTCGGCAGCCTGTTCCGCCCCGACAACCCGCTGCTTCCCAACTACAAGTGGGTGCCGATCGGCTACCATGGCCGGGCGTCGTCCATCGTCCCGAGCGGGACGCCGGTGCGCCGCCCACTCGGCCAGACGCGGGAGGATCCGGCCAAGCCGCCCGAGTTCGGTGCCACGCGCCGGCTCGACTACGAGCTCGAGGTCGGGTTCTTCGTGGGCCCGGGCAACGAGCTGGGCCGGCCGATCCCCATCGCCGACGCCGGGCGGCATCTCTTCGGCGTCTGCCTGGTGAACGACTGGTCCGCCCGCGACGTGCAGAGCTGGGAGTACCAGCCGCTGGGGCCGTTCCTCGCCAAGAATTTCGCCACGACCATCTCGCCCTGGGTGGTGACGCTGGACGCGCTGGCGCCGTTCCGAACAGCCGCGTTCGAGCGCCCCGCGGGTGACCCCGCGCCGCTCCCCTACCTGAGCGACGACGACGACCGGCGCGCGGGCGGGATCGATATCTCGCTCGAGGTCTCTTTGTCGTCGGCCCGGATGCGCGCCGAGAAGCTCCCGCCCATGCGGCTGAGCCGGAGCACGCTGGCCGATCTCTACTGGACGCCGGCGCAGCTCCTCGCCCACCACACGTCCGGCGGCTGCAATCTCCGGCCCGGCGATCTGCTCGCGAGCGGGACGGTCTCCGGCGCGAGCAAGGACTCGCGCGGCTGCCTGCTCGAGCTCACCTGGCGCGGCGCCGAGCCGCTGCGATTGCCGACGGGCGAGGAGCGGCGGTTCCTGGAGGACGGCGACGAAGTGGTGATGCGCGGCTGGTGTGAGCGGGAAGGGTTCGCACGAATCGGGCTCGGCGAGTGTAAGGGCGGGGTGGTCGGCGCGTCCCCAGAGGCGTAGGCGAAAGGGAGGCCAACGTCATGCTGCGATATCTGTATCTGGTGGGGGGCGCGTATCTGGCCATTTGCGTGGCGTTCCTCCTGGTGCGCCATCCTGCCAGCCCCTCGCACGGCACCGGCGCCCCGCCGGGCGGCGGGCCCGGCGCCCGCGGCGATGGAGCCGCCTGGTTCGCCGGCATCAAGCCGTACTGCAACTCGGTCGAGGTCGAGACCGCGCAGCAACGCTCCCCAGCTCCCTCGACAGCCAGCGGGCTCGGCTACAGCGCCGCCTGCTACGCGCTGGCCGGCAAGATCGACCAGGCCCGCACTACGATCGAGCGGCTCTCCGCGGGCGACCGATCGCGCGCGGCCGGTATCGTGTTCGACACCGGGCATCCGGTCGCCGACGCGGGCGACGACAAGTCCGCCGGCCCGATCATGGAGCTGGTGCTCGAATACCAGCCCGACAATTACATGGCGCTCTACCACGCCGGGATGTCCGAGTACGCCCTGGCCCAGCCCGGACCGGCGACGGAGCACCTGCAACGCTTCCTGCAGCTCTACACCACCCAGGATGGCTGGCGCTCGAACGCGGTCGAGGTCCTGGGGCGGCTCACCTCCGGGTCATGATCCAGTCGGCTTACCTCGCGCCGGGTGACGTCCTCACCGGCCGCTACGAGATCGTCCGCGAGCTGGGGCGCGGCGGCTTCTCGGTCGTCTACCTCGCGCGCGACCGCGACCTCGACGGGCCCGTCGCCGTCAAGCTCCTCGTGCCGCCTCCCGCCGGGGCCCAGCTGGCGCGGGAGCGGATGCGGCGAGAGGTCCAGGCCGTCCGCGGCCTGGCCCACGCGAACATCGTCGGGGTCCACGATTTCCTCGAGGAGGGGACGTGGAGCTTCGTGGTCATGGAGTACGTGGACGGTCCCGACCTCGCCGAGCGCGTCCGGACCCGCGGACCCTTGAGCGCCGACGAGGCGGCCCGCCTGGGGAGCGACGTCGCCGGCGCTCTGGCCGCCGCGCACCGCCGCGGGATTCTCCACCGAGACGTGAAGCCGCAGAACATCCTGCTCGAAGCGGACGGCCGCGCCCGGCTCACCGACTTCGGCGCCGCCCGCCTCGAGGGCCAGGCGACGGTAACCCGCACCGGGGCGCTCGTGGGCACGCTGCCCTACCTGGCGCCCGAAGTGGTCGCCGGGGCGCGCGCCGATGCGCGGGCCGACGTCTACGGGCTGGGAGTGACGCTGCACTACGCTCTGGCGGGCCGGCTGCCCGACAGCCCCTCGTCGCACCTGCCGCCGACGCCCGCTGTGGAGGGTTACCACCCCCGCGTCCTCCGCGCCGACCTGCCGCTCTGGCTCGACGCCATCGTGGCGCGGGCGACGTCCTCCGACCCGGCGCAGCGGTACCACTCGGCAACCAGCCTGCGCGACGCGCTCGGCGAGCGGAACCCGGACCAGGGGCTCGCCGGCTCCAGGCGGGCACCATCGCTCGACTTCTGCCTGCTCTGCGGCTCGGCCGCGGCGGCGGGCCTCGCGACCTGCCCCGATTGCCGGAGCGCTCCGGGCGGGAGGAGCGACACGCTGATCTTCG
>JBGQIW010000094.1:0-10688 GCA_041498715.1 Gemmatimonadota bacterium | reverse complement strand
GGGGGTGTTGGGGGCGGACCAGTGAACTCTCCGGGAGGTGTTGTCTCTTATCCCGGGCGACGATTGACGGCCGTCTGTTTCGGTTTATATTCGGGTATCAAGCTAAGCGACCCGGAAGCCGTGAAGAATCCCGCCCAGCTCGCCCCAACCATCTGCGTCCCTCGCACCTGGACACCCCCTGCGGACCCGGCGGGCGGGGTGCTCGCCGCCCACTGCCCCGACTGCGGAGCCCCACTCGTCCCCGCGTCCGGCTGCGTCGGCTGTCTTCGCTGCGGTTTCGGCAAATGCGGATGACCACCGCCAACCCAACCCCCAGGCGCGTCCAGGAGCTGCCACAGCTGGATCTCCTCCCGACCCAGCCGCCCGTCCGGCCACAGCTCACGCCGCTCGACCGCCGCGCCCGAGGCACGGAGTTCCTCGCCCTGCCGGTCCGCTCCGTGCTCAACTCCGCGGTCGCGACCCGCATGGGCTTCTGGTCGCTCAACCCCTATGTCGGTTGCGAGTTCGGCTGCACCTACTGCTACGCCCGCGACACCCATCGCTACACCATCGAGCGGCTCGGCGGGCAAGCGGATCAGATGGACTTCGAGCGCCGCATCCTGATCAAGCCCGATGTCGCCGATGCGCTCACCCGCACGCTCGACCCCGCCAAGCTCGCCGGCGCCCCGCTCGTCATCGGCACCGCCACCGATCCCTACCAGCCGGCAGAGCGCCGCTTTCGCCTCACCCGAAGCGTGCTCCAGGCGCTGCTAGGCTGGCGCGGGCTCAGACTCGGTCTCATCACCAAGTCGCCGCTCGTCACCCGCGATCTCGACCTGCTCCGCCGCCTCGCCGACCAGCACGAGCTGAGCGTGGACATCTCGCTCGCCACCCTCGACGCCCGGCTCGCACGCCGGCTCGAGCTCCGCTCCCCGGTGCCCGCGGCGCGGCTCCGCGCGCTCGCGCGCCTCACGGCCGCCGGCATCAACGCCGGCCTGATGCTGGCGCCGGTCATCCCCTGCGTCACCGACGGGCGTACAGCGCTGGATGCACTCTTCCGGGCGGCGAAGGAGGCCGGTGCCCGCCACGTGGTCGGGTCGGCGCTCCGCCTCGGCCCCGCGGCGCGGCGCCGCTTCCTTCCCCACCTGGCCCGGGAGTTTCCCGAGCTGGCCCAGCGCTACGCCCGCCACTATGCCGGGCGTCAAACTGCGGATCGAGCCTACCGCGAGGCGCTCTCCCGCCGCCTCCGATCACTCCGCCGCAAGTACGGCTTCACGTCGGACGACCGCCTCCGGGAAGCGGCCGTCGCCGGGCCGCCGGACGACCAGACGCAGCTGCTCTAGGGCGCGCCGTTCACGGCTCGCTTGCCTCCCACACGGCCACCAACTTCCCGAAGTTCTCGTTCCGCTCCATCAATCCATGCGCCTCCGCCAGCCGGGCCATCGGATACGTCCGCTCCACCACCGGGCGAAGCACCGGCGGCCCGCCCCGCCCCTCGAAAAGCGGCAGCACGCGCTCGGCGAACTCCGCCACCAGCGCGGCCCGCTCCTCCGGCCCCCGCGTCCGCATTACGGTCCCGATGATCTCCAGCCGTTTGTGGAGGACGGGATCCAGGTCCACCTCACCCCGGCGGCCGGCCATGAGCCCGAGAATCACCATCCGGCCCCGGAGTGCCAGAACCGACAGATTTGCACCGAGCGCGGACGCGCCCAGGACATCGAGCACGACGTGGACCGGGTCACCCACGGCCGACTCGAACGCCGTGCGGCTCGTGTCGATCCCGACGTCCACTCCGTAGACCCTCGCGCGCGCGAGCTTCTCCGCGCTCCGGGAGGTTCCGATCACAGTGGCGCCGAGGTGCCGGGCGATCTGCGACGCCGCGGTCCCGACCCCGCTGCCCACCGCATGGATCAGCACCCGCTCGCCCGCGGCAAGCCGGCCGCGCGTGACCAGCGCGTCGTAGGCGGTGTAGAACACCTCGGGGATGGCCGCGCCCTCGACGTAGGAGAGCCCGGCCGGCAGCGGCAGCACCTCCTCCTGGCGCACCACCACCGCCTCCGCCTGTCCGCCGCCGCCGACCAGACCCATCACCCGGTCTCCCGGCCGCCAGCGCGTCACCCCCGGTCCCACGAGGTCGACGTCCCCCGCGTACTCGAGCCCGGGGATGTCGGCGGGCCACCCCGGAGGAGCGGGATAACCCCCGCGACGCTGGTAGATATCAGCACGGTTGAGACCCGCCGCCCGCACCCGCACTCGGACCTGGCCCGGCCCCGGCGTCGGGGTCGGCACTTCGCGGATGGCGATCACCTCCGGGCCGCCGGCGGCGGTGTAGACGACTGCACGCATCACGGAGTCCTCATGGTCATGGCTCGCTCGCTCCCGTGTCTCCTCGTCGCCACCCTCGCGTGCTCGGACTCGACGGCTCCGGCGCCCGGCAACCCCTTGCCCGCCGGCAACCTTCCGCTCACCCTCGCGCCGGTCGCGGCCGGCCTCGACACCCCGCTGGACCTGACCGCGCCCCCGGGCGACGCCCGGCTCTTCGTGGTCGAGAAGACCGGCCGCATCCGTCTCGTGAAGAATGGCGCGGTGCTGTCCACGCCGTTCCTCGATCTCCACGATCGCGTGTCGGGGGGCACCGAGCAGGGCCTCCTCGGTCTCGCGTTCGATCCCGCCTACGGGTCCAGCGGACGCTTCGTCGTGAACTACACCAATCTGAACGGGGACACGCGGATTTCAGCCTTCCGGGTTTCCGCGGAGCCCGACGTCGCCGATCCGGCGAGCGAAACAGTGCTCCTCGCGATCCCGCAGCCCTTCCCCAACCACAACGGCGGCCAGGTGGTCTTCGGCCCGGATGGTTACCTCTACGCCGGTCTGGGCGATGGGGGCGGGGCGGGCGATCCCGACGGCAACGGCCAGAGCCTGGCCACGCTGCTCGGCAAGCTGCTCCGGATCGACCTGAACGGCGGCACGCCCTACGCGATCCCGCCCGACAACCCGTTCGCCGCCACGGCGGGACCGGCCACCCGGGGCGAGATCTGGAGCTTCGGACTCCGCAATCCGTGGCGCTTCAGCTTCGACCGCGCCACCCACGACCTCTACCTCGCCGATGTCGGCCAGGACACGCACGAGGAGGTGGACGTCGCGGAGGCTCCCGGCGACGGGCGCGGGCTCAACTTCGGCTGGAACCGGATGGAGGGAGCCCACTGTTACCCGCCCTCCGCCAGCGATTCCTGCGATCGGGCCGGTCTCACGCTGCCCGTTCTCGACTATGATCACACGCAGGGGTGCGCCGTCACCGGAGGCTACGTGTACCGCGGTTCGGCCATCCCCGCGCTCCAGGGCGTCTACCTCTACGGTGACTACTGCCAGGGCTGGGTCCGGAGCTTCCGCTTCGTCGGCGGGCAGCCGACCGACCAGCGGGACTGGCAGACGCTCCGCCCCGGGGGCAACGTTACCAGCTTCGGGCAGGATGCAGCGGGAGAGATCTACGTCCTGACCCAGCAAGGCGGCGTCTACCGGATCGTGACGCAGCCCTAGAAGGAGGGACCATGCCTAGAGAAACGACGCGGCGGTTGACGTACGGCGCGGCCGCGCTGGTGGCACTCACCGCGGTCGGCGCTCCCCGCACTGCGGCTGCCCAGGCCGGCGTGATCACCGAGTGGAAAGTGCCGTGGCCGCAGACCCGCCCGCGCGATCCCTATCTCGATCCGCAGGGCCGGGTCTGGTTCGTGGGACAGGTGGGGAACTATATCGCCTACCTCGATCCCACCACCGGCCAGTTCAGGCGCTACGAGCTCGACCCGGGCACCCTGCCCCACAACTTGATCGTGGACCCGAAGGGTACCGTGTGGTACGCGGGGAACGGCAACGGTACCATCGGCCGGCTCGACCCCACCACCGGGCAGATCACCCGCTACCCCATGCCCGACCGCGCCGCCCGGGACCCGCACACCCTGGTCTTCGACCGGAGCGGCGACCTCTGGTTCACCGTTCAGCAGTCCAACTTCGTCGGCAAGCTGACGGTCGCCACGGGGAACGTCCGGCTCGTGCCCGTGCCGACCCAGCACGCCCTTCCCTACGGCATCGGCATCGACGGACACGGCCGGCCCTGGTTCGTCGAGTTCGGAACCAACAAGGTGGCGACGGTCGACCCCGCGACGTTCAAGGTGACCGAGTACACCATCCCCGACTCGCGCGCCCGTCCCCGCCGGATCGCGATCACCGCCGACGACCGCGTGTGGTACGGAGATTACACCCGGGGCATGCTGGGTCGCTTCGATCCCGGCACCGGCAAGTTCACCGAGTGGCCCATGCCGGCCGGCGGGAGCGCCGCGCCCTACGCGATGGCGGCGGATGACAGGAGCCGGGTGTGGTTCGTCGAGACCGGACCTCAGCCCAACCGGCTCGTCGGCTTCGACGCGAAGACGGAGAAGTTTTTCGCCGAGACCCCGATCGCCGAAAGCGGCGGTCTCACGGTTCGCAACATGATCTACCACCCGGGCACGAAGGCGCTCTGGTTCGGGACCGACGCGAACACCATCGCCCGGGCGCTCGTGCCCGAAGGGCGCGCGTTGCCCTGAGGCGCCGTCTTGCCCGCTCTTAATCCAGCCTGTATTGTATGGCTTCGGTATATATTCGGTTTCCTGGAGCCCCCATGCCGGCTGCCTCGGTTGTAGCAATCCAAGCCGTTCTGTCTCAAAGATTTCCGGACGCGGTTTCCAACCGGGGCTGGACCCGCGGGACGGTATCCACCGGCATCACCGCCCTGGATACGGCTCTGCCGGACGGGGGGTTCCAACGTGGGCGGATCGCGGTCTGGAGCCCGGCGCCGGGTGTGGCCGCCCTGCTCCGGACCACCGCTCTCCGGACCGTGGCGGGCGGGGAACGAGCGGTCTGGATCGACGCCACCCATACGGTTTTCGGCGCTTGCTGGTGCGAGGGGCCGCTCCTCATCCGGCCTGACGGGCCGGTCGCCGGACTGCGCGCCGTGGAGGAGCTCGCCCGCTCGGGGGGCTTCGGACTCGTCGTCCTCGACGGCGTGGACCCCGACACCACCGCCATGGTACGCGTCTCCCGCGCCGCGCACGAAGGCGGTGCCGCGGTGGTGCTTCTCACCCGCACCACGGCGCTCGCGAGCCTCCGGCTCGCGTCCCGCCCGCTGCCCGGCGAGTACGTCTGGCGCCGGAGTCCGCTGGGAGAGCCCGCCGCAGTAACGGCGGTGAAGCTCCTGGTTGAAGCGCGCGCGTCGGGCTGGTTCGCCTCGACCGAGCTCACCATCCCGGTCTGGCACGATGACCTGCGTCTGGCGCTCGAGACTCGCTATCCCGACCGGCGCGGCGCTCTCAGCGCTGCGGTACCTGCACGTGCGGCGCGGCGCGAGCCTTTGAGATCCGGGTCAGCCCCCACCCGAGCAGCGCCGACACCAGCAGAATCACGAGCGCCCAGCCTACCGCGCGCGCCCAGTCCGGCAGCGGCGGCAGGCGAACGGTGACCCTCGCCTCCGGTGCAGGCGTCGCTTCCATCAGCTCGGGGTGCGCCAGCCACTCCGCGACCTGCTTCACGCTCGCCGGCCGATCCTCCGGGTCCCGGGCCAAGGCCCGGAGCACCACCTGCTCCAGCGCGGGAGGGATCTCCGGCCGCACCCGCCGGAGTGGGGGCGGCGGCTCGTGCAGCTTCTTCTGCATCGCCGCGTAGAGATTGGACTCTGGAAACGGCGGCCCACCCGTCAGCATCTCGTAGAGGATCGCGCCCAGGCTGTACACGTCGGCCCGCTCGTCCCCCCGCTTGCCTTTGATCTGCTCCGGCGCCATGTAGTCCGGCGTCCCGGTCGGCTGCGACAGGGCCCCCCACGTCATGCGCCGCGCGCCCCGGTCCAGCGCGATCCCGAAATCCATGATCTTGATGCCGCCGTCCGGCGTGAGGATGATGTTCTCGGGCTTGAGATCGCGGTGGATGATGCCGCTGGCGTGCAGGTAGGCCACCGCGTCGGCGATCGCCGTGAGGTAGCGGAGGGCGACGTCGACGGGCAGCCGCGCGGTTCCTCGCAGCTCGCGCTCGCGCTCCAGCCGCTCGCGGAGCGTCTCTCCTTCGACGTACTCCAGCACCAGGTAGACCCGGGATTTCAGCCGCGGCCGGAACACCTTGATGATGGCGGGGTGGTTCAGCTTGAGCCCGATCGCCTCCTCGCGGCGGAACCGCTGGTGAAAGACGACGTCGCTCTCGTACTGCGGATACGGCACCTTGAGCACGACCGTCCGGCCGTTCTCGAGGTCACGGGCCCGGTAGATGGTCGCCATGCCGCTGCGCGCGAGAACGTCGATGACCTGATACTGATCCAGCACCTGCCCCGGCAGGAGGTCTTGCACGGATCAGTAGTGCCCCAAGTAGCGCTCGACCTCCCAGGGGCTCACCCGGCCGGTGTACTCCTCCCACTCCTCGCGCTTGGCGTCCACGTAGCGCTCGTAGATGTGCTCGCCCAGCGCGTCGCGGATCACCCGGTCGCGCTCGAGATAGTCCAGCGCCTCGTGCAGATCGCGGGGCAGGTCGTCGATGCGGAACTTGCGCCGCTCGCGGAAGCTCATCCGCGCGATGTTTTTGTTGACCGGATCGCCGGGATCGATCTTCTCGCGAATGCCGTCCAGCCCGGCTGCGAGCTGGACCACGAGCGCGAGATACGGGTTGGCGGCGGGATCGGGCAGCCGGTTCTCGCAGCGCACCGTCTCGCCCCGGGCGGCGGGCACCCGCACCAGCGGCGAGACGTTCTGGGTGGACCAGGTCACGTTCACCGGGGCCTCGAACCCCCCGACCAGCCGCTTGTAGGAGTTCACCAGCGGATTGGTCACCGCGCAGTACCCCCGCGAGTGCCGCAGCAGGCCGCCGATGTACCAGCGGCCGATGTCCGACAGCTCCAGCGGGGCGCCGGCCTCGTGGAACGCGTTCTTGCCGTCGGCGAGCAGCGTCTGGTGCGTGTGAAGCCCGGAGCCGCTCCAGCCGAACAGCGGCTTCGGCATGAACGTGGCGACGAGGCCGTGCCGCAGCGCCACGTTCCGCACCACCACCCGGAGTGTGGCCAGGTCGTCCGCGGCCCTCAGCGCATCGGCCGGCGCCAGATCGATCTCGTGCTGGCCCGGCGCCACCTCGTGGTGCAACGACTCGGGCTCGAGCTGCATGTCCTCCAGGGCCGCGGTGATCGCCCGGCGGGCCCGCTCCCCGCGGTCCATCGGCCGGAGATCGAAGTAGCTGCCGGTATCCGCCGGCTGGGTTGGCGGGACGCCTTGCTCGAAGATGAAGAACTCCACCTCGAAGCTCACCTGGGTCGTGAAGCCGGCCTTCTTGGCGAGCTCGAGCTGCCGCTTGAGCGCGGTGCGGGGACATCCCTCGAACGACCGGCCGTCGGGATACCGGATGTCGCACACCAGCCGCGCCACGAGCTCGGTCGGATCCCGCGCGGCCTCACCCATGCCCGGGCCCCAGGAGAACACCCGGAACGTGGCGAGATCGGGGACGAGCAGCGCGTCCGCCTCCTCGGTCCGGGCGAACCCCTCGAGGGCCGAGCCGTCGAAGATCGTCTGCCCGGCGAGCGCGCGGGCGAAGTGCGTCGACGGGACCTCGACTGCCTTGTTCACGCCGAGCAGGTCGGTGAATTGCAGGAGCAGCGAGCGGATCCCCTGCCGGCGGAGCTCCTCCAGGATGTTCTCTTGCGAACGGCTCTCAGGCATAGGTGGCCAGCGGTGAGGGGGAGACGCGGGAACGACGGGAAAGCTAGCGCGCGGTGAGTCGGTTGAGCCAGCCGCCAAGCCACCCCGGCCTGGGCGGTGCCGGCGGGCATGCCAGCACCGACAGCACTTGAACGCTGGTGTCGTCGTCCCCGCCCGCCTCCACTACCCGCCGGACCAGGATCCGGGCGGCCTCGGCAGGATCGTGCTGCACGATGACCTCGATGATCTCCGGTCCGGAGAGCCAGGCGATGCCGTCGCTGCACTGGAGGTAGATGTCGCCGGAACGGACCTGGAGGGAGGTCATGTCCACTCGCACGAACGCGTCGTTCCCCAGGCAGCGGGTGAGGACGCGACGCCCCGGGTGGCGCGACATGCCCCGGGCGGACAGCAGACGGAA
Organism: Gemmatimonadota bacterium; assembly: GCA_041498715.1. GTDB lineage: Bacteria > Gemmatimonadota > Gemmatimonadetes > Gemmatimonadales > GWC2-71-9 > DASQPE01. The sequence goes on along the minus strand of JBGQIW010000094.1, from coordinate 2,594 downwards.
CTCCGCCATCCGACCCGCCACGTTGTGATCGGAGGTGCGCTGGGCGAGGAGGCCGTCGCGGAAGACGAGCATCCGGCAGTCGCCCACGTGTCCGGTGGTGAGAGTCCCGTGCTCCAGCAGGCTGGCCGTGAGCGTGGTCCGCATCCGGCCTCGCGCGTGGACCGCGAGGTTCGCCTGCTCGAACCCGCGCCTAAGCCGGCGAGCTGGCCGCCAGGTCGGCGACGCCGATGCAAGCGCGTCGCCCAGCGCATCCAGCGCCAGGCGACTCGCCACCTCGCCGTCGTCGTACCCGCCCAGCCCATCCGCCACCGCGAACAGAAATCCGCCGTCCCTCGGCCAGCCCCCGATCGCGTCCTCGTTGAGCGTGCGACCGGCGCCTATCCGGGTCCGCTGGGCGAATTCGACCAGCAGCCCCGCAGCCCCGGCGGGTCCGACACGGCACGCTGCCGGTCCCACCCGCCGGGCATCCTCGTTTCCTCCCTCCGCGGGTCCTCCGATGCTCTCAGCCACGCGGATGCCCATGGTGCGCGCACCCATGGCCCGGCATCGTCACCCCTTCGCTGCGCCGACCATCGCGGGCAGGCCCGTCGCGCGGCCCCGGCCTTTGACGGTGAAGTAGATCGCACTCACCACGGCCCACCCACCGGCGATCGCAAAGCAGATGTACGCCTCCTTCTTGGAGTCGGCGTTGCCGATCACGTACAGGTAGATGATCGACCCGAGCATGACGAGATTCGCCAACAGCCCCAGCCACGGCACGATCCGGTGCTTGATGAAATGCGAGTCCCGGGCGCCGCCATACGCGATGATGGTCCACACGCAGGTCAGTCCGTACAGCATGAACGTGCCGAAGTTGGATGCGAGCGTGATGCCGGTCAGCCCGACCACCGACTGCACGCCGATCGCCGCGATGATGCAGGAGAACGCCACCAATGCCCAGATGGCGCGGGCCGGCGTGGCGAACTTGCCGTGGAGCAGGCCCAGGATCTCCGGCATCTCCTCGTCCTTCGACATGGCGTAGGTGACCCGGGCCGCGGTGTTCATGCAGCTGAGCGTGGTTCCGATCAGGGCCAGCACCACGGTGACCGCGATGCTGATCATGAGTCCGAAGCCGAGCCCGTTGAGCAGCCGGTTGCCCAGCAGGATCGACATGTCGCCGAGCGGCGCGCTGGACGTCGCCGCCGCCGCCAGCCCGGTGACGACCTGCTTGTTCGCGTCGGTTGTCGTGAGCTGATCGCTCAGCATGTAGCCCGCCGCGAAGTACTCGAAGAGGTACGCGAACAGTCCCTGGATCACGAGCGACAGAATCACCGCCCGGGGGATGTTCCGCTTGGCGTCCTTGGTCTCCGCCGCCAGCGCCGTGCAGCTCTCGAAGCCCACCAGAATCAGGATCGCGATGGTCGATTGGATCAGCACGCCGGTCACCGAATGCGGTTTGATCACGTCCCACGCGCTGGAGAAGGTCCAGGCGTTGTTGCCGCCCGGGTTGGTGGAGCGGTACACGATCGCCATCACGCTGAAGCCGACCAGGGTGATCAACTGGATCACGTTGATGACGCCGGCGGTGAGCGTGGAGCCGGTGACTCCCCGGCTCGCGATGAAGCCGGTCACGATCGCGAAGACGATGGCGATGAGCGTGAGCGTCGTGTTCGAGAGGTTGTTACCCGTCACCTGGTTGTAGATGTAGCCGATCAGGGTCGCCACGAACGCGACCATGACGCCGGGATAGGCCCAGTAGTAGAGGTGCGCCGCCCACCCGGTGACCAGCTTGGCGAGCCGCGCCCACCGGTGATGGGCCGAGGTCTCCCGGTCCAGGAAGGCCTTCTCCGCGAAGTAGTAGGTGCTGCCGAAGCCGGCCTCCGGATACAGCTTGGCCAGCTCGGCGTAGGAGATCGCGCTCAGGAAGGCCAGGATGAGCGCGAGCCCGATCCCCGCCCATGTGTCGCTTCCGACCGACGCGCCGCTCGGCGCCGCTGCCGCCGCCTGGAGCTGGAACGTGGTCCACAGAAACGCCCCCGGCGCGATCAGGGCCATGGCGTTCATTGTCGCGCCCGTCAGTCCCAGGGATGGCTTGACGCTTGGCGGTTCAGTCGCGGTCGGCACAACAGCCTCCTTCAAGGATGGTTTCCCCGGGCCCGAGCCCTGGGTCAGGTACCGTCAATCGTCCACGTTCCCGCACGGGGCCTGGATGCGGCGACCGAGCGGCAGTGCGATCAGGCGAGCGGAATGGCGGGCCGGGAGTTTCGGCAGATGCGGGCGCGGACCGGTTCTAGGAGCACCGTGGTGAGGGTGCCCGGGAACGGCAGCGGCCGAGGCGTTCGGAAAGCGTAAAGGGAAACCATGATCGGCTCGTACCATCGGGCATGGGCCACACGCTGTCAATGCCGACTGCTGCAATTTTTACGGAATCTTGATATCAGAGATGCCAAAAATGCCGTGATCTATGGGGAAATGTCATCAGAGTATTGCTGATTATGCACGATCTGAATGACACTGCGACCCGTGGCCTATCTGCGGCGTCCCCAACGTCTTAACGGAATCTTGATACCGGGACCGGTCTGTTGACGCCGGCTTGATGAGCCGCCTCGCAGATT
>JBGQIW010000093.1:0-10857 GCA_041498715.1 Gemmatimonadota bacterium | reverse complement strand
CGACGCTCGAGTGGTCGATCCCGTCGCCGCCGCAGGAGTGGAACTTCGCCGAGATCCCGACAGTCCACGGGCGGGATCCGCTGTGGGAGGCCAAGCGCGAACGGGGCGGGCCTCTGCCGGAGCCGCCGCGGGTGAGCGGGCAGGGGATTCACATGCCCGCGCCGTCCTACTGGCCCCTGGTGACGGCCTTCGGGGTGAATCTGCTCTTCGTCGGGCTCCTGTTGTCGCCCAGGGTGGGGCCGTGGGGCGTGATCGTGGCGATCGCGTTGCTCTTCTTCGGGCTGTTCAATTGGTGGTTTGAGCCGAGTTATACGTCGATACCGGGAGTTCGCGGAAAGATCAGCAGCCATTAACCAACGGCTCCACCAGGAGTTCATCTTTGTCCGACGCCCAAGCCGCTCATCTCGAGACCTCCACCGGGCTCGACAGTCGCAAGCTCGCCATTTGGACCTTCATCGGGTCCGAATGCATGTTCTTCGCGTCGCTGATCTCGACCTACGTGGTCTACCGGAACAAGAGCACGGTGGGGCCATTCCCGCATCAGTCGTGGACCGACCCGGCGACCGGGAAAGTGGTCGAGGGGGTCATCGAGATCCCGCTGGTGACGGTCGGTACCGCCCTGCTCCTGTTCAGCTCGCTGTTCGTCGTGCTCGCGCTCTACGGCGCCCAGAAGGGCAACCGCAAGATGCTCCTGGGCTGGCTGGGCGCGACGATCACCTGCGGGCTCTTCTTCGTCGGGATGCAGGTGTACGAGTTCACCCACTTCGTGCACAAGGGCTTGACGCTGCAGAAGAACCTGTTCGGGGCGAGCTTCTTCACGCTGACCGGCTTTCACGGGACCCACGTGACGATCGGCGTCATCTGGCTGATCACGATGTTCGTGCTGGCGCTCCGCAAGCAGCTGCCGCCGGAGAACGCGATCAATCTCGAGATGGCCGCGCTCTACTGGCATTTCGTGGACGTGGTGTGGATCATCATCTTCCCCGTCGTTTACCTGATGCAGTGAGGCGCACGGCATGACTGCACACGCAACCGCCGCCGACGAGCACGAGCACGGCCACCCGACCCCGGGGACGTACACCAAGGTCGGGCTGGTCCTGTTCATCCTCACCGCGCTCGAGGTGGCGCTCTACGAAATCACCTTCGGTGAGCACGCCGGCGCGCTGGGCGACCTGCGCATGGTGTTCGTGCCGGCCTTGCTCACGCTCTCGTTCGCGAAGTTCGCGCTGGTGGCGATGTTCTACATGCACCTGAAGCAGGACAGTCGGCTCTTCGCCGGGGTGTTCGTCTTCCCGCTCATCATCGCTGCAATCGTCGTCCTGGCCCTCGCCGCGCTCCTGGCCTACCACATGGCGTTCGCCCAGTCAGGCGGTTGATGCTCGGCGGGCTCGTGCCGCTCCTGCTCGACACGCGGCCGAGACCCACAGTTCCGTTCGAGCCGACCTGGTCGGTCCATCCAAGCGTACTGATAGGCACTGGGCTTCTCGGTGCCTTGTACGTTTGGGGGATCGGCCCGCTCCGCCGGCGCTACCGGCTGGGTCCGCCGGCTCCGGCATGGAAGGTCGCCTGCTTCATGGCGGGCCTCGCGGTGCTGCTGGTGTCGCTCAACGGGCCGATCCACGACCTGAGCGACTACTACCTGTTCTGGGTGCACATGGCGCAGCACCTCCTGCTCACGCTGGTGCTGCCGCCCCTGCTCATCGCGGGGACGCCGGGCTGGCTCCTGAGCCCGCTGGTGCGTCGTCCCGCCATCCGCGCCGTCGCCCGCTTCCTCACCCACCCGGTCACGGCCGGTCTCGTGTTCACGATCACCCTCGCCGTGTGGCACACGACCGGAGCCTACGACCTGATGATGCGGGACCACGACGTCCACGTCGTCACCCACATCCTCTTCATGGTCGCGGCCGTGATCATGTGGTGGCCGGTCATGAGCCCGGTCCCCGAGGTGCCGCCGCTCCCGCTGGGCCCCAGGATGCTCTACCTCTTTCTCGTGAGCATCCCGATGCAGCTGGTGGCCGCGATCATCACGCTGGCCGACTCGGTGCTCTACGGATGGTACGCGGAAGCGCCCCGGACCTGGGGGCTGTCGCCGTTGGATGATCAGAAGGTGGGCGGGCTCCTCATGTGGATCCCCGGCAACCTCTACATGTTTCTCGCGATCGGCGTGGTCTTCTTTTTCTGGGCGAAGGAAGAGGGCTAGCGTCAGGCAGCGCCGGGAGTGGGCGGCCGCCGGGAGGTCAGCGCCGGGCAGCGAGGGCCAGGCAGAGCCAGCCGGCGAGGAAGCAAACGCCGCCCAGCGGCGTGATTGCACCGAGCCAGCGGACGCCGCTCAGGGCGAGGGCGTACAGGCTGCCGGAGAAGAGGAGCGTCCCCACGACGAAGAGCCAGCCGGCCCAGGCCACCAGGGGACCGGGCCAGCGGCCCACGGCCCAGGCGACCGCGAGCAGCGCGAGCGCATGGTACATCTGGTAGCGTGCCGCCGTCTCGAACACGGCGAGGAGATCGGGTGCCAGCCGCGCGCGGAGCGCGTGCGCCCCGAAGGCCCCAGCGGTGACGCTCACGAGCGCCGACAGCGACCCCAGCAGAAAGAACAGCCGATCCGTGGCCGTGCCGCCGGTATCCGGCCCGGTCACGGCCTGCGGTCCGCGGGAACGAGCCAGTGCCCGCCGTCCACCACGAAGATGGCCCCCGTGATCCACTCGCCCGCGGGGCTCGCGAGGAAAGTCACCGCCTGCCCGATGTCCTCCGGCGTCCCCCACCGTCCCGCGGGGATCGACCGGGCGTAGGCTTCCATCTTGAAGAGATCAGGCGTGTCGGCGTCCGGGGGTGTGAACGCCTTCTGCACGCCTTCGGTCGGGATCGGACCGGGAGCCACGGCGTTCACCGTGATCCGGTCCGGTGCCCACTCGAGCGCCAGGGTCCGGGTGAGCGCGTCCACCCCGGCCTTGGCCGCGGTCGCGTGCGCCATCAGGGGCCAGCCGCGGTAGTGGAGGGTCATCGAGATCGAGATAATCCTCCCGCCGCCTGCCGCCTTGAGCGCGGGGTAAGCAGCCTGGCAGCAGTAGAACGTGCCGTGGAGGTCGGTCTCGACGACGGAGCGCCACGCGTTGGGCGAGAGCGTGGCGGAGGGCGCGTAGAAGTTGCCGGCGGCGTTGTTGACGAGAATGTCGAGCCGGCCCAGCTCGCCGGTCACCTGCTCGACCATCTTCGCGACCGATTCGGGCTCGCGCACGTTGGCGGCTACGGCCATGGCGCGGGGGCCCAGCTGCCGAAGCCGCGCGACGGCGGGCTCCAGGTGCTCCGGCTTCCGACTCGCGATCGCCACGTTCGCTCCGGCCTGCGCGAGACAGGTCGCGATGCCGAAGCCGATGCCCGTGCCGCCTCCGGTCACGAGCGCCACCTTGCCGGCGAGCAGATCGGGGACGAAGACGGGCCGCTCGCTCACCGGGCCCCCTGGTCCTGTGCGCTCCGGGCAAGGAAAAGGGAGAGGCGACGCTGGAACTCCGGGCTCAAGAAAGCCTCGATCTGGGCCTCGCCTTCGGCATCGAGGGCGCGGGCCAGGCCCGCCTGCTCCTCGGCCCGGCAGAGCCGCTTGATGGAGCTGATGCTGCCGGCCGCATTGGCGGCAAGGGCTTCGGCAAGCACGGAGATCCTGACCTCCAGCTCCGCGTCGTCGACGACCTCGTCCACCAGCCCCCAGCGGAGCGCGGCTTGGGCGTTCACGGTCTCGCTGGCGAGCAGGAAACGGAGCGCGGCTCCGTCGCCGATGAGGCGCGGCAGCCCGTAGGTGGATCCGCCGTCGGGCACGAGGCCCATGCGGGAGAACGCGGAGGTGAAGTTGGCGCTGGCACCGGCCAGGCGCATGTCGCACGCGACGGCGAGGTCCACGCCGAAGCCCGCCGCGGTTCCCCGGACCGCCGCCACCACCGGGAGCGGCGCCCGCACGATCGCCAGGATGGCCGACTGGAACTGTTTGAGTCCCCGGCGGATGTCGTCCCGCGCGGGAGTCGCGCCAAGGGTCTCGAGCCAGCGGAGGTCGAGCCCGGCGCAGAAGTGACCGCCGGCGCCCTCGAGCACGATGACGCGGGCGGACCCGTCCGAGCCCACTCGCTCGATCTCGGCGGCGACACCGTGCGCCAGCTCCGGCGTGAGCGCGTTGCGCCGGGTGGGCCGGTTGAGTGTGAGCCGCCACGCCGGGCCGTCGGCCCGGCTCAGCAGGTCATCCATGGGCTGACATTGCTGAGGTCACGGGGCCGCGGCGGGCGGCGCCACCGCCATGCCCATCGCGTGGTAGCCGCGGTCCACGTAGACCACGCTGCCGGTGATCCCGGCGGCGAGCGGGCTCAGCAGGAATGCGGCGGTATGGCCTACGTCGTCCGCAGTGATCCGGCCGGGCAAGGGCGAGTTGGCGCTGGTGTAGCCGATCATCGTGTCGATGAAGCCGATGGCCGACGCCGCGCGCGAGGCCAACGGCCCCGCGGAGATCGCATTCACCCGCACCCCCCACCGACGGCCGGCCTCGAAGGCAAGCGTCCGCATGTCCGACTCGAGCGCGGCCTTGGCGCTCGACATCCCGCCGCCGTATCCCGGAATCACCCGCTCGCCCGCCATGTACGTGAGCGACAGGAACGCGCCGCCCGGACGCATGAGCGGCGCGAGATGGCGCACGAGGGAGATGTTGCTGTATGCGCTCACGCTCACGGCCGCCAGATACCCAGCTCGGCTGGTGTCGAGCAGGGGGTTCTTCACTTCGGGACCGTTGGCGAGGCTGTGGACGACAATGTCGAGACCGTGCTCGCCGAAGTCCTGGCGGATGCGCTCGGTCATACCCGCGACGCTGAAGTCGCCCTGGTCCTTGTAGCGCTTGTTCTCGCGGATATCGGCCGGGGCATCGGCCAGGGTGTCGAAGGCGGCGTCGAGCGGGTAGATCCGCTCGAACTCCAGCTTTCTGCCATCCGAGAGTCGGAGCGACTCCTCCATCCTCCCCCGCTCGATCAGCTTGAGGAAGATGCCCAGTGCCGGGGGCCAGCTCCCGACGCTCACGGTGGCGCCGGCTTCCGCGAGCGCCTTGGCGATGGCGAACCCGTAACCGCCGTCATCCGACACACCGGCCACGAGCGCGCGCTTGCCGCGGAGGTCGATACCCAGCATGGTCGTCCCTGGTGGAAGGGGCCGAGGAATCTACACCCGCAGCACTTCGAGCGGTGGCCGGCGGACCGCCTCCCGCGTGGTCCAGAGGCCGACCGCCACGGTAAGCGCTACCACCCCCGCGACGAGCAACGCGAGCGGCGCCAACGGCAGCCAGAAGCGGCCGTCGAAGAACCAGCGCGCAAGCCCCCACCCGGCGCCAGCGGCCAGCAGGACGGCTGTGACCGACGACAGGAGCCCGAGCGCCAGGTATTCGGCCACGGCAATCCGGAGGATCTGCCGCCGGGTCGCGCCCAGGGTACGGAGGAGCACCGCTTCCCCCAGCCGCTGGAGGCGGGTGGTGGCGATCGCACCCACCAGCACCAGCGCGCCGACGGCCAGGCTGAACCCGGCCATGAACCGGATGGCGAGGGCCACGCGACCCACCAGCCGCTCGATCTGCTCCTGCACCAGCGCAAGATCGATCGTCGTGAGGTTGGCATACTTCTCGACCAGCTGGCGCTGGAAGCGGCCACGGACGGCGGGATCATCGATGCGAGTGAGCGCGATGAGCGTTTGCGGCGCCTGCTCCAATGCGCCGGGGGCAAAGACGACGAAGAAGTTGGGCTCGAACCGGGCCCAGTCCACCTCGCGAATGCTGGTCACGTGCGAGGGGATGGCCGCGCCCTGCACGTCCCAGACGATCTCGTCGCCCAGCGTCACGCCCAGCTCCCGGGCCAGGTCTTGCTCGATGGAGATAGAGGCCGGCCGCGTGCCGCCGGGACCGGTGGCGGCCGCGGGGTCAGCCGGTGCCCGCCAGGTACCCGCGACGACCCGCTCCGATGCGACCACCGTGTCCCGGTAGGTGCTGCGGTACTCGCGGCGGAGCGCCCAGGCGTTGGACGGCTCGCCACCGTCAGCGCGGGCGCGATCCCCGCGCCGTCGCCGCGCCTCGGGCGCCGCGCGGCCGGTGTCGGCGAGGAGCTGGCCGATCGGCACTCCCTTCACCGAAAGAATCCGCATGGGAACGATCGGCACCGGGCCGTATTCGGGAAGGCCCCGGACCTTGAGCTCCCGCGCCACCGCCGCGGCCTGGTCGGTCTGGATGTCGAGCAGAAGCAGATTGGGCCGCCGGGGGCCGCCGGTGGTCTCGAGGCCCCGGAGCAGGTTGTGCTGGACCAGGAACAGCGTGGCCAGCAGGAACGCCCCGAACCCGAGCGCGAGCACGACGGCTACCGTCTGATTGGCGGGGCGGAAGAGGTTCGCGAGTCCCTGCCGCCAGACGTAGGGCCACCCGTCCGGGAACCAGCGGCGTACCGCCCGCACCAGGAGCCACGCCGCGAGCCAGAGGACCCCGAGCGCGAGGCCGATCCCGCCGGAGAAGATCGCGCCGGTCCGCCAGCTTCCGACCTCGAGGGCGGCCAGCCCCAGGATGCTCACGACCAGCAGGCCGGCCACCGGCCAGCGCCAGGGATCGCGCTCGGCGGGCCCGGTCTCGTACGGTCGCCGGATCGCCGCCAGAGGCGACACCCGCCGCACGCCCAGCAGCGGCACCAGCGCGAAGACCAGCGCGGTCCACACGCCGAGGCCGATGCCGAGCGCGATCTCACCCGGGGCGAGCGCCGCCCGCACGTCCACCGGGAGCAGTCCCCGGAGCAGCGTGGGCAGCACCTGCTGGACCAGCACTCCGAGCACCGCGCCGGTCAGGCTGCCCGCGAGGCCGAGGGCCGCGGCCTGGACTACGTACACGGCGAACACCTGCCCCGCGGTGGCGCCGAGGCAGCGGAGCACCGCGATCGTCTCGAGCTTCCTCCGGACGAACACGAGCACCGCGCTCCCGACACCGATCCCGCCCAGCAGGAGCGCGATGAGCGCCACGAGGCCGAGGTACTTCGAGAGCCGGGCGAGAAGGTCGCTCAGGTCCTGCCGGTCCTCGGCCACGGTCCGGACGCGCGCCCGTTCCGAGCGCAACCCAGGCCGGAGCCGGTCCGCCACGGTGGCGGCTGAGACGCCGGGGCGGAGCTTGAAGAACGCCTGCCGCTCGGCCTGCGCGCCGAAGCCAAGGAGGCGCGTCTCGTCGAGATAGCGGGCGGGGATGAAGATCCGGGGACCGAACGCGGCGCGCACCCCTACGTCGCCGGCCAGGTTTACCAGCGTGCCAGTGATGACGAACCGGCCTTCGCCCAGCGCGAGCGTGTCGCCGACGCGAGCGTTGAGCGCGTTGAGCAGCACCGGATCCACCACGACCCGCCGGTCCGTTTGCAGCTCCGCCCAGGCGGACGCGGGCTCGGTCTTGATGGCCCCGTAGAACGGATACGGCCCGTCCACCGCGGATGCCTGCACCAGCCGGGTCCCCGTCGTGCGTGGGACGTAGGCCATCGCGGGGAAGTTGGTGACGCGCGCCGCGCCTTCGGCCGGGATCGAGTCGAGCATCCGCTCGGCCGTGGCGGAGAACGGCGCCCGGCTCGACACCGCGAGGTCGGCGCCGAGCAGGGCCCGCGCCTGCAGCCGCACGGAGTCCTGAAGATTCTCGGTGAAGGAGTTGACGGCGACGAGCGCGGCGACCCCGATGGCGACGGCGCCCACGAGCAGCGCCAGCCGCCCGGCCTCCGCGCGCAGCTCGCGCCCGGCCATGCGGAGGACGAATCGGGGAGAGATCACGCGGCGGAGTCGGCGACGACCCGGCCGTCGGCGAGGCGGATGGTGCGGCGGGCGCGTCCGGCGAGATCGAGATCGTGGGTGACGAGCACCAGCGTCGTGCCGAGATCGCGGTTCAGCTCGACCATCAGATCGATGATCCCGGCGCCGGTGGTCGCGTCGAGGTTGCCGGTCGGCTCGTCCGCGAAGAGGATCCGCGGCCGATTGCTGAACGCGCGCGCGAGCGCCACCCGCTGCTGCTCGCCGCCCGAGAGCTGCGCCGGATAGTGATGGCCGCGCTCGGCGAGCCCGACCCGCGAGAGCAGCTCGTCCGCCACACCGGTCGCGCGGTCGCCGCGCAGCTCGAGGGGGACCTGCACGTTCTCGCGGGCCGTGAGCGTCGGAATCAGCTGGAACGTCTGGAAGACGAAGCCGACCTTCTCACCCCGGAGCCGGGCGAGCGCGTCCTCGTCGAGCCGGCCGAGGTCTTCTCCATCCAGCCGCACGCGCCCGGTGGTCGGCCGGTCCAGGCCCGCGAGCAGACCCAGCAGCGTCGTCTTGCCGCTTCCCGACGGGCCGACGACCGCGACGAAGCCGCCCGGGTCTACCCGGAAGCTGATATCCTTCAATACTGTGAGCTCGCGCCCACCCGACAGATAGGTGCGGCCGAGCGAGTCGCACTCGAGCATGGTCCGAATGATATCCCGGTACGTGATCGTCGCAGGTCTGATGGCCGTCGCCGCCTGCGGGCGGCGCGGTGAGTCTCCGGCAGCGCGCGCGGGTGGCTCTCCGGCCGGCGCGGAGGCCGCGTCGGCGTCGCCTGCGGGGACCGCGCCGCCGACGGTAGTGTTTCTGGGCACGAGTCTCACCGCTGGCCTCGGCCTCGATCCCGGGCTGGCCTACCCCGCCCTGGTGCAGTCGATGATCGACTCCGCCGGGCTCCACTACCGCGTGGTGAACGCCGGGGTAAGCGGGGAGACCTCGGCCGGCGCGGTCCGCCGGATCGACTGGCTCCTGCGCGACCCGCCCGCGGTGCTGGTCATCGAGACCGGTGCGAACGACGCGCTGCGCGGGCAGAACCCGGACTCGGTTCGCGCGAACATCCAGGCGATCATCGACCGGGCGAAAGCGCTCTCGCCGCCGCCGCGCATCGTGCTCGTGGGCATGGAGGCCCTGCCGAACTACGGACCGCTCTACGGGCGCCGGTTTGCCCGGATCTATCCCGAGCTTGCGCAGCGGAACCGGATCCCGCTCGTCCCGTTCCTGCTGGACGGCGTGGCCGGCGTCGACTCTCTCAACCAGGCGGATGGGCTGCATCCGACCGCGGCGGGCCAGCGCATCGTGGCGAAGACGGTGTGGAAGACGCTGGCGCCGGTGCTCAAGACCGAGCGGGGCTGAGTACCGCCGCAAGCTCGTCCACTGCCCGCGCAATCTCGTCCCCCGTGTTGTAGTAGTGGGGCGAGATGCGGATCGCCTCGGCGGCAGCCTTCTCATCCATGTCGATCACGCCCGCGCTCCGGGTGGTGACGCTGGTGTTCACGCCGCGCCGCCGCAGCTCGAGCTTCACCGCGCTCGCGTCGAGTCCGTCCACCGCCACAGTGACGATCGCCCCCAGCTCGGGCCCCCGGTCGAGCACGCGGGCCCCGGGGACGCCGGCCAATCGCTCCCGCGCGCGGACGGCCAGCTCCCGGGCGCGGTCACGCGCGGTCTCGAGTCCCACATCCAGCGCGTAGCGGGCTGCCGCACCGAGACCAAGCACGGCGGCGGAGGCGGTCTCCCAGGTCTCGAAGCGACGCGCGTCCGGCTCCAGGGTGAACGCGTCGGGCTCGGTCCAGGTCGCGCCCCGCATGTCCACCAAGAGCGGATGCGCGCCGGACGCCAGCATCCGGTCCGAGACATAGAGGAAGCCGATGCCCCGCGGGCCCCGAAGAAACTTGCGGCCCGTGGCAGCGAGATAGTCGCACCGGACCCGGGCCACGTCCACCGGCGTCTGGCCCACGGCCTGGCAGGCGTCCACGAGGTACGGTACGCCGGCGGCCTCGCACGCGGCGCCCACCGCCTCGACCGCCTGGACCAATCCGGAGTTGGTCGGCATCCAGGTGACGGCCACGAGCGCGGGCCGCCGCCGGCTGAGATGGCGGCGGACCGAGTCGGGGTCCACGCCTCCCTCGGGCAGGTCGTCGGCCCGGACGACCTCGACCCCGCGACGCCGGGCGAGCGAGAGGAATGTGATCTGGTTGGAGGCGTAGTCGTTCCGGGTGGTGAGGATCACGTCGCCCGGCCCGAAGTCGAACGCGCTGAGCGCCTGGGTGTACGCCACGGTGGAGTTCTGGGCCATGGCGATGTTCCGCGCCGACGCGCCCAGCAGCCGCCCCACGGCCGCGTACGACTCGGCGATGGCGTCGGCCACGGACTCGGCCGCCTCGTAGCCGCCGAGGGTGGACTCGAGGGCAAGGTGCCGCGACACGGCGTCGGCGACGGGGCGGGGAACGAGCGCGGCGCCCGCGTTGTTGAGGTGGACGCGGGCAGTGCAGCCGGGCGTGTCAGCGCGCCAACGGGCGAGGTGAACGGTGACGGGGTCGAGTCCGGTAGATGCCATTTCGTCTCCACGATACATTGAGCGACGGACGATGCCCATGCAACGTACGCTCGCGTCGGTCCTCGCGTTTCACGCTTCTCGGCCGGGGTGAGGCAACGATGAGCCGAGACCCCGGCAGCGAGGGCCGACGTCCGTGACACCCCACTTCGCAGACCGTTTCCTGCAACTCTCGCAAGAGAGAGGCCCTCTTTGTGTGGGCATCGACCCGTCGCTCGAGGCGCTCCGGTCGTGGGGTTTGAAGACCGATGCAACAGGCCTTCGATCGTTCTGCGGCCGCCTCGTGGAGGTCGCGGCCTCGCGGGTTGCCGTGGTGAAGCCCCAGAGTGCTTTCTTCGAGCGATTCGGCCCCGAAGGCATGGAGGAGCTGCGCCGGACCGTCGACGCGATACATGCGGGTGGAGCGCTCGCCCTGATTGACGCCAAGCGCGCAGACATCTCCTCGACGGTGCAGGCGTACGGGGAGGCCTTCCTGGGCGACGATAGCCCGTACCGGG
>JBGQIW010000092.1:0-11035 GCA_041498715.1 Gemmatimonadota bacterium | reverse complement strand
GTGCTGGTCGGCAACGCGGTCGCGGTGCACGACATCGAGGCGGCGATCTTCGGCACCACGCTCGGCATGAGCAATACGGGGGAGCCGACCGAGGGTGGCCACGGACTCCACATGCGGGCCATCAACCGGGTGCGCGCCGCGGGGTCAATCGAGCAGGCGGTACGCTCCGGGCTGATCAAGAGCGGCATCATGCACGCGCTGGTGACCCAGAGGGTGCCGTTCGTGCTCGCCGGGTCGATCCGCGACGACGGCCCGCTGCCCGGTGTCCTGAGCGACACGCTGGCGGCCCAGGACGCGATGCGGGAGTACACGGTGAAGGCCTCCGGCGCCATCTTCGTCGCGACCGCGCTGCACGCAATCGCCGTCGGCAACATGCTTCCCGCCTTCCACACCCGCCACGGCCCGCCGGCACCGCTCATGACGATCTGCGTGGACCAGACCGAGTTCGTCGTCAACAAGCTCAAGGACCGGGGAACCCACCAGGCTTACGGCGTGGTCACCAACGCTCAGGATTTCATGCACGTTCTTCGATTCTACGTGGAGCGATGGGCAGCGGAATCGGCTTGAACCGGCCGGCCGAGGCGCCCGGCATCGGTCTGGGCTGGAGCCGTCTCGCGGAGGAAGTCGCGAAGCGGCTCCCGACCGCGGAGATCGACGCGGTGTGGGTCTTCCCCAATCTCCGCCGCGACGGGCGCGAGTGGGGAACCGCGATCGTCTCCCGCGTGGAAGGGACCCGCCGGCGGATCTACACCGCGCGCTACCAGCTCGTGCTCAAGGGGAAGGAGCGGGGCCAGTTCGAGGCGGCCGTGGAGGAAGTGGGCAGCGGCTCCGTGGACACGCTGGCCGAGCTGCTCCACGAGGTGCACAAGCGGACCGACGACGAGCATCCGCCCGTGCCGGTCGCCCTCGACGACTGGTTCCCCCCGCCGACCGATGGCCCGGCTCGGTAGGGGCGAAGGCGCGGCCCTCCTCGAGCGCTTTCGCCGCCACCTCCGGGACCGCCACCTCCCCGTCACCCGCCAGCGCGACCTCGTCGCCGAGACGGTCCTGACCTCCGACGAGCATCTCTCCGTCGAAGCCATCGAGAAGCGATTGAAGGAGCAGGGCGAGCACGTCGGGACGGCGACCATCTACCGGACCCTCGACGTGCTGGTCCGGAGCGGGCTGGTCCGTGCGCACGACTTCGGCGAGGGCTTCAAGCGCTACGAGCCGATGCCCCAGCAGGCCCACCACGAGCACCTGATCTGCCTCCGCTGCAGCCGGGTGGTCGAGTTCCAGAACGAGCGGCTCGAGCGCATGCTCCCGATCATCGCCGACGAGCACGCGTTCCAGCACCAGCGGCACAGGGTCGAGATCTACGGCCTCTGCCGCGAATGCCGCCGCCGCGATCTCGGTCCCCTGGGGGAGGAGGCGTGAGCGAGCCGGTCGGCCTCGGGCTCGCGGTCGCGTTCGTCGCCGGGCTCCTGAGCTTCCTCTCGCCGTGCGTGCTGCCGCTGGTGCCCTCGTACGTGGGCTTCCTCACCGGGATGACGCTGCCGGAGATGACCGGTCGCCGCCGGGTTGCGCTGTTGCACGCACTGCTGTTCGTCGCCGGCTTCTCGCTTGTCTTCGTGCTTCTGGGCGCCAGCGCGACGGCCTTGGGGGGCGCGCTCAAGTACTACCGGGCCTGGATCGCCCGGGTGGGTGGTGTGCTGGTCATCCTGTTCGGGCTGGTGTGTCTGGGCGTGGTCAAGGCGGGGTTCCTCGACCAGGACCGGCGGCTCCAGCTCCAGCGCAAGCCCGTGGGCTACCTCGGCTCGGCGCTGGTGGGAGTGGCCTTCGGCGCCGGCTGGACGCCGTGCATCGGCCCCGTCCTCGGCGCGATCCTGAGTCTGGCCGCGACCAGTGACAGCGTCTCCCGCGGCATGCTGCTCCTCGGGGTCTACTCCGCCGGGCTCGCGGTGCCGTTTCTCCTGGCCGCCGTCGCCGTCGAGTCGTTCCTCGAATGGTTCCAGCGGTTCCGCCGGTTCCTGCCGTGGGTCATGCGGGTGAGCGGCGTGCTGCTGATCCTGGTGGGCCTGTTGATGGCGACGGGCCAGTTCACCCGCCTGGCGGGATGGTTGCAAGCGCTGACACCGGAGTTTCTGCGCGAGCGGATCTGAAGAACTGTTTACTGTTCACTATTTACGGTGTCCAGCTCCTCCTCCAGCTGCTGCCGCCGTAGCAGCTCCCAATAGCGCCCGCCCCGCGCCACCAGCGTTTCGTGGGTTCCCTGCTCGACCACGTGGCCGCCGTCGAGCACCAGGATCCAGTCGGCCTCCCGCACCGCGGTCAGCCGGTGCGACACGATGACGCTGGTGCGGCCCGCGAGCGCGTCGCGAAGGCCTGCGAGGATCGCCGTCTCGGTCTGCGCGTCCACCGCGCTCAGCGCGTCATCCAGCACGAAGATCGGCGGGCTCTGCGCCAGCGCGCGCGCGATGGCGGCGCGCTGCTTCTGCCCCCCCGAGAGGTTGATGCCCCGCTCGCCCAGCATCGTGTCGAAGCCCCGGGGCAGGGCGGGCAGCGCTTCGCTCAGCTGGGACGTCTCCGCGACGCGCTCCAGCCGGCCGTCGTCCGGAGCGCCGAGCAGGACGTTCTCCTTGAGCGTCGTGCTGAAGAGGAACGTTTCCTGCGGAACGAAGCCCACCGCCTTATGCAGCTCGCCCAGCGACAGGCCCCGAATGTCCACGCCGTCGATCAGGATGCGTCCGCGGTCGGGGTCATAGGTGCGCACGAGGAGATCCACGAGCGTCGTCTTCCCGCTGCCCGTGGCCCCCACGATCGCGAGGGACCGGCCCGGCGCCAGGTCAAAGGACACGTCCTCGAGTACCCACCCGCGCTCGGGAGCGTTCGGATAGCGGAACCACACGCCCTCCACGGTGAGCGCGCGGGCCCCGGTGGCGGGCGGGAGCGCGGCCGGAGCGGCAGGGCCTTCGATCGTGGGCCGTTCGTTGAGCACCTGGTTGATCCGCGCCATGGCCGCGGCGCCCCGCTGTACCAGGTTGATCGCCCACCCGAGCGCGATCATGGGCCACACCAGCATCGCCAGGTAGACGCCGAAGGCCACGAACGCGCCGACGGTCACGGTGCCGTGGATGACGAGACTGCCCCCGACGTAGATAATCGCGGTCGCGCCGAGACCGCCGAACAGCGACAGGACCGGGTAGAAGATGCCCTGGACCTTGGCGAGCGAGAGGTTGCGGGCCTGGTACTGCTGGTTGAGCCGGCGGAAGGCCGTGCTCTCCGCCTCCTCCTGGCGGTAGGCGCGTACCACCCGGACCCCGGAGAGATTCTCGTGCACGAAGTTGGTGAGCTCGCCGAACTGCGTCTGGATCTCGAGCGAGCGGCGGTGGATCAGCTGGCCGAGGGACACCATGGCAACCGGGAGACCGATCAGCGGGAGCAGCGCGAGCCCGGTGAGCAGCGGACTGATGTGCAGCATGGCTGGAACGATCAGGGCTGCCCTGATTATTGTATCGACCAGGTACATGAGGGCCGGGCCGGCCACCATCCGCACGGCCAGGAGATCGTTGGTGGCCCGCGCCATGATGTCGCCGGTGCCGTACCGGTCGTAGAAGGCGGCCGACATCTGTTGGAGATGCTCGTAGAGCACGTTGCGGAGATCGGTCTCGATGCGGCGGCTGACGCTGTTGAGGATGTCCCGCATGAAGTACCGCGCCACCCCGCCGATCAGCGCCACGCCTACGAGCAGCAAGGCGAATCGTCTCACCTCGGCGAGCGGCGCGGCCGCCCGGAGCGCATCGATGCCCCGCTCCAGAAAACGGGGCGCCAGCACGTTGAAGTAGTTGGACACCACGACCATGGCGAGTCCCGCGGCGAACGTGCCGCGGTACCGCCGGATGAATGGCATCAACGCCCGCAGCTCGCGCATAAGTTGCAATGTCACCGCGTCGGGAAACCCCGGCAAGTCACGTCAGAGTGGAGGATCTTCGCATGAAAACCACCATGCTCCTCGTATTGGCCGCGCTCGCGGTCGGGGCCTGTGGTGGGGGTGAGTCGAAGCAGGCCGTGGCCAGCGCGGACAGCCTGAAGCGCGACCTGCAGCTCGCCCCCGTCGATACGTCGAAGCCGATCAACGATCAGCCCACCGCTGTGCCGGCCCCCGCGCCGGAGCCGGCCCCGGCGCCCAGGCCGGCGGCAGCGACGCCCAAGCCCAAGCCGAGGCCGAAACCGCAGCCGCCGGCCGCGGCTCCGGCCCCCGCCGCAGATGTGGCGGCGGCGCCGGCCCCGGCTCCGACCCCCGCACCAGCACCGCTGGCCCTGGCGGCGGGCGTGCCGATCCCCGCCGTCCTCGACGATTCGATCGGCACCAAGACGAACAAGGTCGGCGACGTCGTCAAGGCCCGGGTCGCGGCGGACGTGACGGACGACCAGGGACGCGTCATCGTGCCGGCGGGCTCGACCGTGTCGCTCAAGATCACGGCGCTCCAGAAGTCGCTCAACAAGGGCGATACGACCGGCACGCTCACGCTCGACCCGCAGGACGTCACGGTGGGCGGGAAGACGTACCCTCTGGTCGCGTCGATTTCCCGTGTCCCCACGGTGGTGATCGGCGGCACGAACGCGGGCGACGTTGCGAAGGTCGGCGCCGGGACGGCGATCGGCGCCATCGTCGGTCGCGTAATCGGCGGGAGCACCAAGGGCGCCGTGATCGGCGGCGTGCTGGGCGGTGCGGTGGGCACGCAGCGCGCCATCGAAACCAGGCACCGGGACATCGTGACGCCTGCCGGCACCAAGGTGACGCTGACGCTGCGGACGCCGCTCCAGCTCCAATGAGGGAGTAGTTGTCGGAGGAGAAAGCGAGCGGCCGGTCCCGCTCGCTTTCTCGCTACCCCTTCTGGCTCACCGCTCCCTTGCCTCTCTCCCGCTCGCCCGCTTCAATTCTCCCCCATGCCCGACAGCTTCCGCGACGCCCGGCTCACCGAGCGTCGCAACCCTCGCACCGCCGCCATCGACATCGCCACGCCGCTCGAGATCGTGGATCTGATCGGCGCCGAGGACGCGGGCGTCCCGGCTGCCGTGTCCGGTGCGCGAACCGATCTCGCCCGGGCGATCGAGCTGCTCGAGGCCGCTTTCCGGGCCGGCGGGCGGCTGGTCTACGTCGGCGCCGGGACGAGTGGGCGCCTGGGCGTGCTCGACGCGGCCGAGTGTCCGCCGACGTTCGGCACGCCGCCGGACATGGTGCTCGCCGTGATCGCCGGCGGCACCCAGGCGCTCATACGCTCGATCGAGGGCGCCGAGGACGACGTGAACGCCGGGATCGCCGCAATGGATGACCGGCGAGTTGGCTCCCGGGACGTGGTCGTCGGGATCGCCGCCAGCGGAACGACGCCGTTCGTGCGCGCCGCGCTGGGCCGGGCGCAGGCCCTGGATGCGCGCACGGTGCTCGTCACCTGCGCGGATCCGCCGCCGCTCCTCCGCGACACCTGCGACGTGGTCATCTTCGTGCCGGTGGGCCCCGAGGTCGTCACCGGCTCCACCCGGATGAAGGCCGGCACCGCCACCAAGCTCGTCCTCAACACCCTCACCACCGGCGCCATGATCCGCCTGGGCAAGACGTACGGCAACCTGATGGTGGACCTCAAGGCCTGGAACGAGAAGCTGGTGGACCGGAGCCAGCGGATCGTGATGGAGACGACCGGGCTGGCGCGGGAGCGCGCGCGTGAAGTGCTCGCCGCAGCGGACGGACAGGTCAAGACGGCCATCGTGATGGCCCGCCGGGGCGTCGAGCGGGAGGAAGCCGAGCGCTTGCTCTCGGCCAGCGGCGGTCATCTGCGCATCATCGTGGGAGACCCGCCCGCCGTGGGGCTCGCGTGACGGAGCGACCGTCGCTCGGGGTCGGGCTCATGTCGGGAACGTCGCTCGACGGCATGGACGCCGCCTTCACCCGCTTCACCGGCCCCACTCACGCGGAGCTGCTCGGCTTCGCCACCCGTCCCTACGCCCCGGCGGAGCGCGACAGGATCCGCACGGTGCTCGCCGGGGGCTCGCCGCGCGACTTCGCCCGCCTGCACGTCCAGCTCGCGGAGTGGGCCTGCGAGGCGGTGCAGCTCGCGCTCGACGCCGGCGGCGGCCGCGCCTCGGATCTCTCATTCATCGCCTTCCACGGCCAGACCATCTGGCACGAGCCGCCCGCCGTCAGCTGGCAGCTGGGTGAGGCGGCCCTGCTCGCTGAGCGCTTCGGCGTCCGGGTGGTAAGCAACTTCCGCGCGCGCGACGTTGCGGCGGGCGGGCAGGGAGCGCCGCTGGTGCCGGCGGCCGACGTGCTCCTCTTCGGCGCGGCCGACGCGCCCCGCGTGCTGCTCAACCTGGGCGGCATGGCCAACCTGACCTACGTCGAGCGCCGCGCCCAGGAGCGCGGCGCGTTCGCGTTCGACACCGGCCCCGGCGTCGCCGTGGTGGACGCGGTGGCCCGCCTGGTCCGGCCGGAGCTGTCCTTCGATCGCGACGGGGCGCTCGCCGCCGAGGGCACGCCTGACGAGGCCGTGCTCGCCGAGCTGCTCGCCGATCCCTTCTTTGCGGCTCCGCCGCCCAAGAGCACCGGGCGAGAGCGCTTCGGTGACGGCTACGCGGGCGCGTTGTACGCGCGGGTGCCCGGCGCGAACGGCGTCGCGACGGCGGTGGAGCTCACGGCACGGTCCATCGTGCGTGCTCTCGCCGACTGGGTCCCCCCCGTGTCCGAGGTCGTGGCGTCCGGCGGCGGCGTGCATCACCCGGGGCTGATGGCCGCGCTCGAGCGCGGCCTCCCCGCCCGCAACCCGGGCCTGCGGCTCCGGCGGTTCGACGAGCTGTTCTTTCCCGGCGACGCCAAGGAGGCGGTCGCCTTCGCACTGCTCGGATACCTCACCCTTCACGGTCAGCCAGGCAATCTGGTCGCGGCGACCGGTGCCGCGGGTCCCCGCGTGCTCGGCACCGTCACGCCGGCATGAATCCGGGACGTCTCGTCTTCCCTGCGCTCCGCGCCGACGCCGATGGCGGCTTCACCCGGGAGGCGGCGACCATCCGGACCGGGCTCGATGTGGGGGCCGGCGGGTTCATCATCTTCGGCGGGAACGCGGCATCGGTGCGGGCGCTCGCCACCGACCTCGTGCAGGCGGCCGGGCGGCCGCTGCTCCTCGCATCCGACCTCGAGCGCGGGGCAGGCCAGCAGGTGGCGGGCCTCACCGAGCTGCCGCCGCCGGCCGCGCTCGCGTGGCTGGAGCAGCCGGACGTCATCCGCTGGGCGGGAGGACTCACGGCGGCGGAGGCCCGCTCCGTGGGACTCAACTGGATCTTCGCCCCCGTTGCCGACCTCGATGTGCTTCCGGAGAATCCCATCGTCCAGACCCGCGCGTTCGGCGGCGATCCTGAAATGGTGGCCGGCTGCGTGCGAGGCTGGGTGGAGGGCTGTCAAGCCGTGGGCGCGCTCGCCTGCGCCAAGCACTACCCCGGTCACGGCCGGACTGCGGTGGACTCGCACGTGGCGCTCCCGTCGGTTCCGGACGACGCGGCCGTGCTCACCACGCAGGACGAGCGCCCCTTCGCCTCGGCGGTCGAGGCGGGCGTGGCGAGCATTATGACCGCGCATGTGGCGTATCCGGCGCTGGATCCGTCCGGCCGCCCCGCGACGCTGTCTCCGCCGATACTGGCCCGTCTTCGGCAGGGCCTCCGCTTCGACGGGATCGTCGTGACCGACGCGCTCATCATGGAGGGCGCGCTCTCGGGGCAGAGCGAGGGCGCCGCGGCGGTCGCCGCGTTGGGGGCCGGCGTGGACGTGCTGCTCTATCCCAACGATGCCGCCGCGGTCTCCCGCGCGGTGCGCGAGGCCGTCGAGGCGGGCGTGCTCCCGCGCGAGCGGCTCCTGGAGGCGGAGCGCCGCTACGATGCCGCGCTCGCTCGCGTTGGTTCGCCGCCCGCCCGGGTCCCACCGGGTCCCTACGAGACGGCGGAGCACCTCGCCGACGCACTGATCGACCGCGGATTGCTGCGCGGCAGCGTGCGCGGGCTCAAGGCCCCGATCGAGCTCGTCGTGGTGGACGACGACCTCGGCGGTCCGTACGCGCCCAGCCCAAGCGACTACCTCGCGCGCTGGCTGGACGGGCGGGGACTCGGAGGACCGGGGGGCTCACGCGTGGTGCTCGTCTTCGCGGAGCCGCGGGCCTGGAAGGGCAGGGGTGGGCTCGGCCCCGCGGCCCTCGCGCAGCTGGCCGGCGCAGCGCCAAGCGCGGATCTGATCGTGCTGTTCGGGCATCCCCGGCTCGAGTCCAGTACTCCAGGCGAGCGTCCGCTGCTCCTCGCCTGGCACCGGCAGCGGCTCATGCAGGAAGCGGTGGGCCGGTGGATCGGGGCGCGGATTCGGGTGCATTCCTGATTCGGGGCAGGAGCAGGTAGGCCGGAAAGGCGAGGAGGAACGTAAGCAGGAAGTAGTCCCCGTACCCCATCCTTTCCGCCAGCGCGCCCGACGCCTTCCCGGCCGCGGCGCGGGTGACCGCCAGCAGCGCGGAGAGCAGAGCGAACTGGGTCGCGGCATAGCGCCTCTCGCACACCGACATGAGAAACGCGAGATAGGCCGCCGTGCCCAGCCCCGCCGCGAAATTCTCGAACAAGGCGGCGCCGAGGATGAGCGACTTGGACGGCGCCGCCGTCGCCGCGGCCCAGTAGCCCAGACTCGAGAAGGCCTGCACCAGCCCCAGCACCCAGAGCCCCCGGAAAATCCCCCATCGCGACGTGAGCACGCCGCCGAGCGCCGCGCCCGCGATGGTCGCGATGATGCGCCCGGTGGTGAGCACCGCCCCGATTTCAGTGAGCGAGAATCCGCGGTCCACCCAGAAGGGGCGCGTCATCGGCTCCAGTGCGGCGATGTCGAGCTTGAACAGCAGCGCAAACACCACGATTGCCCAGATGCCATTGCGGGACAGCAACGCCCGGAGCGGCTCCCAGATCGCGAGCGGCCGCCCGCCGGTCGCCTCCGGCGCCGGCAGGAAGAGGGCGGCCACCGCGAGCAGGCCCAGCGCGGCGGTCGCGGTGGTGAAGCTGGTTCCCCAGTCCGCCCGTCCCGCCAGCCAGATCAGCAGGCCGCCGGCGGTGAACATCGCCACCCGGTACGAGGCGATCCGGACCGAGTTCGCGACGCCCAGCTCCTGGGTCGTCGTGGTGTCGATGGTGTAGGCGTCGATCGCGATGTCCTGGGTCGCCGAGAGGGTGACGATAGCGGCCGCGACGATCCAGAACATGGGGCCCAGGCTCTCCGGATCCATGTGGCCGAGCCCAATGGTGAGCACGGCCACGCCCGCGAGGCAGGCGGCGATCCACTGGCGCCGCGTGCCCAGGCGGTCCACCAGCGGCGCCCAGAGAAACTTGAGGCTCCACGGCGCCGTGATCGCCGCGACGTTCCCGATGGCCACGAGGCTCGCCCCGTGGGTGCGGAGATAGACCGGAAGGGCTTCGTTGACGAGGCCGAACGGAAACCCGGAGGCGAACGCGAGCGCGCCGATCCAGCCGAGCCGCTCGCGGAGCGACCGTTTCACCGCGTCGCGGCGTAGATGAGCAGCATCACCAGCAGCGCCAGGGCGACGGCGAGCAGCATCGAGCCGGGGCGACGCGGGAGGTGCGGTTCGCGATCGGGAGGTGACGGGGGAGGGTCGGCCGCCGGAACGGCGGGAACAGGATCGGTGGTGGGTGCCGATGGCGGTGGCGGCGTCGACTCGACCGTCTTGCGCACGACGACCCGCTCGCCGGTCGGCGCGGCACTCTCGGGCAGGCGGTATCGCTGATACCCGACGTCGCCGCCGAGCTCCAGGGCGGGCAAGCCTTGGCCCTCGAACCGGGCGACGACCACCGTGATGTTGTCCGGACCCCCGCGGCTGTTGGCCAGATTGATCAGCGCGGTGCAGAGCTCCGCCGGCTCGGGATGGTCGGCGAGCAGCTCGCCGATCTCCTCCCGTCGCACTTGACCGGACAGTCCGTCGGAGCAGATGACCAGCGTGTCGCCCCGCTGGAGCGCCTGGCGGGAGAGATCCACCTTCACCTTGGGATCCGGCCCGAGCGCCTGGAGAATGATGTTGCGGCGCTCGCTCTGCTCGGCTTCCTCCTCGGTCAGCTCGCCGGCGTCCACCAGCCGCTGCATGAGCGACTGGTCCTTGGTGAGCTGGATGACCTCGCCGCCGCGCGCGAGATAGGCGCGGCTGTCGCCGATCTGCGCCAGCCATAGCTCGTCGGCGTACACCCCCGCGACCGTCGCGGTGGTGCCCATGCCCCGCAGCTCCGGGTGCTCGCGGGCGTATTCGTGGATCCGATGGTTGGCGAGCTCCACCGCCTCGCGCATACGATAGGCGAAGCGCTCGGCCGACGTTTCCTCGTCCGTCGTCCACACCGTCGTGAGATGGGTGTAGATCAGGTCGACCGCCATCTGGCTGGCGAGCTCGCCCGCGGCCGCGCCTCCCATCCCGTCGGCCACGAGGAACAGCGAGCCCTTGGGCCCCACGACGTGGTCGCGGACCGCGGGCTGCAGGCTGGCGTTTCTCGTGGACAGATCGGCGACGAGGAACGCGTCCTCGTTGTGGTCGCGCGCGAGGCCGAGGTCGGTCTTGCCGAAGACCGTTACACGGACCGGACCAGCAGTCAAACAGGCCTCCAAAGGCAATCGTTCGGTCGCGGCAATCTAGAGATCGGGGAGAAACGCGTCAACCGCACGCGTGGCGTAAGTCGCGGTCATTGTGTACCTTGCAGCCATGACCATCCGCCGCGTGCGCCTGGCCGCCGCCGCGTTCGTGTGCCTCGCCTGCAACCGTCCGCCCAGTACTGCCCCCACCCCAGTCGCCGCCGCGAGTCATCTGCCGCCGGTGCCGGTCGTCCGCGGGCCGCTGGCGCTGACGGTCGTGTATCCTCCGGCCGACGCCGTCGTGGACGCGCCCGACTCGAGCTTCCTGCTCGGCACCACCGGGGCTGGCGATGCCGAGCTCACCATCAACGGCGTGCGGGTGCAGGTCTGGCCCAACGGCGCGTGGCTCGCCTGGCT
>JBGQIW010000091.1:0-11080 GCA_041498715.1 Gemmatimonadota bacterium | reverse complement strand
GTCTATCTCGGCGAGCAGCTGCCCGAGGCCTTTGCCCTGCTGGGTCAGGCCTGGGTGCTCGAGCCCGGGCGATACGCCCACCGGCGGGAACTCGCTCCGGCGCTGGAGCGGGACCTGCTCGGCGCGCTGGACGCGCTGGACGGATTGCTGCGGAGCGAGAGCCTGGGGGCGTTTCGGACGATCGTCACCGGCCGGCTCTCGATCAACAAGCGGATGGACCGTCTGCGCCATGCGATGGGCTTGCTGCGCGGTCCGTTCGAGACCCGGAATGGCTGACGCCGTCTGGCTACGCGTGATTCACGTGGCCGGCGCCGTCCTCCTGCTTGGCAATGTGACCGTGACCGGGTTCTGGGCGGCCTATCTCTACCGGGCCCGAGGCACGGTGCCGTTCCGCCCGGTCGCCCGGGCGATCCTCTGGACCGACGTGGTGTTCACCCTGGGCGGGGGCGCGATGCTGGTCGTCTCGGGAGTGCTGCTGGTCCGGGCCCGGGGCTACGCCATCGCCGACACGCCCTGGCTGCGGCAGGGCATCGGTGCACTCGCGTCGAGCACGGCGCTGTGGCTGGTGTTTCTGCTGCCGGATCAGTGGCGGCTCCAGCGGGTGGATCCGGCCGACGACGCCACCCTCAGGCGGCTCTTCTTGCGGTGGAGCGTGGTGGGGTGGGCGGCCACGGCGCTCCTGTTCTACGGTCTTTGGGCGATGGTCTCCAAGGCCTGACGCTCAGGTCACACCTTGGCGGCGCTGTCACCCCGCGCCTCCGGCTCGTTGCTGTCCCCGGTGTCCGCGTTCCAGATGTCGGCCGTGATCCGCCAGACCCCGTCGGGGTCCCGCCGCAGCGCGATCACAAACTTCCCCGTCTCGGCGTCGTCGTCCTCGTCCGGGGGGACGTAGTACCTCCCGACGACATAGCCGGATCCGCCCGCCGACTCGATCCGAAGGGTGTCCATCGCGAAGCCCGCCTCCATCCCCCGGCTCCAGTAGGTCCGGATGTCGTCCCGGCCTCGAACCAGCTCGTGACCGGGGGGCAGAAGCACGGCGTCGCCGGAGTACAGACCGGCAATGGCGTTCGGGTCGTTCCGGCGATAAGCGTCGAGATAGGCGTCGATCACCTGCGTAATGGCGTGGCGGCCGGAGGAATCGGCGGACGCGGGGTTGGCGCGGCACCCGCTCAGCCAAGGGGCCAGCCAGAGGGCCAAAACCGTCAGGGCCAAGGGGCCCAGGGGTGGCCGGAGGGTGGCCCGGAGGGGGGCGGGAGAGTCAGGCATGCGGTTTGGCGCTGAACTTGCTATCTTTATGCGTTGTTTGGATAACGGGGCCGGCAGCAGGTGTCCGGACCCCCAGTGAACCCTAAACTGTGTGATTTGTGAGACCCAGAGCTCGACACCGTTCCCCCAGAACCCCCTCCACCGCACTTCGCCGCTCCCCCGGCCGCTCCATGCAATCCCATCGTGATTGGCTGCTTGCCCAGCACGGGTCCGTCTGCGCATACTGCGGGACGACCACGTCGCCGGACTTCATCACGCTGGATCATGTGCGCCCGCGCCGGGGCCAGACCGCCTACGACCGCCCGGACAACCTCGTCCTGGCCTGCTCGGGGTGCAACGCGGCCAAGGCAGACACGCCCCTCGTCGCCTTCCTCATGATGAAGCGCTCGCGCGGTGTGTTCCTCCTGCACTACGGCGACCACCTCTCCGATCCGCTCAAGGAGCTGGCCCGGAAGGCCTCGGAACGCCCACTCCTCGAGAAGGCGACCCCGAACGGCCGCTGGGCCGTCGGGCAGTAAGGGGCGCAGGAGCCGAAGCAGGCGTGCCGGGCCCTCAGGGGCCCGGTTTCGTTTTTGGCCCCACTACGCCGGCACCCGGACCGTCGCTTTCCGCTCCAGCTTGCCCCACCCCACCAGTCTCCCCCGCGCGGCGACCAGGAAGGCCCTCACCACCACCCAGTACATGACCTGCCGGTAGGCGAACCGCTGGAGAAAGATGAGCCAGGTGAGCGAGCGGTCTTCGTCCGGCTCCAGCAGAAACGCCGCCACCGCGGCCAGCCAGTCCACCAGCAGAAAGACCGCGTAGAACGTGAGCACGTGCTCGAGGTTCGTGAGCGCGTAGGTCGCTCCGTGCTCGGCCTTGACCAGCCAGACCGACACCAGGCTCCAGAGGAACAGCAGATCGGCCAGCGGCGAGATCGCCGGCAGGAGCAGCTGGAAAAGCCACACGTTCGGCATCGCCACGAGGCCGAGCGATCCGTAGCGCGGCCGGAAGAGTACGTCCCGGTGCTTCCAGGCGCATTGGAGCGTTCCGAACGACCAGCGGAAACGCTGGCGCGCGAGCGTGCGCAGCGTGTCCGGCGCCTCGGTCCAGCCGACGGCCCGGTCAGCGTAGGCGATCCGGTTGCCGCCCCGCCGGATGGTGAGGGTGAGGTCCTGGTCCTCCGCCAGCGTGTCGTCACTGAATCCGCCGACCTCCTCCACCAGCGACTTCCGCCACGCGCCCACGGCACCCGGCACCACCGTGATGCCGTTCAGCAGCGAGAATGCGCGGCGGTCGAGATTCTGACTGGTGACGTACTCTACGGCCTGCCATCGTGTAACCAGGTTTACGCGGTTCCCCACTTTCGCGTTGCCCGCGACCGCGCCGACCCGCCGGTCGCGGAGCGGCTCCACCAGCTCGCGCAGCGTGCCGGGCTCGAAGGCCGTGTCCGCGTCCAGGCAGACGACGATCTCCCCCCGGGCGAACCCGATGCCGTAGTTGAGCGCGCTGGCCTTGCCTCCGTTCGACTTGCGGAAGACGCGCACTCTCGGGTTTGCGCCGAACGCTTCCGTGGCCACGTGGAACGTCCGATCGGGGGAGCCGTCGTCCACCACGACGATCTCGAGCGGGCCGGCATAGTCCTGCGCCAGCAGACTCTCGATCGTCGCCGCGATCACCTTCTCCTCCTTGTATGCCGGGACGATGATGCTCGCCGACGGCGCGAACGGCTCGGCCGGCGCGGGGCGCTCTCGCACGCGCTGGATGATGGCGAGCGTGAGGATCCAGACCAGCCGGGCGATGCCGAGGACCACGGCGACGAGAAACACCCAGTAGAGGACCAGCTCGGTACCGCCCAGGAGCCCGAACAGCGCCAGCTCGGCGAGCCGGGTCATGGCGCTCGCGGGCGGGAGGCTCGGCATGGCCGCGCCCGGCGCGAGACCGGCGAGGCTGGAGAGCAGCACCAGCGTGTCGCCGCGGGCGCGGAGGGAGTCGATCATGGGGCCCAGCGCCGCCACGGTGCCGGTGCGGTCGCCGCCGCCGTCGTGCAGGAGAACGATGTTACCGCGGGCCCGCAGGTCCAGCACATTGCGGAGGATGCTGTCCGCCCCCGGCATGGTCCAGTCCTGCGAGTCCACGTGGAGCCCCGCCGTGACGTAGCCGAGGTCGGTCGCGAGCCCCACGGGCACGAGCTCGTCCGCGGTGGTGGGCTCGGCGTCTCCGAAATAGGGCGGACGGAAGAACAGCGACCGGCGATTGAGCACGGCCTCGATCAGTCGCTCGGTGGCGTCCAGCTCGAGCCGGGTCACGAACGCGGGCGTGAGCGCCAGGTTGGGGTGGGTGAAGGTGTGATTGCCCACCTCGTGGCCCTCCGCCACAATCCGGCGGAGCAGCGGGATGTGCCGCTCGGCGTTCGCCCCGATCACGAAGAAGGTGGCAGGCGCATCCCGGCTCCGAAGGGTGTCGAGGATCATCGGAGTCCAGGTGCCGTCGGGGCCGTCGTCGAAGGTGAGCGCCACCTTGTGCGCCGAGGCGCCGTACCGCCGTACCACCCAGGGGGAAGGCAGCGCGGTGAGCTGTTCATCGGTTACGAGCGCCGTCGTCGGGTCGAGCCGGACTTCCCGCCGGCCCTGAGTGGGATGCGCGGCGATCCGGAGCAGCTCGCCGGTGCCTTCCATCTGCACGTCGTATCCCGCCGGGATGTCCCGGAGGACCGTCGCCGGGTCGGCAGCGGGCGTCCGGTGTCCGAGGATGCCCCAGATCGACGGATCCTCGGATCCGAGCCGCCACACCGCCTGGCCCGCCACCTTGAGCGCGGTGCCGGCGCGCTGCTGGTTGTATGCGGTCGCCGCGTCGAGGAACCACACGACGTGGTCGGTGGAGTCCGGGTCGGTCCACGCCACGTAGGGGTTGAGCGACACCGAATCGAACCGCACCGGCGCCGCGTGGTCCCGCGCCGCCGTCATGACGTCCTGGAACGTCATCTCCGTGCCCGCCGCCTCCGGGTCGGCGTCGTTCCAGTCGTAGCCGTAGGCGCCTACCGCCAGGATGGCCTTGCCCGGCGGCACCCGCTCGAGCGCCCGGCGCGCGCTCTTGACGTACCAGCCCTGGCTCGCGACCGGCCCCACGTCGCCCTTGCCGTAGTGCTCGTCGTACGCCATGAGGAACACGAGATCGTTGGCCGCCGCGTAGCGCTCGAGCCACTCGGGCGCCATATCGACGGGGAGCGCCTCGGTGGTCAGCCGGTTCACGCGGTCGAGCGCCGTGTCGAGCCCGCGCACGAAATTCACCACCGTGCCGTGGAGATCGTCGGGGACGTTCTCGAAATCCACGGTGACGCCGGCCAGGCCGTAGCGGGTGACGGCGCCGGTGAGCTGATCGACGACGCGCTTTCTCGCGATGGGTGACGCGAGCAGCCGCCGGAGCCGCCGGGCGTCGAACCCCGAACGGGTCGAGTCGTAGTTGCTGACCATGGCGAAAACGAGCGGGCGGTGGCCCTCGGGCTGGCGCTCGGCGGTGTAGAGCACCCGGTTGTCGATCGCGAGACGCAGCGAGTCGCCCGACGGCACGACGAACGCCCATTCGCAGACGACCCAATCGAGGTCCTGCACGTGGGCCGCGAAGGACGCGAACGAGTTGTCGTCCCAGTTGACGTAAAAGCCGGCGGTGATGGGCTTGCCGGGCGGCGCCAGATCGCTCTTGGAGCGTTCCCGGTAAATCCGGCGCGGTGGCTTGACGGGGAGGAATTCGGGATGCAGACCGGCCGCCGGTGGCCGGCCGCCGGCGACGGCGAGGAGCAGCCGCCTCCGCGCGGCGAGCCGTTCCCGGGCCTGGCGTGATGTAGCCACGGGGTGGGGGGCGGCGCTCGTGAGCGCCGAAACGTCGCCCGACCAGATCGGGAGGAGCGGCGGCACGAGCACGCCGATCACCATGACCAGCGCGAGGAGGGTCGTGGTGATGCCGACAGCAAGGGCGATTCGGCGAATCCGGCGCCACCGCGTTCCCGTCGGGTCCAGGAAGACGGCGCCGGACGTTGGGGCGGGCAACCGCTACTCCTTGCCCTCGCCTCGGCCCAGTGCCTCCGCCACGATCCTCGCCTGCTCCGCCGCGTGCGCCGCCGGGTACCCCTCGGCCGGGCTCGCGCGCTCGGGCCGGCCGACGTAGTGCAGCACCGCGCCCGCCGGCAGCAGCTCCCGCAGCTTGGGCTCGAGATAGAACCAGGCTCCCATATTGCGCGGCTCCTCCTGCACCCAGACCAGCTCGCGCAGGCCGGGGTAGCGCGCCAGCAGCGCGCGGGCCTCCGGCCACGGGAACGAATACAGTTGCTCGATCCGGACGATCGCCGGGCGGCGGTCACCCAGCTTGTCCGCTTCGGCCAGCAGCTCGTAGTAGATCTTGCCGGTGCAGAAGACGACCCGCCGAATCTCCGGCGCCAGGTCCGCCGTGGACTTGGCGTCGTCGAGCACCGGGTGCCACGCGCCGGTCGCCAGCTCCTCGAGCCGGGACGATGCTAGCGGGTGGCGCAGCAGGCTCTTCGGGGTCATCACGATCAGCGGCCGCTGGCGGGTGCGACGTGCCTGCCGCCGGAGCAGGTGGAAGTACTGCGACGGCGTGGTCGGGTTGGCCACCCGGATGTTGCCCTCTGCGGCCAGCTGCAGGAACCGCTCGAGCCGCGCGCTCGAATGCTCGGGGCCCTGGCCCTCGTATCCGTGCGGCAACAGCAGCGTGAGCCGGGTCGTAAGCCCCCATTTCGAGAGCCCCGCCGAGAGGAACTGGTCCACGATGACCTGCGCGCCGTTGATGAAGTCGCCGAACTGGGCCTCCCAGAGCACCAGGGCCTCGGATGCCGAGGCGCTGTAGCCATACTCGAAGCCGACCGTCGCCAACTCGGAAAGCGGGCTGTTGTGCACCTCGATCGGCGCCAGCGCGCCCCGGAGCCGTTGAATCGGCACCAGCCGCTGGCCGGTCTTCGCGTCGTGCAGCACCAGGTGGCGCTGGCTGAACGTCCCGCGCTCGGTGTCCTGCCCCGTGAGCCGGACCGGCACGCCTTCGACCAGCAGCGATGCCAGGGCGAGCGCCTCGGCGTGGCCCCAGTCGATGCCGCCCTCGGGTCCCAGCACGGCGCGGCGCCGCTCGAGCTGCCTCTTGAGCTTGGGGTTCACCGTGAACCCCGCGGGCCACGTGAGGAGCTGTTCGTTCAGCGCCGTCAGCGTCTCGGCGGGGACGGCGGTGACGACCTCCTGTCCGGCCATGCGCTGCGTTCTGGGCTCGGGGACGGTCGCCCGGCCGAGGCTGGCGCGGAACTGCTGCTGCGCCTGGACCAGCCGCTCGTAGATGGTCTCCGCCTGCTTCTCCGCCTCCTCCCGTGACAGCACGCCCTCGGCCGCGAGCTGCTCGGCGTAGATCGCCCGCACCGGCGGCAGCTGCTTGATCCGCTCGTACATGAGCGGCTGGGTGTAGGTCGGCTCGTCGCCCTCGTTGTGCCCGTAGCGGCGATAGCCGACGAGGTCGATCAGCACGTCGCGGCGGAACTTCTCGCGGTAGGCCATCGCCAGGCGCACCGCTGACAGGCAGGCCTCCGGGTCGTCCGAGTTGACGTGGATGATCGGGACGTCGAACCCCTTGGCCAAGTCGCTGGCGTAGCGGGTCGAGCGGGCGTCTTCCATGTCGGTGGTGAAGCCGACCTGGTTGTTGGTGATGATGTGCAGCGTGCCCCCGACCCCGTACCCGGGCAGCGCGCTCAGGTTGAGGGTCTCGGCCACCACGCCCTGCCCGGCGAAGGCCGCGTCGCCGTGGATCAGCACCGGAAGTGCTACGGCCGCGTCGTGATGGGGCGCGCGCCCCTTGCGGAGGGTCTGCGTGGCGCGGGCCCGCCCATCCACCACGGGAGAGACGAACTCGAGGTGGCTGGGGTTGGGCGAGAGGGTCACTGCGATCGACTTGCCGTTGGGGAGGGGGAACGCCCCCTCGGCGCCGTGGTGGTACTTCACGTCCCCGGTTCCGCCTTCGGGCGTGAGCTGATTGCCCTCCACGAAGCGCCCGCCTTCGAACTCGGCAAAGATGGTTTCGTAGGGCCGGCCGATGACGTGCGCCAGGACGTTGAGGCGCCCGCGGTGCGCCATTCCGATCACGACCTCGCGCCCGCGGTCGGCCGCGGCCAGCTGCAGCGTCAGATCGAGCATCGGGACCAGCATGTCCACGCCCTCGATCGAGAAGCGCTTGTGGCCGAGGTAGGCCTTGTGGAGGAAACGCTCGAGCGCCTCGACCTTGGTGAGCCGTCCGAGCAGCCGCTTCTTCTCTTCGGCCGACAGCGGCGTGTGGAACGCGCCCGACTCGATCTTCTCCCGCAGCCACACGCGCTCCTCGTGACTTGCGATGTGCTCGATCTGATAGCCCAGCGTGCCGCAGTAGGTCTGCTGGAGATGGGGATACGACTCGGCCAGCGTGCGGCCGGGGACGTACACCCGGAGCACCTTCGACGGAATGGCGGCCATGATCTCGGGGGTGAGCCCGAGCGGAGTGGGGTCGAGCGCCGGGTCGCCGACCGGCTCCGTGCCCAGCGGGTCCACCCGCGCCGCGAGATGGCCGTGGGTGCGGAACGCTTTCACCAGCGCCATCGCGGCCGCGACGTGGTACAGCATGTCGGGCGCGACGGTCTCCGGGGCCTTGGGCAGCTGGGTGGCCGCCGGGGCGAGCCGGTAGCTGACGGCGGAGAGCTGGAGGCTCTCGGCGACGGCGTCGTAGAAGTGGTCTTCGCCCTGGAGCAGGTGGTCCAGCGTCGCGAGAAAGCCCCCCGACTCCGCGCCCTGGATGACCCGGTGGTCGTAGGTGCTCGTGACGGTCATGACCTTGCTCACGCCCAGATCCTTCAGCTTGTCGTCGGCGACGCCGCTGAACTCGACCGGGTATCCGATCGCGCCGACCGCGATAATGCTCCCCTGCCCGGCCATGAGTCGCGGCACGGAGGCCACCGTGCCGAGGCCGCCGGGGTTGGTGAGCTGAATGGTGGAGCCGGTGAAGTCGTCCGGCATGAGCCGGTTGGTCCGGGCCTTTTCCACCAAGCCTTCGTACGCCGCGAGAAAGGCGGCGAAGTCCATCGTGTCCCCGCGCTTGATCACCGGGACGACCAGACCGCGGCTCCCGTCCTTGCGCTGCACGTCCACCGCGAGCCCGAGACCGACACCCTCCGGCTGCACCCGGTACGGGGTGCCCTCGTGCAGCACCAGGGTGTGGGTCATCACCGGGTGGCGCTTGGCCGCCTGGACGGTTGCAAACGCGATGAGATGGGTGAAGCTGAGCTTCTCGTTCCGGCCGGCCGCCTGCAGCCGGGCATTGAGCTCCCGGCGGCTCGCCTCGAGCGTCCCTACCGCGAGCGCCCGGAAGGTCGTCGCCGTCGGAACGGAGAGGCTCTCGTTCATGTTGTGGACCAGCCGGGCGGCCGGGCCTTTGATCTGGGAGGCTCCCGGGGGCAAGTCGCCGGTGGCTGGGTGGGGCACCGCCGCGGGGGCCTGGGCGACAGCTGACGCAGCGACTGGGGACGGGGGAGCGGTCTCCGCGCCGGCGCCGTCCGTATGCACGGATCGCTGGCCGTCGCCGTTGGGCTGCACCCCGATCACGCCGCTCTCGAACAGCCGCCGCCACTCCGCGCCGACCGCGCTCGGGTCGCGCAGGAACTCCTCGTACATCGCCTGGGCGAACCCGGCGTTGGCGGTCTCGAATACGTTGATGTCCACACCCAGCTCCACCGACAAAGACGCGAGCCCGCGGTGTCCCGCGCTCGCCAAGGGCGACACACTTTCCCGAGCCCCCGAAAGATAACGGCCAGTCGGAGACCCGGTCACCTCAGGACGGGGCACTCTCCGTGAGGCCGGAGGCGATCGCAGCGGGCCGTGCCGTCCGGGCCACGAGCTCCCCAAATGCGGCGGCCTCCCGCTGCACCAGCTCCGGCCCCCATCCCAGCTCCCCCCCAAGGAGCTCGGCCACCCGCCCGGCGGCCGACAGGCCGTGATCCGGAGTCTCGTAGTAGAGGTGGATCCTCCGCACCAGCACGTCCTCGACCCGGCAAGCCAGCTCCCGGCGGGCGATGTGGAGCACCTCGGCTGCGATCGCCGGATGATCGGGATGGAGCCGGTGCTGCAGCTCGCGGTGGATGGCGGCGAGATTGACGATGCCTCCGGCCTCGGTGCCGTAATGCCGCACCAGGTGGTCCGCCGTGGCCGAGCTCAAGCCGATCTCGCCTGCGCGTTCCCGGAACGGGTCGAGCTCGGCCGTTTCGCCGCCGGGGAGCGGCTCTTCGTCGGTCCGGGCCGGGCCGGCCCGGACGCTCACGCCCCTCCGGGCCAGCTCCGCGAGCACCCGGTCCACGACCTCGGCCGCCATCACCCGGTAGGTCGTGAGTTTCCCTCCGGCGACGCTCACCACGCCCCCGCGCCCGGTCACGATCGTATGCTCGCGGGACCGGCTGGACGGGGCCGCGCCGTCCTCCGGCGCGAGCAGCGGGCGCAGCCCAGCCCAGGTCGCGCGCACATCGTCCATTCCCAGGCGGGCATTCGGGAACTGCGCGTTCACCGACCGCAGGAGGTAGACGACGTCGTCCGGTGTGGCCGCGACCGCCTCCGGCGACTCCGGGGTGTCGGTGTCGGTCGTGCCGATGTAGGAGAGGTTGCCCCACGGCAGTGCGAACATCACCCGGCCGTCGATCGGGCTCAGGAATGCGATGGCCTCCCGATGTCCCAGCCGGTCGCGGGGGACCACGACGTGTGCCCCTTTGGTCGCCCGGACGAGAGCCGGAACCCCCGGGTGCTCGAGCCGCCGGATCCGGTCGACCCAAGGCCCGGTGGCGTTGACCACCGCCGCGGCGCGGATCGTCGCCCGCGCCCCGGTGAGCCGGTCGGCGACTCGCACGCCGATCACCCGGTCGGCGGCCCACTCGAAGTCCTCCACCGCGGTGTAGGTGACGATCGCCGCACCGTGATGGGCAGCCGAGCGGGCGGTGGCGACGACGAGGCGGGCGTCGTCACATTGGGCGTCGAAGTAGCGGGCACCGCCGAGCAACCCGCGCTCGCGGATCATCGGCTCGCGCTCCAGCAGGGCACGCTTGCCCAGCATGCGGTGGGCGGCCACATTGCGGAACAGCGCCAGCAGGTCGTAGAGCCACATGCCCGCGGCGAGGCGCCAGAGCGAGAGCCGGTCGCCGCGGTGCAGCGGGAAGACGAACGGAAGCGGGCGTACGAGATGGGGCGCGATGCCCAGCAAGACCCGCCGCTCCCGGTTGGCTTCCCACACCAGGCGCAGCTGTCCCTGCTCGAGATAGCGGAGGCCGCCATGCACCAGACGGCTCGAGCGGGAGCTGGTACCCGAGGCGAGATCGCCCTGCTCGACGAGCACGGTGCCGAGGCCGCGCATCGCGGCGTCGCGGGCGATCCCGGCGCCGGTGATGCCGCCACCGATGACCAGCAGATCGACCGGCCGCGCGCCCAACCCGGCGAGCGCCGGCCGGCGTGAGGAGTGGCCTTGCCCCTGAGCCCCGTCGCCCGCGTTCCCCGCCCGAGCACCTGGTTCTTCTGGCAGGCTCATTTCATCCGTCCGGGGACGCGGGTGCTGGACTTGGCATGCGGCGAGGGACGCCACAGTCTGGCCGCGGCCGCGCTGGGTGCAACGGTACTAGGCGTGGATCGGGACTCCGAGAAGCTGGCGACCGCGCGCGACCTCGCGGCCTCTCCCGGCCTCTCCGTTGAGCTCCGGGAAGTGGACCTCGAGACCTCCTGGCCCCATTTCGGCGAGTTCGACGTCGTCCTCCTTTTCAACTATCTCAACCGAGCCAGGGTCCCCGACG
>JBGQIW010000090.1:0-11118 GCA_041498715.1 Gemmatimonadota bacterium | reverse complement strand
GCGCTGTCCTCCCACACGAGTCCGGCGTTCACCAGGTCGTCCCTGATGGCGCCGACGCTTGTGCCGCGCTTGCCCCGCACAATCCCCGCCGAGATCGGAACCCACCCCGCGTGGCAGATAAAGGCGACGGGCTTGCCCGCTTCGAAGATCTCCCGTGTCAGCTCGAGCACGCGTGGGGAGCGGCGCAGGAGGTCGGGGGCGTAGCCGCCGGGAATCACCAGCCCGTCGAAGCTGGCGGAGCGGACGTCGTCCACGTTGGCGTCGGTCGTCACCGGGTAGCCCCGCTTCCCCTGGTAGCTCCGCTCCCCCAGGCCCGCGACAACCGTGCGGACGCCCTCCTCCTCCAGCCGGATCTTGGGATACCACAGCTCAAGGTCCTCATAGAGCGGGGCGGCGAAGAAGAGCACCGTGGTTCCTGCAAGGCTCGTCATGACGACTCCAGGGGGATCACCTACATGCGACCGTACTTGCGTAGTGCCGCCACCAGCCGGTCGGCGGGGAGCGCGTAAACCCGGTTGCCGTCGGCGCCGGTCATGGTCTCCGCCGCGAGCATCGCGTTCAGGATAGCCTCTTCGGTCGCGTCCACGGTGGCCTCGAACAAGGGGTTCATCCGGTCGTTCGGCAGCATGGTGAGCTGGGCCGTGCCGGTGTCCACCGAGGCCCGGGGGTTGGCGGTCGAGAACGAGAGAAAGATATCGCCGGAGGAGTCTTCGCCGAGCCCGCCCATGCGTCCCACGCCGAGCGCGGCGCGGCGCGCCAGCCGGTCGAGCTGGTTCGGCAGCAGCGGCGCGTCGGTGGCGATCACGATGATGATGGATCCGCCCCCGTTGCCGTCGGACGGTGTGCCCGGCACCGTCGACTCTACTTTCGAGCATGGCGGCAACCGCTCGGTCCCGGCGTCGGTCAGGGTGTTGCACGGGAGCAGGTCGGGAATCTCGCGGCCCACCGGGGCACCCAGCACGCTGAGCCGGCTGCGCCGGCCGTAGTTGCACTGCACCAGCACGCCGACGGTGTAGCCGCCCGCGTCCGCGGCCAGCCGGCGCGACGCCGTGCCGATCCCGCCTTTGAAACGATTGCAGATCATCCCGGTGCCGCCGCCCACGTTCCCCTCGGGCACCCGGCCGCCGGCCGCGGCGTCCATCGCGTGGTTCACGTCGTCCGGCTTGACGTGCATACCCTCAATGTCGTTCAGCGTGCCGTCCCAGGTCTCGGCGATCACCGGCGTGGAATAGAGGAACCCGTCCCACCCCTGGCGGAGCATCCAGGCGATCGCCGCGTCCCGGACGACGCCGATGCTCATCGTGTTCGTGATCAGCGCCGGGCCCCAGAGGTAGCCCGACTCGGCCAGCCACACCAGGCCCGTCATCTCTCCGTCGCCGTTGAGCGCGAAGTGCCCGGCGAAGACCGGGTCCGCCGCGCGCTTGCCGCGGGGGAAGATCACAGTGACCCCGGTGCGCACGGGGCCCTTGCCCCGCACCAGCTTCCCGTTGCCCGAAATGAGCGTGACGTGTCCCACCTCGACCCCGGGAACGTCCGTGATCGCATTGTCGGGGCCCGGGGTGCCTGGCAGCGGAATCCCGAGGTCCCGGGCCCGCGGCTTTCCCTGAGCCGGCGCCCGGGCCGGCAGGGCCGCGAAGCCGAGGCCGGCGGCCAGCCAGACCAGCCGCCACGCGCGCGGGGTGGGCAACGGCATCGAATGCTCCTGGGGTGAAGAGCCTGAATTATACGCCCGCGTGGGCCTGATGAGCCCCGGTTCTGGCTGGCGGATCCGCCCGGGATCGCGGACTCGTCACCCGAGGCTATGTTCTGGAAGTCCAAGAACTCCGCCTCAGGACTCGGCCCCGCTCCTCCGAGGTCATGCATGCGCACCCGCGATCGGATCCTGGCCAACCTTGAGTCCATTTACCGGGAGTCCTACGACCGCGCCAAGACCGCCGGTGAGGCCGGCCGGATGGTCGATCTCGAGAGCGCCTACATGCGGGACCAACTCATGCTCGAGATCCTGCTCGATATCCGGGACCTCTTCTCCGTGGCCCCCGCCGCCTCCGGTGCCAGCGCCCTCGAGAAGCTGGACCAGCTCCGGCGCCTCGTGCGGAAGTAGCGCCCATCTGCCCCTGGGGCCGCCGGCCGCGCTATCTTTTGGCGGACTCGCCACCTCACGCCCGACCCGGAGCGCCATGGCCACCCGTAGCCCCGCCCGTCCCCACGCGGCCACCAAGCTCGACAAGGCCGAGCTGGTCGATCTGTACCGGCTGATGCTGCTTTCCCGCCGGGTCGACGATCGGGAAATCCAGCTCAAGCGGCAGAACCGGATCTTCTTCCAGATATCCGGGGCGGGGCACGAGGCGGTGCTCGCGGCGGCGGCGCGGGTCTTCCGGCCGGGCTACGACTGGTTCTACCTCTACTATCGCGACCGCGCGCTCTGCCTCGGTCTGGGAATGACCCCGACCGAGCAGTTGCTCTCGGCCGTCGGCGCCGCCGACGATCCCAACTCCGGCGGGCGGCAGATGCCGTCGCACTGGGGCCATCGGGACCTCAACATCGTCACGACGTCCAGCCCGACCGGCACCCAGTTCCTCCAGGCCGTGGGCGCCGCCGAAGCCCGCCTGCGCTACGCTTACACGCCGGAGCTCGCCGGGCGGGATGATCTCTACCACGCGGACGAGGTCGTTCTCTGCGCCACCGGCGAGGGCGCCACCAGCGAGGGTGAGTTCTGGGAGGCGCTCAACACCGCCTGCAATCTGGAGCTGCCGATCGTCTTCCTCGTGGAAGACAATGGCTACGCGATCTCGGTCCCGGTCGAGGTGAACACCGCCGGCGGGTCGATCTCGAAACTGGTAAGCGGGTTTCCGAGCCTCCTGATCCAGGAAGTCGACGGCTGTGACGTCCTCGCCTCCTACGATGCGCTGGTGCGCGCCCACGACCACTGCCGGGCGCGCAAGGGTCCCGCGCTGATTCACGCCAAGGTCATCCGGCCCTACAGCCACTCGCTCTCCGACGACGAGGTCCAGTACCGGCCGGCGGCGGAGCGCGAGGCCGACGCTCGCCGGGATCCGCTCCGGCGGTTTCCCGAGTACCTGATCGCCCAGGGCATCGCCAGCGCGGCGGAGCTGGAGCAGGTGAAGGAGCAGGTGGAAGAGGAGGTCCGGGTGGCCACGGAGATCGCGCTCGCGGCCCCGCAACCCAAGCCCGAGACGGTCCTCCATCACATCTATTCGATGGAGGTGGACCCGACCTCCGAGCAGTTCGACACGGAGGACGATCCCCGCTTCGCCGGCGACCCGACCACGATGGTCGATCTCCTCAACGCCTGCCTCAAGGATGAAATGGCGCGGGATCCGCGCATCGTGGTGTTCGGCGAGGACGTGGCGGACGCGAGCCGGGAGGCGTCGCTATCCCAGGTGAAGGGAAAGGGGGGCGTGTTCAAGGTGACCTGGGGGCTGCAGCGAGCCTTCGGGAGCCACCGGGTATACAACTCGCCCCTGGCGGAGGCCAACATCGTCGGCCGGGCGATCGGGCTGGCGCACCGCGGCCTCAAGCCCGTGGTCGAGATCCAGTTCTTCGACTACATCTGGCCCGCCTACATGCAGCTGCGCGACGAGCTCGCCACGATGCGCTGGCGGTCCAACAACGCGTGGGCCGCCCCGGTCGTCGTCCGGGTGAGCTACGGCGGCTACCTCAAGGGAGGGGGCCCCTACCACTCGCAGACGGGCGCCGCGGTCTTCACCGGCGTTCCCGGGCTCCGGGTTGTCTGCCCCGCGACCGCGCTCGACGCGAACGGTCTTCTCCGGACGGCCATCCGCTGCGAGGACCCCGTCATCTTCCTCGAGCACAAGCACCTCTACCGGCAGACGTACAACAAGGCGCCCAACCCGGGCCCCAACTTCATGATCCCGCTGGGGAAGGCCAAGATCGTACGGGAGGGCACCGATCTCACCGTCGTCACCTACGGCGCGGTGGTCCAGCGCACGCTCGTGGCCGCCAAGGAGGCGGAGGCGGAGCACGGCCTCAAGGTGGAGGTGATCGATCTGCGCTCGCTCTCGCCGGTGGACTGGCCCGCGGTGCACGCGTCGGTGCGGAAGACCAACCGGGTGCTGGTGGCCTACGAGGACGCGATCTCCTGGGGCTACGGCGCCGAGATCGCCGCGCGCATTGCCGACGAGACCTTCGAGTGGCTCGACGCCCCGGTTCGACGGTTCGCGGCCAAGGATACGTTCGTGGCCTATGCGCCGGACCTCGAGGACGTGATCCTGCCGCAGGTGGACGGGTTGAAACGGGCAATGGTGGAGCTCGGCAGCTATTAGCCGGCTCGTAACCCCGAAGCCTTTCCGTCCGTAAGGCTCCCCCATGAGCTCCCTCGAGACCCTCCGCGCGGAAGAATCGCTCGATCCCGAGAGCTGGGACGAGCTTCGCTCCCTCGGCCACCGCATGGTGGACGACCTCCTCACCTACCTCCAGACGGTGAGGGAACGCCCGGTCTGGCGTCCTATTCCAGCCGATGTCCGCGCCCGCTTCAAGGGCCCGGTCCCCCGCGAGCCCGAGGGGGCGGAGCGGGCCTACGCCGACTTTCGGGAATACGTACTGCCGCATCCGATGGGCAACATCCACCCCCGCTTCTGGGGCTGGGTGATGGGCACCGGGACGCCCCTCGGCGCGTTGGCCGAGATGCTCGCAGCCGGGATGAATCCGAACATGGGCGGCGGCGACCACGTCCCCAACCAAGTCGAGGCCCAGGTGCTCGACTGGTGCAAGGAGATGCTCGGCTTCCCGCCGCAGGCGAGCGGGCTGCTCCTGAGCGGCGGCTCGATGGCGAACCTCGTCGGCCTCGCGGTCGCGCGCAGCGCGCGGGCCGGCTTCGACGTCCGAAAGCGCGGCGTGCGCGCGGCGGAGGGTCCGCTCACTGTGTACGGCTCGGTGGAGATGCACAGCTCGATCCAGAAGGCGGTCGAGCTGCTGGGCCTCGGCAGCGAAGGGCTCCGGCTCGTGCCCGCGAATGCCGATTTCGAGATCGACCTCGGAGCGCTCGAGCGGATGCTCCGGGAGGATCGCGCGTCCGGTTGCCGGCCGGTCTGCGTCGTCGGAAACGCCGGGACCGTGGGGACCGGCGCGATCGACGATCTCCGAGGTCTGGCGGAGCTGAGCGCGCGGGAGCGCGTCTGGTTCCATGTGGACGGCGCGTTCGGGTCGCTGGCGGTGCTGGTGCCCGAGTACCGCTCCCGGCTCGCGGGGATGGAGCGGGCCGACTCCATCGCGTTCGACCTGCACAAGTGGATGTACGTCCCGTTCGAGGCGGGATGCACGCTGGTCCGTGACGCAGAGGCCCACCGCCAGGCGTTCTCGCTCCGGCCCGACTACCTGACCCATGCGGAGCGCGGGCTGGCGGCCGGCACGCTCTGGTTCAGCGATTACGGGATTCAGCTCACCCGCGGCTTCCGGGCGCTCAAGATTTGGATGTCACTCAAGGAGCACGGGCTGGAGAAGTACGCGCGACTGGTGCGGCAGAATATCGAGCAAGCGCGTTACCTCGCCGAGCAGATTCGCGAGGCGCCGGACCTCGAGGTGCTCGCCCCGGTCCCGCTCAACATCGTCTGCTTCCGGTATGTCGCCCCGGGCCGCGACGCCGGGGCTCTCGACGCCCTCAACCAGGAGCTCCTCATCCAGCTCCACGAGCAGGGGATCGCGGTGCCGTCCAACCTCACGCTCGGCGGCCGGTTCGCCCTCCGGGTGGCGATCACCAACCACCGAAGCCGCCGGGAGGATTTCGATCTGCTCGTCCGTGAGACCCGGCGGATCGGCGCCGAGCTGGCCGGGCGATAGCACCCCGCCGTGTCGGGTCCCGGCAACGAAAAGGGCGCCCCGTCGTGGGTAGCGCCCTTCGCGTCCTGGCGGACTTAAGCGGCGGTCGTGCCGCTCGGTTTGGTGAGCCGCCCCTGTGGGCATGCTCCGCTCGATAGCCTCAGATTTTCGCCTGGCAAGCACCGGTGAGATGTGTTTGGTCCATGGTCGGGCGCGTGCCTTCGGGTACCCTGCGCAGGGCGCGCTGCCCACGTCCCCCCTTCTCTCCGGAAGACGCCGTGATGATGGGGCCGGGTGCGGGGCTTCACAATGACCCGCCCGGCCACGCCTATTTCATCGCTTCCCTGATCTCCCCAGCCGCAGCGATCACGTTGTCCACGTCTCGGGAAAGTGCCTTTGCCTGTTGGGTTGCCTGGGTGAGATCCCCGAGCACGGCGGCCACGCCCGCTGAGCGGAGGCGGAGCAGGTCGAAGCGGACGTTCTGAAGCGCGAGCACGCAGGACTCGAGATGACTGGCCACCTGGACCCGGCGGCTCTTGAGGTCGATCAGCGTCTGGCGTTGCCTCTCCAGCAGGGCGAGGCGCCGGCCGCGCTCCGAGTCGTCCGGCTCGCGGGAGACGGCTGCGATGCGCTCCTCGATCTGA
Source organism: Gemmatimonadota bacterium (assembly GCA_041498715.1). Classification (GTDB taxonomy): domain Bacteria; phylum Gemmatimonadota; class Gemmatimonadetes; order Gemmatimonadales; family GWC2-71-9; genus DASQPE01. Next base: position 4,678 of record JBGQIW010000090.1, on the reverse strand, counting down.
CCCAGGCCATCGGTGTCGAGGTTGGTGTCCATCGCGTGCAGCGTGCGCGCCAGCTCTGCAGCGCGCTCGTAGAGCGCGTCCACCGTCTGGGCGATCTCGGGCAGCATCTCCCGCTCTGCCGGCGTGAGCCGGTCGAGCAGCTTGTAGATCGCCACGCGATCGCCGTGGGCCTGTAGCACGGTGGCGGTCTGGGCTCCGAACTCGGTCGTCTTGGGCAGAGGCAGTTGCCGCGGAAGCTTCCCGCCCCGGATCATGGTCGTCTCCACCGCGTCCGGCGCCGGCGGCCGGCTCAGCACGTCCCGCCAGCTGTAGCCTGCCTGCCAGAGCTTTCCGTAGCCCTGCAGCAGACCGATCCCCATGCCCGCTGCCGGAATGAGGAACCAGGGACTGTGGATGCCGGTGGCCACGTTGATCAGGAAAAGGCCGCCCGAAATAGCGGCCCATCTGGCGAACTGCGCCCGCACCTTGAGGACGACCGTTGGTTCGCCGGTATTGGGGAGCGGGGTGTCGGCGTTGGCCGGCGGACGGACCGGTGCGCGCGCGGGCAGGTTGTTCCGGAGGCTGCCCAGGCTTTGGCGGAGCTGCTCCCGGTCGAGCGGAGGCCGGAGTCCGCTGGCTCGCCGGGCCTGACTGCTCGGCCGCCCGGCGGCCGTCGCGGGGCGGCTCGCCTTCCAGCCGGTGCCGGTCGGGCGGTAGCCGCCCACGGTCCGGTTCTCCAGCGCGCGGCGGAGCGAGTCCGCCGTGGGCCACCGGTTCTGCGGGTCCTTCTCCAGGCAACGGCTCACCGCGAGCGCGAGATCCTCCGGCGCGTCCGGCCGCTGGAGACGCAGATCGGGAGCGGCCTCGGTGATCTGCTTCATTAGGATGCCGGCGACGGTCGGCGCGTAGAACGGCAGCTCGCCGGTAAGCATCTGGAAGGCGACGATGCCGAGGCTGTAGAGATCGGTCCGGCCGTCGATATCTCTCTCGCCTGCGGCCTGCTCCGGACTCATGAAGGAGGGCGTCCCGATGGCGACGCCGGCGCCCGTGAGGGTCGCGCCCGAGCTTTGCGAGAGCGCCTTGGCGATCCCGAAGTCGGTGACCATGACCCGCCCGCGGGTTCCTTCCAGCAGGATGTTGTCGGGTTTGATGTCGCGGTGGATCACGCCGAGCCCGTGGGCGGCGCTCAGGGCGTCGGCGGTCTCTTTCATGATCCGTCGCACTTCCTCGACCGGAAGCTGTCCCCGCCGCTTGATCCGCGCAGCCACCGACTCGCCGTCCACGTAGCCCATGACGAAATAGACCAGTCCCTGGCCTTCGCCGACGCTATGGATCGGGACGATGTGCGGGTGCGAAAGCTTCGCCGCAGTCTGGGCTTCCCGAGTGAACCGCTGGCGGATGTCGCTCTGGAAGGCGAGCTCCGGCGGCAGGACCTTGATCGCGACTCGCCGCTGCAGGCGCTCGTCGCGCGCCCGGTAGACGACGCCCATGCCGCCGCGGCCGATCTCGCCTTCGAGCGTATACGCCTCCCCCAGCGCCTGGGCAAGACGGGCGGGAAGCGGCTGGTCGGCAGGATGGGTCATCGGGCGTGTTGGCTCACCTGGGTCCGGTTGGCTGGCCGCTCAGAATCTGCCCTCGACACGCGATAGAAGGCAACACAGCGCGTCGGCGTAGGCTGTACCGAGGGGCGCGCAGGCGGATTCAACGCTCGTCGGGCGCAGTCACGCTGCTCCGTCAAACTGGCAGGTCCGAGATCGCCTCAGACAAAATAGCGGGATGGACCGCTGGGACCGAGGGGGCTGGGGGAACGGGGATGGTGTCCAAGTTGTTGAGTGACAAGCCGAAGTGATGTGTCCGGTATGGCACGCCGGATGCTTGATACCACCTGACCGTAGTTTTGATATGCCATCCCAGGGCCGCAGGGCCCATGAGAGGAGTAGTAATCCAAATGGCTGAACGTCTGACCTTGCCGGTGCTTCCCCTCCGCGAGGTTGTTCTCTTCCCGGGCGTGACGGCGCCGATCGGCGCGGGCCGCCCCGGCACGCTGCGCGCCATAGAGGCCGCCCTCGCCACGCCTGAGCGGCTGGTGTTCGCAGTTTCGCAGCGGCAGAACGTCGAAAGCGTCACGTCCGAGGTGCTGTACACCGTCGGCACCATCGCCCGCATCGGGCAGATGCAGCGCGGTCTCTCCGGCATGCAGCTCCTGCTGCACGGCGAGCGGCGGGGCATCGCGCTCCACTACGGCGAGAAGGACGGATACATCCAGGCGGTGGTCCGCGAGGCGGAAGAGATGCTTCCCCTCAGTCCGGAAGAGCCCGCCTTCATGGGTCTGCATCGCGAGGCGCGGGTCCGGGCGGCCGAGCTGGGCCAGAAGTCCGGGCTGCCGGAGGAGGTCGTCCAGCAGGTGCTCGCCGGTGTGAACGAGCCGGGGCGCTTCGCCGACCTGGTCGCCGGCTACATCGACATCACGCCGCCCCAGCGGCAGGCGCTGCTGGAGACCCTGTCGGTCGAGGAGCGGCTCCGCCGGGTGCTGGTACACGTGCAGCGACAGATCAGTCTGGTGGATGCGCAGGAGGACATCAAGTCCCAGGTCCAGGAGGAGCTGGGCGAGCGCCAGCGTGAGATGTTCCTGCGCGAGCAGCTGAAGCAGATCAAGAAGGAGCTGGGTGAGGACGAGGAGGGCACGAGCGAGCTCGAGGAGCTCAAGCAGAAGCTCGCAGCGCTCGACCTGCCCGAGGAAGCGCGGAAGGAAGTGGACCGCGAGCTCGCTCGCCTGGGCCGCACCGGTCGGGAGTCCATGGAGTCGCAGGTGATCCGCACGTTCCTCGAGAACGTCGCCGAGCTGCCGTGGAACATCCGTACCGAGGACCACCTCGATCTGCGCGAGGCGTCGAAGATCCTGGAGCAGGATCACTACGCGCTCAAGGACGTGAAGGACAGGGTGCTCGAGTTTCTCGCGGTGCGTCAGCTGCGGGATCGGGACCGCGCCGCACACTCGGAGCCGGCCACTGACTCCGAGCCGGCTACTGACTCCGAGCCGGCTACTGACTCCGAGCCGGCTACTGACTCCGCCGCCGGGAACGCGGACGACAAGGCGGCCAAGGGCCCCATCCTGCTCTTCGTCGGCCCGCCGGGGGTGGGCAAGACCTCGATCGCGAAGTCAATCGCGCGGGCCATGGGGCGGAAGTACGTGCGCATCTCGCTGGGTGGCGCCCGGGACGAGGCAGACATCCGGGGTCACCGGCGTACCTACGTCGGCGCGATGCCGGGACGGATCATTCAGGGCATGAAGCAGGCGGGAACCAAGAACCCGGTCTTTCTGCTGGACGAGGTGGACAAGCTGGGTGTCTCCTTCCAGGGCGACCCGGCCAGCGCGCTGCTCGAGGTGCTGGACCCGGCCCAGAACGACTCGTTCACCGACCACTATCTGGGCGTGCCGTTCGACTTGAGCGAGGTACTCTTCATCGCCACGGCGAATTTCATCCAGAGCATCCCGGGTCCGCTGCTGGACCGGATGGAAGTGGTCGAGTTCTCGGGGTACACCGAGCGAGAGAAGCTTCAGATCGCCCGGCAGTATCTCGTCCCGCGCCAGTTCGAGGAGAACGGGATCGCGGGCGAGCAGCTCGAGATCACCGACGAGGCCCTGTCGGAAGTGGTCACCGGCTACACCCGGGAGTCGGGCGTGCGGCAGCTGGAGCGGGAAATCGGGCGGCTGGCTCGGAAAGTGGCCCGGAAGATCGCGGCCGGCGAGACCGAGCACGTCAGGCTCGACCGCGGCATGGTGGACGATCTGCTGGGCCGGCCGAAGGTGCATCCGGAGAAGGCCGGCCGGGACGACCAGGTCGGCGTGGCGACGGGCATGTACTACACGCCCACCGGCGGCGACATCATGTTCGTCGAGGCGAGCACGATGCGGGGCAAGGGCGAGCTGGTGCTCACCGGACAGCTCGGCGACGTCATGAAAGAGTCGGCCCGAGCCGCCTGGACCTACGCGCGGTCACACGCGGCGGCGCTGCAGATCCCGGATGAGATGTTCGAGCGCGACATCCACGTCCACGTGCCTGCGGGAGCGATCCCGAAGGACGGCCCGTCGGCGGGGGTCACGATGGCCTCGGCCATCGTCTCGGCGATGAGCGGCCGGCCGGTCCGGCCGGATGTGGCGATGACGGGCGAAATCACGCTGCGGGGCCGGGTGATGCCGATCGGCGGCGTGAAGGAAAAGGTGCTCGGCGCCGAGCGGGCGGGGATCACCTCCATCATCCTGCCGAAGGAGAACGAGCCCGACCTCGAGGACCTGCCCAAGGAGGTCCGCGACAAGCTCCAGGTCCATCTCGTGCACGAGCTGGGGGAGGTGCTCGCATTCACGCTGCGGGGCGCATCGTTCCGCGAGGGACGGCTGCTCTTCGGCGACGAGAAGAACCCGAAGGACATCGTCCCCTTGTCGGCGGGGTTTCGGCATTGAACTACGTAGACAGTGAACCGTGAAAAGTGAACAGGGGGCTTCGGTGATTCACGGAGCCCCCTGTTTACTGGTCACCGTTCGCGCTGTTCGGTTCTGCTTGCCCTCTCGAACTCGGCCTCCAGCCTCGCCACCGCCGCCTCCATCCTCGCTACGATCGCTCCCGGCGCGGGCCCACCTCCGAGCCACAGCTCCGCTTCCCGAGCGATGGCGCTCACCTCGGGGAAGCCGTACGATCCG
>JBGQIW010000089.1:0-11726 GCA_041498715.1 Gemmatimonadota bacterium | reverse complement strand
GGCGGAGTGACCGCGCTCACGGACTGGGAGAAACGGGCGGCAGGCGCATGAGGCCTTTCGGGGAGTGTGGCCGACGCCTAGCAAGTTGGCTGCGTCCCGTCCCCGGTGCCAGACCCTAGGCGTCAGCGGTGGGGCGCTCGGCGGCCGAGAACGATCTTCGCCAGGTCACCGGCCAGGTCACCTCGGTCAGGCGCGGCCTCGAGGTTCAGCATGAACGCGACGATGAAGCCCTTCTCCGGGAGCAGGTACAGGAACCCGGTGACCTGGGGGGTGCCTCCTCCGTGCATCACTTCCTGAACCCCATACCAATCGCCGATCCCCCATCCGAGAGCGTAGCCGCCTTCGCCGGGCGGTTTGCCGTCCGGCCGGTTGGGCACCCTGAACATGAGCTGCCGGGAGCTATCCGCAATGAGCTTGCCGTCGAGGACGCCGGCGCCGAAGCGCACCAGGTCTTCCGGCGTGGAGACGAACCCGCCCGCCGGGATGCGATTGCTCATGTCGTCGTGAATGGAGTTGCGGAGCCGCCCGCTGTCGTCCAGCGTGTAACCCCGGACTCGGCGGGGGATGATGGCTGCCGCGTCGTCGAGCCGGGTGTGCCGCATGCCGGCCGGGGCGAAGACGCGGCGCGCCATGTAGTCCATGTAGCTCATGCCCGATGCGCCTTCGATGACGCACCCCAGGACGTCGTAGCCGTAAGACGTATACTGGAACCCGGTGCCGGGCTGGAACAGCAGCGAGTCGCCGCCGAATATCGCGAGCGCCGCCGTGATGTTGGCGTAGTGCCGGTAGTTGCTCTCCTCCTCCGGCGTCTTGTCTCGAGTCCCGGCGGTGTGGCTGAGGAGCTGCCGGGCCGTGACGGGCCACCGCTTGACGGGAAAGGCCGAGCAGTACGTCTGCACGGGCGCGTCGAGGTCCAGCTTCCCCGCCTGCCACAGCTGCAGAACCGCGGTCGCCGTCATCGGCTTCCCGATGGAGCCCGTCCGGAACACGGACGCGGTCGTGACCGGGACCACATTCTCGACGTCGCCGAGCCCGTAGCCGCGAGACCAAACCAGCCGCCGATCGAGACCGATTGCGAGGGAGAGCCCGGGAACGTGGTGCGCGGCCATGTACGCCGACACCGTGGAGTCGACGCGACGGCTCACGCTGTCGGGCAGCCCGGCGGGACGCTGGGCCGGCGCCGGCGACGACCCGATGACCGCCAGGCCAACGACCAGCGCCAGAACCCGGGGTGCAGTCATCCCGACCCTCGTCGGTGTGCGAGCGGGGCTTGTGAGGAGCGTCAGTCGGGACGATAGCGAGCGGCCGGCGCCGCGTCTATCACGATGCGAAGGGGCTGATACGCCCCTAAGCCGTGTGCCGGCGCCGGTACGCCAGCGGTGTCTGGCCCGAGTGCTCGCGAAAGACGCGAGTGAAGTGCGATTGGCTGGTGAAGCCGAGCGAGAGGGCGATTTCGGCAATGGACCGTCCCGGGTCGCACAGGGCGAGGCGCGCTGCTTCCATGCGGCGCGCCCGGACATAGCCGCCCACCGAAACGCCGAACGCGCGGCGGAAAGCCGCGGCGAGGTACACCGGGTGTACGTCCGCCTCGGTGGCGAGCACCGAAAGAGTGATGCGCGACGTGAAGTTGGCATCCAGCGAGTCGCGCGTCTTGCCGAGCCATGCCGGACACCGGGGGCCGGAGGGCGGGTCGGGAATCCGCGCGAACTCGGCCCCGAGGGCCAGGACGAGCCCTTCGAGCGCGAGCGGCGTCGCCGAGTCGGGACCGCGAAACTCTGCGAGGGCGTGCTCGGCGAGCCAGCGCGCCCGGCATCCGGCGTGGTCGAGGGCGTGCTCGCCGTTGAGGCGATCGAGCCCCGAGTCGGCCAGCCAGGTCGGGTCCGGCTCGACGATGAAACAGGCCGCCCCGGCGGGCGCGACCCGATCGGCGTGCTCGGCGCCGGGCGGACGAAAGACGACGCTGGAAGGGCGGTACACCACCTCGTGCCGGCGGAACGACTGATCGTAGCGCCCGCTCAGCACCAGACAGAAGGCGGGAGCTTCGTGCGCGTGCCAGGGGGTTCGGAGCCCCCCGGCATAGCGGGTCTCGCTGAGAATGAACCGACCGAGCCGGACGCTCCGGGCGGCGGTGCCGAAGTGCCACCCCGGGCGGAGGGCGCGCGGCATGGATCGCAGTCGGCCCACCAGGCCCCGACCCTTCAGTACCCGGCGGATGCGTTCTGCGGGTCGTCCTTCGGGTTTACGTAGGTCATAGCGAACGGCCCCATCGCGGTCACGGCGACGATCGTGGCACCCTTGGTCGCGGCGTAGTGATGCGCCTTGGCCGGGACCGTGCCGGTATCGCCCGTCACCATGGGCCGGGCCTGCTTGAGGTCGAGCTTGTCGCCCATGCCGACGAGAAACGTGCCCTTCTTGATCTCTACCTTCTCGTCGGTCGGATGGAAGTGCGGTGGGATCCGGTAACCGCTGGGCATGGACAGCTCGATCGTGAAAACGCCGGTCTGGCCGGGATCGCCGCTCACGACCGCCATCTCGGCGCCCTTGGGGAAGGCCGCGGGCGCCGGGCCCCACTGCAGCTTGGGCGCGGGCGCGGCACCCTGCGCGAGCAGGGCAGCGGGAAGCAGCAGAGCCAGAAGGGCGCCGCCGGGCAGATGAACGCGCATCGGGAGGTCCTGGGAAAGGGTCCCCCAAAGATGCGGCGGGAGCCGTGGCCTCGGGAAGCCCCTCGCTCCGCAAGAGTCCCGTCGCTGGCGTGGACCCGCCCGAGATCGAGCGAGGGCTAGGGTGTGTGGAGGATGATCGCGGTGCCAATCGAGTCGGCGTTGCCGATGCCGAACAGGGTCTGGCAGTACGAGACCCGGTATGGTGCGCCGGCGGGCGGTCTGGCCCGGACCGCCAGGCCGACCTGCCTAGGCGCGCCCGGAATGCGGTAACTCCCCTCGGCGTCCGCCGTCACGCGGGCGATGGTCTTGAAGCGAGGGTCGTCGGGGCTCGCCGCCGCGTCGTGGGTCAGTGAATCGCGGAACGTGTAAGGCGTGCCCTGCCAGATTCCCAGCTCGATCACCGTGCCGGGCACGACGACCCGCGCGGGCAAGCCGCCACCCGGAGGGACGGCGAAGAGGAGCCCGTAGACGACACCGCCGCCGTCCGCGGTGAGAAGGCGGAGATCCCTCGGACCCGTCGACGGCTCCGTGCCGCCGCACCCGGCGAGACCGAGCAGGATGGCGCCAGCGGCGATGGTACGGTCGAGCCGCATGAGGGCCTCGTCTATCGGGAGGAGAACGACCCGTTGATATCGGCGAACGGCACCGCGCTGGCGAGGCGGGTGAAGGTCCCCCGCTCGGCGATTTCTCTCGCGGCCTCGAGGAACCCGCTCCAGGCGGCGCGAGCCAGCGCGCCGCCCACGCTGATCCGCCGGACTCCCGCCCGGGCCAGGTCGGCAACGGTCGTGAAGTCGCTGCCGACCAGGACGTTCACCGGCTTGGGGGCGACCGCGTTCACCACGGCGGCAATCTCGGCTTGGGTCCGGATGCCCGGCGCGTAGAGGCAGTCGGCCCCGGCTTTGGCGTAGGCCGTGAGCCGGCGGATGGTCTCGGCCAGGTCCGGACGCCCCACGATGAACCCCTCGGAGCGGCCGGTGAGCAGCACCCCGGTTCCGCTCGCGTCGATCGCCCGCCGGGCCGCGCGGATCCGTTCCACCGCCAGCCCAAAGTCGAGCAGGGGATGCGCCGCGTCTCCCGTGGAGTCCTCGATCGACAGCCCGGCGACGCCGGTAGCCGCCGCCGCGGCGACGTTGGCCCCGACGTCTGCCGGCTCGACCGCGAACCCGCCCTCGAAATCCCCGTTGACCGGCACGTCCACTCCTTCGGCGATCGCACGCAGGTGTGCCAGGGCCTCCGCGAGCGAGACCCGGTTGTCGGCTCGGCCGAGGGACCAGGCGAACCCGGAGCTGGTCGTGGCTAGCGCGGGAAAGCCGAGCTGTGCCAGCACGCGGGCGCTGCCGAGGTCCCAGGGGTTGGGGATGACGAAGCAGCCGGCCTCGTGCAGCTGCCGGAACACCCGGCGGCGATCGGACGTCGTCGTCATGGGCGAAGGTCTCCCGTGAAGCGCATTTCGTTGGTGGCCGCGAACCCCAGGGCCTCGTACAGGGACCGGCCCTCGGGGGCTGCGTGCAGGACCAGACTGTCGAGCGCCTCGGTGCGGGCCCAGGACAGCACCTCGAGCATCAGCCACCTCGCCAGTCCGCGACGGCGCCAGGGCGGCTCGGTGTACACGTTGAGCACGATCGCCTGCCGCCCGCGAGCGAGCTCCACGTGCCCGTCCGCCCGCCGGTGCGGGAAGGGCAGCACCAAGCGGACCTGCACGCCCGCCCCGGCCACGATGGACTCCGGTTGACCCTGGGGACTCGCCAGCCAGCCGAGGTACTCGCCGCGCGGCATCGCTTCTTCCAGGCGGCGCCGGGTCGCGGAGGTGAGGTCGTCGATCAGCTCCTCGCCGGCCGAGCCCATGTCACGGAACATCGCGGCCCGGTGGCGGGCGATGACCTCGACGTCCGCCGGTGTAGCTCGTCGGATGAGGAACGGATCGGGCACGGGCGCTCGCTGCGATGAAGTGCGGGGGCGGCGTGAATGCTAAGCCGGGGCGATGGGGCTGCCAATGCCGTCCGGCTGCGTCGCGGCAGGTCGCTGCATGAGCCGCCAGGCCGCGCCGGCCGGGGCCCAGCCCCGGATCCCGCGCCGAGGATGCCGATCTTTATTGGCCGGAAGGTTGGGAAAGGGTGAAAACGTCGCACGGGAGCAGCGCTCCGAACGGGCTGCGACGTGGAGCGCGGAGAAAGTGCCGCGTCCGAGCGCCGTGATGGTTGCCGTGCGACACGGGGAACGTCAATAGCGGGCCCGGCGCAGTGTGGTGTACCTGCGACGACCGGCGCCGCCTCTCCGCAGCAACTCGAGTCGAGCACGCGCGGCCGATCGGCTCGTACACGCGCTCCCATCGGCACCTGCGGCATCGCCGTCCTTCGCGCGGTCCCGGCATGCCGCCTGCGGGCTGAGCACCACCCTGCTTCATCGCCCATTGCCCCTGGGAGTGTCCCATGCGTGCGCTCCGATCCGGCCTCTGGCCCTCGTTTGCTCGGCTCCTCGTGATCGTGGTACCCGTCGCCCTGGCAGGTGTCTTCAGCGCCTGCGAGGGGGACAATTCGATGGCCCCGGCCCCGAGCCTCAACACCGGCAACGGTCCGAGCGGAAAGAACGCGACCGTCCGGGTAGCGCCGATGCAGGATACGCTCAACGCGCTGCACGATGGGCTTCAGCTGACGGCGAACGTCCCGGTGACCTGGACGAGCCTCACGCCGGGCATCAGCTCCGTGGACGCGTCGGGACATGTCATCGCCCTGAGTCCCGGCCTCGCTCTGATAGAGGCCCTCGCGAATCGGAAGGGCGACACGGCCCAGGTGCTCGTGCGGCAGATCGTGGCGTCGGTGCAGGTGAGCCCGGACTCGATCACGGTGGTGGCGGGTCTCACGGGCTCGTTCACGGCGGCCGTGGCGGACTCGAACGGCTACGCGATCGCGAACCCGGTCGTGACCTGGGCCAGCGACGCGACCGCGGTTGCCACTGTCGCGAACGGCGTCGTCACCGGCGGGGACAGCGGGGCCACGACGATCCGCGCCACCGCGGGGGGCGTCACCGGTACCGCTCGCGTCGGGGTGATACCCCCAGCCATGCCGTATCCGTAAGTCCTACGGCGGGATCCTCAGGCCAAAATCCTCTCGCCATGGGCTCCTCGGGCGCGGTGGGCCGGGTTAGGCTTCCCCCGGCCTGGCTGGCGGAGCGCCCGGCCGGCATCAAGTTAATGTTCCGGAAGCGCGGTCGATCGCCGCCGGGGCTTCCTGACACTTTCCCCACGTCCGGTCCGTCAGTGGATGCAGATCAATTCGCGAGGTAGTGTGCCGCTTCCGGTTCCGCCCTCCCCGTCGGAATGACACGTTCATACGCTCTTGGGCCGACCGCCGCGCTGGCGGCCGCCCTCGCCGTGGCGGCCTGCAGTGGCGCCCCAAAGACGGCGATGCAGACTGCACCTCAGCCTGCCACCGCCGACGTCGCGGCGCTCGCCCGGGTCCGGACCGACAGCGCCCGTCATCCCTACACCGAGGCTGACGTCTACTTCATGTCCGGCATGATCCACCACCACGCCCAGGCCATCGTGATGTCGGGCTGGGCGCCGACCCACGGCGCCAGCCCCTCGGTGCGCACCCTGGCCGAGCGGATCATCAACGCCCAGCAGGACGAGATCGCGACCATGCAGCAGTGGCTTCGGGATCGCGGCCAGCCGGTGCCTGAGGCAAGGGCCACGGGCATGAAGATGACGATGAACGGGATGGAGCACGACATGCTGATGCCCGGCATGCTGACCCAGACCCAGATGCAGCAGCTGGATGCGGCGCGGGATACCGAGTTCGACCGGCTCTTCCTCACGTTCATGATCCAACACCATCGCGGCGCGGTCTCGATGGTGAAGGATCTGTTCGCCTCGACCGGCGCCGCCCAGGAGGAGACCGTGTTCAAGTTCGCCTCCGACGTCAACGTCGACCAGACCACGGAGATCGCGCGGATGGAACGAATGCTGGCCGTCCTCGCCCTCGAAGGACGTTCCCCGTGATCAACCGCCCACCAAAGGACATCCCCATGGCTTTCGAGTATCAGGCCCGCCGTTCGGAGAATCGACCGTCCGCTGCTCCGCTCCTGTCGTTGCTGCTCGTCGTCGGGCTCTCGTCCGTGGCGGGGTGCGCGCGGTCGACCGCCGGGTCGGACGGGGGCGGCCCCGCGCCGGCCGGAAGCATGTCGACCAAGGCGCCGAGCCCGGATCCGCGGGTCGGTCTTCGGGCGGGACTGATGGATGCCGGCGAAGCGACGTGGAACCTCCGGGTGCTCTCCAAGACTCCGCCATCCGAGAAGTTCTTCGGGGGCACCAACTCCGACATGGCCTTCACCGGTCCCTACGTCATCCAGGGGAACTACAGCGGCTACCAGGTGTGGGACGTCACCAATCCAAGCCGGCCGACCCTGAAGACCGCGTACGTCTGTCCCGCGTCGCAAAGTGACGTCTCGGTTTATCGGAATCTGCTCTTCGTGTCCGGTGAGGGTCTGGGTGGACGGCTCGATTGCGGAAGCGAAGGGGTGAAGGACACCGCGAGTACGGACCGGCTCCGCGGGCTCCGCATCTTCGACATCAGCGACATCACGCAGCCGAAATACGTCGGCAACGTGCAGACCTGCCGCGGCTCGCATACCCATACCGTGCTGGTCGATCCCAAGGACGCCGACAACGTCTACGTCTACATCTCCGGCTCGGCGCCGGTGCGCTCGCCCAGCGAGCTCGCCGGCTGCGTGAAGGCGGCGCCCGACCAGGACCCCAACTCGGCCCTGTTCCGTATCGAAGTCATCAAGGTGCCCCTGGCCCATCCGGAGCAGGCGGCGATCGTCAGCTCCCCGCGGATCTTCAACGACCTGGTGGCGCCGCCGCGGCATGGCGAGGCGCCGGAGGATTCGGCCGCGGCCGCGAAGGCGGCGGCGGAGGCGCGCGCGGCCGGCGCGTTTACCGCGGTGGCGTACGGTAGCGAGATGGTCCTGCACCCCCACTTCGTCGATCCCCTGCTCGACAGCGTCGTCGCGGCCCGGCACGGGACCGGCGCGCCGACGGCAGCCGACAGCGCGGCGTTGCGCGCCGTGATCCAGGGGATCGTCTCCAAGGTGGTCGGAGAGGAGCCGGGCCCCGGCCCGCGCCCCGGGCCCACCCAATGCCACGACATCACCGTCTACCCGGCTATGGGCCTGGCCGGCGGCGCCTGCGAAGGCTACGGATTCCTGATCGACATCCGGGATCCGGCGCACCCGGTCCGCCTGGGCGCCGTGTCCGACTCGAACTTCTCCTACTGGCACTCGGCGACGTTCAACAACGACGGCACCAAGCTCCTCTTCTCCGACGAATGGGGCGGCGGGGGACAGCCGAAATGCCGCATCACCGACCGGCGCGAGTGGGGAGCGGACGCGATCTTCACGATCGTCAACGGGAAGATGCAGTTCCAGAGCTACTACAAGCTGCCGGCGCCGCAGACGCCGCAGGAGAACTGCGTCGCCCACAACGGTTCCCTGATCCCGATCCCCGGGCGGGACGTGATGGTCCAGGCGTGGTACCAGGGGGGGATCTCGGTCTTCGACTGGACCGACGCCGCCCATCCGAAGGAGATCGCCTTCTTCGACCGCGGTCCGGTGGATTCGACCAAGATGGTCGGCGCCGGGGAGTGGTCGGCCTACTGGTACAACGGCATCATCGTAGGCTCCGAGATCGCCCGGGGCCTCGACATCCTGGAGCTGACGCCGAGCGGTTTCATCTCGCAGAACGAGATCGACGCCGCGAAATCGGTGCACCTCGACTACTTCAACACCCAGGGCCAGCCCCGGCTGGTCTGGCCAGCGAGCTTCTCGCTGGCCCGGGCCTACCTGGACCAACTCGAGCGGTCGAAGGGCCTCGATGGGGGCAAGATCTCGGCAGCGCGGCAGTCGCTGGCGAGCGCGGAAAAAGCGTCGGGCGCCGAGCGGCAGGGGGCCCTGACGACCCTGGCGACGGGGCTCGAGGGTGACGCGGCCGGCGCGCCGGATGCGGCCAAGGTCCGGACCCTGGCCGGCGCGGTGAAGGACCTCTCCGCCGCCGGGAAGAGCCTCTCCGCCACTGGCTCGCGCTGACAGCGGGGGCACCCGGCAGGTCAAAGGGCAGGCCACGATCCTTCGGGATCGTGGCCTGCCCCGTTTGCGACTCGCCTTCAGCGAATCGCGGTCTGCTTTTGGGCCTGTGTCTGGGGCGCGTGGGCCCGCTCGGTGTCGGAGCAGCCCGCTTCATCCCACATCTCGCGGACTTCGCTCTCTCCGGCCCGGACGACCGAGAGGAAGCGCTTCGTCAGCTCGATCGCCTCCGCCTTCGACTTGGCCTCGAGGATGGCGTAGCCACCGACCAGCTCTTTCGTCTCGGCGAACGGCCCGTCGGTGACGGTCATCCTGCCGCCCTCGTAGCGCACGCGGGAGCCGTGCGAGCTCGGCAGCAGTCCGCCCGTGGCGATGAGAGCACCGGCCCGCGACATCTCCTCGATAAACCGGCCCATCTCGGCCATCTCCCGCTCGGTCGGCGGCTGCCCGCCGTCCGTGCCCGGCTTATAAAGCGCTAGAAATCGCATTTGCTCACCTCCCCTGTTTGGTGGCCACCTGTGCCCGCATCCGCTCCTCCGCCTCTCTGAGCTCCGGCGTGAAGGCCTCACCGAAGTCCGCCGCCTCGAACACCTGGCGAATCTCGATCTCGGCATCGCCCTTCAGCGGATTGGGGCAGCGCTTGACCCACTCGATCGCCTCTTCCTTCGACTTCACCTCGAACATCCAGAAACCGGCGAGCAGCTCCTTGGTCTCGGCGAACGGCCCGTCGATCACCGTCCGCTTCGTGCCCGAGAACCTGACACGCGCGCCCTTCGAGGTCGGCTGGAGGCCTTCGCCCGCCAGCAAGACGCCGGCCTTCACCAGCTCTTCGTTGTACTTCCCCATCTCGGTCAGGATCTTCTTGTCGGGGAGAGCGCCTGACTCCGTGGTCTTGTCAGCCTTGAGCAGGATCATGAATCGCATCGTGGTGTCCCCTTCGGGTGTCAGTTACAGACTAATCGAACGAGAGGCGGCGAAATCGACAGGGGGTGAGGGGCGGGGCCGTCACTTCTCCTGGGGCAGGCCTGCGATCTCGATGACCGGCCGGACCTCGACGGTCCCCCGGCGTGCCATGGGGATGCGCGCGGCGATGGCGATCGCCTCGTCGAGATCCGGGGCGTCGATCAGGAAGTAGCCGCCCAGCTGCTCGTGCGTCTCGGCGAACGGACCGTCGGTCACGAGCCGTTTCCCCCCGCGCACGCGGACGCTGGTCGCCGTGCTCGTGGGGTGCAGCGGCGCGGCGGCCAGATATCGGCCGGCCTCGCTGATCTCAAGGGCGAGCTCCGTGGATTCCTGGTAGCATTGCGCCCGCTCGACCTCGTCCAGCGCCTGCTCGTCCAGATAAATCAGCAACATGTATCGCACGCGTGTGTCTCCAATTCCTCGGGCTAGCCGCCCGCCATGGCGCCCACGACCAGCAACGGCTCGACGCCCGTCGCCACCGCCGCCGGCAACGGGGCATCCGGCGGCTCGTGGGAGAGGTCCTGCTGGCAGGCGAAGAACCGCACGAACGGCCGGCGGCGCTTGGTGTCGTGGTCGCGAATGGTCCCCAGCAGCATCGGGAACGTCGTCTCCAGTGCGTCGAGGACCGAGCGCTGGGTCACCGGACCCTCGATCTGGAGCTGCACCTCGCCGTCGACGTGCGCCAGCCTTCGGAGATGCTCCGGGAGCACCACCCGGATCATGGCAGGGTCTGAACCTCGACCGAGAGGACGCCCGGAAGGTCCCGGACGATGGGCGTCCAGGTATCGCCGGCGTCGGCCGATCCGTACACCTGTCCGCCGGTGGTGCCGAAATACACCCCGCACGCATCGAGCGAGTCCACGGCCATCGCGTCGCGCAGCACGTTCACGTAACAGTCGCTTTGCGGCAGCCCGTTCGTGAGTGCCTCCCAGTCGTCGCCGCCGCTCCGGCTGCGATACACCCGCAGCTTGGCCTCGGGCGGGTAATGCTCGGAGTCGCTCTTGATCGGGACGACGTAGACGGTGTCCGGCTCATGGGCGTGTACCGCGATCGGGAACCCGAAGTCGGTCGGCAGGTTCCCGCTCACTTCCCGCCAGGACTCGCCGGCGTCGTCGCTGCGCATGACGTCCCAATGCTTCTGCATGAACAGCACGCCCGGGCGCGACGGGTGCATCGCGATGCGGTGGACGCAGTGGCCGACCTCGGCGCTCGGATCGGGCAACTCGTAGCGGGACTTGAGGCCGCCGTTCACCGGTCGCCAGGTGGCGCCGCCGTCGTCGGTGCGGAACGCGCCGGCCGCCGAGATGGCGATGAACATCCGCTCCGGGTTGGTCGGGTCGAACACGATCGTGTGCAGGCACATGCCCCCCGCGCCCGGTTGCCAGAGATGGCCCTTCGCGTTGCGCAGCCCCGGCAGCTCCTCCCACGTCTGCCCGCCGTCCGCCGAGCGGAACAGGGCGGCGTCCTCCACGCCGGCATAGACCGTGTCCGGATCGGTGAGGGACGGCTCGAGATGCCAGACCCGCTTGAACTCCCAGGGGTGTTGCGTGCCGTCGTACCACTGGTGCGTGGTGAGGGGTTTGCCGGTTCCCGGAGACGTGTCGTAGACGAATTTGTTGCTCTCGCCCTTGGGCATGCCGTCGGGCGTGGTCGTCGGCTCACCGGGCGGCGTGCCGGGCTGGAACCATGTTTTCCCGCCGTCATCCGAGCGCTGGATGATCTGCCCAAACCAACCGCTGGTTTGCGACACATAGAGTCGATTCGGGTCGACCGGAGATCCTTTGACGTGATAGATTTCCCATCCCGCAAAGTAGGGACCACTGACTTTCCATTTTTTGCGCTTACCATCCGATGTTAGAATAAATGCTCCTTTGCGGGTTCCAACCAACACACGTACTCCACTCATGATCAAATCTCCTTTTATGTTTTAAGTTAAGTGTCTCATTTTTTCCCTTTTGATTCAACTCAGCCTAGTAATAGAAAATAAGTTCGCATCATTCCATGCTGTAAATATAACTTGGT
>JBGQIW010000088.1:0-11789 GCA_041498715.1 Gemmatimonadota bacterium | reverse complement strand
TACCGGAATGATCCGTTCGACCCCTCGCACGCCCCCGGGTTCTCCCAGATCGAAGGGCTCGCGGTCGACGAAGGCCTCTCGTTCGTGGACCTGAAGGCTACGCTCGTCCAGTTCGCGCGCCGTTTCTTCGGGCCGACGACCAAGGTCCGCTTCCGCCCGTCCTTCTTCCCCTTCACCGAGCCGTCGGCCGAGATGGACGTCGAGTGCCAGCTGTGCCACGGTAGCGGCTGCCCGGCCTGCAAGGGCACCGGATGGATGGAGATCCTGGGCTCGGGAATGGTGCACCCGCGAGTGCTCGAGAATGGCGGCGTGGATCCGGAGCGCTACACCGGCTTCGCCTGGGGCATGGGACCGCACCGGATCGCCCTGCTGCGCTACGGCGTGCCTGACATCCGTCTCTTCTACGAGGGGGACATGCGGTTCCTCACGCAGTTCGGTCCGGGCGGGCAGGGGGACGCATGAACGTCTCCCGCCGCTGGCTGGAGGACTTCCTCCGGCGTCCGCTCGAGACGGGAGACCTGGTCGCGCGGCTGGGCATGCTCGGGGCACCGGTGGATGCGGTCGAGCCGCTTCACGCCGGGCTGGGCGAGATCCGGGTGGCGCTGGTAGAGTCGGTGGCGCCGCACCCGAGCGCCGATCGTCTCCGGCTGTGCACGGTCAATGACGGTTCGGGCACGCCCAAGCGTGTGGTCTGCGGGGCGCCCAACGTCACGGCCGGGCGCCGCTACCCCTTCGCGGCTGTGGGAGCCACGGTCCCGCACGGCAAGGGCGGCGGCCCGATGAAGCTCGAGCGCGCCAACATCCGGGGCGAGGTGTCCGAGGGCATGCTTTGCTCCGCCCGCGAGCTCGGCCTGGGTCAGGACCACGACGGCATCCTGGAGCTGGCCACCGACGCCGCGCCCGGCACGCCGCTGCTGGAGGTCCTCCCGATCGCCGACGACCGGTTGATCATCGACGTCGGCCCCAACCGGCCCGATCTGCTGGGGCACAAGGGTGTCGCCCGGGAGCTGGGGGCGGCCTACGGCGTCCCGATCCGTCTCCCCGCCATCCCCGGCGCGGAGCGGATCGACGTGCCGCCACCGCGCAGGGAAGCAGCGACCGCCGCGGCGGGTGGCATCCGGATCACACTCGAGGATCTCGCGGGGTGTCGGCGCTTCCACGCCGCCAGCATCCGCGGCGTGAAGGTGGGGCCGTCACCCGCATGGCTCCAGAGCCGGCTCGAGTCGGTCGGCGTCCGGGCCATCAACAACGTGGTGGACGCGACCAACTACGTCATGCTCGAGCTGTCGCAGCCGATGCACGCGTTCGACGCCGCACGGCTGCGCGGCCCGGCGCTCGTGGTCCGGCGGCCGCGCGCGGGCGAGAGCACGCTGGTGACGCTGGACAACGTGTCGCGCCCGCTAGACGCCGAAACCACGGTCATCGCCGACGCCGAGGGGGTCATCGGCCTCGCGGGGATCATGGGCGGAGCCAGTACCGAGGTGAGCGATGCCACGACGGACGTGCTGCTCGAGGCCGCGTGGTGGGAGCCGTCCCGGATTCGCCGCACGCGCCGGCGGCTGGGTCTGAGCACCGAGGCGAGCTACCGTTTCGAGCGGGGCGTGGACCTCTGGGCCGGCGGCGACGCCATGCGGCGGTGCGTCGAGCTGGTCCTGGCCACGGCCGGCGGCACGCTGGCCGAGCCGCCGCTGGACCTGTGGCCCGAGCCCTCGCACCCGCCCCGCATCTTTCTCCGGCCCGCCCGGGTGACGCAGGTGTTGGGGGTCGAGCTGCCCTGGCACGAGCTGGAGCGGTGCCTCGTCGCGATCGGTGCCACCGTGGTCTCCAAGCCGGCCGACGGGCGGATGGCGGTGGATGTACCGGGCTGGCGACCGGACCTGAAGGAGGAGATCGACCTGATCGAGGAAGTCGCCCGCATCCACGGGTACGACGCGTTCCCGATCGAGCTCCGCCCCGCCCGGGTCGGCTCGCTGCCTGACGCCCCGATCGAGCTGGCGGCGAGCGCCGTCCGCCAAGGGCTCACGGCCGAGGGACTGTTCGAGGTGATCACCTTGCCGATGACGTCCCAGGACGCGCCGGACGCCGTCCGCCTGCTCAATCCGCTCTCGGCGTCGGACCGGTACCTGCGCCGCGAGCTGCTCTCGGGGCTCGTTCGGCAGGTCCGGTTCAACTGGGACCACCAGGTCCGGGACATCCGGCTGTTCGAGGTGGGTACCGTGTTTCGGGCCCGTCCCGGCCAGCGCCCGCTCGAGGCCCGCAACGTGGTCGGGATCGTGACGGGAGCGCGGGAGCCCCTCCATTGGACCGGCACCGGCAAGGCGGACTTCGACCGATGGGACCTCGGCGGCTTCTTCCAGGCGGCGGTCGCTCTGGCAAATCCGGCGGCCTCCATACAAGTTCAAGGCAATTCGTGGGTTGCCGTTTCGGAGGACGGGCGGAGGGTGGGCCGGGCGGAAGTGCTGAGCGCCGATGCCCCGCCATGGGCGGCTCCGCTGCTCGGGTTCGAGGTCGAGCTGGACCCTGCACCGCGTCCGCCGGTCCGTTTCCGTCCCCTGCCATCCACACCGTCGTCCGAGCGGGACCTGGCCCTGCTCCTGCCTGACGGGGTGGCTGCGGCCCAGGTCATCCGGGTGTTGCGCCAGGCGGCCGGGACGCTGCTGGTCGGCGTAGCGGTGCTGGACGAGTACCGCGGCTCCGGTGTGGAAGCGGGCATCCGCAGCGTGCTGTTCCGTCTCAGGTTCCGGGCGCCCGACCGCACCCTCGAAACCGCGGAAGTGGATCGCCTGGAGCGGCAAGTACTCGCGGCACTGGAGCGAGAGCTCGGAGTGCGACGGCGCGAGGCCGGGCCCGAGCGGCCCAAGGAGGGCTGAGGTGTCGTACACCTACGAGCGGCCGGATCTCCGGGCGCTGACCGAGCTGGAGCAGCTGTTCCAGAATCTCGGTGCCGAGGTCGCGACCTGGCGCCGGCGCTCACTCAAGGCCGAGGCCGAGCTGCAGGACATCCGGGCAAAGGGTGGCGTCTACGAGGGCCCCGAGCTCTCGGGCAGCCGGCAGCGTGCGGTCGAGCTGGAGACCGAGAACCAGGCGCTCCGCGAGCGGATCGAAGCCGCGAAAGAGCGGGTCCGCTCGCTGGCGGCGCGGCTCGCGTTCCTCGAACAGGGGGGGACCCCGTCGTGACGACCGCCAAGAACGCGGTTCGCGTCATCATCGGCGGCGAGGAATACACGGTCAGGTCCGAGCTGCCGCCCGAGTACACCCGCGAGGTGGCCGCCTACCTCGACGCCGCGCTCAAGCGCGTGCGTGATTCTCTCCCGTCGGTCGAAACCCACAAGGCCGCCATCCTGGCCGCCCTCGCCATCACCGACGAGCTGTTCCAGGCCCGCCGGGGCGACCGTGAAGTCGCGACCCGTATCTCCGCCATGGCCGACGATCTCGCCCGACTCCTGCCTCCCGCCAAGCGGGGGAGCCGCGTCTCCGGTACCGTCTCCGTCTCGGAATGATCGGCTCCCTCATGGCTGTACTCGCCCGGATGGATCGCACGCTGCTCGCGCTCCTCGGGCTCGCAGTGGGCCTGCTCCTCGCGACCGTCTACTTCCTGGTCCGCTCCCGCATGGAGCGGAAGCGCGGCCGGCTGATCGTGGACACGGCGCAGGCCGAAGCCACGCGGCTCCGGAGCGAGGGGACGCGGGAAGGGGAGGCGGCCCGCAACGCCGCCATCGTCGCCGGGAAAATGGAGGCGCTCACGGTGCGCGAGGAGCTGGATCGCGAGATCCAGCGGCGCCGGGAGGAGTGGGAGCGGGCGGAGCGCCGGGTGGAGGACCGGAGCCGGGCGCTCGAGCGGAAGCTGGAGGACGTGGCGGCGCAGGAGCGCCAGTTCCGGGTGCAGGAGCAGGCCCTGGCCCAGCGCGAGCTCGACCTCCGGGCGCGCGAGGCCGAGACCGACAAGCTGTTGCTGGAGCAGCGGGCCAGGCTGGAGCGGATCGCCGGGCTGACCGCGGAGGACGCGCGGCGGGAGATCCTGCAGCGGGTGGAGGACGAAGCCCGCACCCAGGCAAGCGCGCTCGTGCGCGACATCAAGGAGCAGGCGCGGAAGACGGCCGACCGGGACGCCAAGCGCATCATCGCGATGGCGACCCAGCGGCTGGGCGCGGAGCACACGGCGGAGACCACGGTCGCCGCCGTGGCGCTGCCCAGCGACGAGATGAAGGGCCGCATCATCGGGCGCGAGGGCCGGAACATCCGCGCCTTCGAGACCGCGACCGGCGTGGACGTCATCATCGACGACACGCCCGACACGGTGATCGTCTCCTGTTTCGATCCCATCCGGCGGGAGGTGGCACGGCGCTCGCTCGAGGCGCTGATCGCCGACGGCCGCATCCATCCCGGCCGGATCGAGGAGATCGTCGTCAAGTGCCAGCGCGAGCTGGAGGCGCAGCTGGTGGACCTGGGCGAGCAGGCGGCCTACGACACGGGTATCCACGGGCTCCACCCCGAGCTGGTCAAGCTGGTCGGCCGGATGCGCTACCGTACGTCGTACGGGCAGAACATCCTGGATCACTCCAAGGAAGTAGCCTGGCTCGCCGGCATGATGGCGGCCGAGCTCCACCTCGACGTCGCGCTGGCCAAGCGCGGCGGCCTCCTGCACGACGTCGGCAAGGTGCTCACCCACGATACCGAGGGGACGCACGTGGAGCTGGGGGTCGAGATCGCGCGCAAGTACGGCGAGAGCGCGGCCGTGATCAACTGCATTCAGGCCCACCACGACGACGTTGCGCACGAGAGCGCGGAGTCGGTGCTGGTCCAGGCCGCCGACTCGATCAGCGGCTCCCGGCCCGGGGCTCGGCGCGAGGCCTTCGAGAGCTACGTGAAACGCCTCACCAAGCTGGAGGAGATCGCCAACGGCTTCCCCGGCGTGGAGAAGAGCAACGTGATCCAGGCCGGCCGGGAGATCCGGGTGGTGGTGACACCCGACCGCATCGACGATTCGGCCGCGGCCCAGCTCTCCGAGTCCATCGCCCGGCGGATCGAGAGCGAGCTGCAGTATCCCGGCCAGATCAAGGTCGTGGTGATCCGCGAGACCCGTGCGGTGGACTTTGCCCGGTGACCGCGCGCATCCTGGACGGCGTGCCGATCGCCGACGCGATCCGGGCGGAGGTCGCCGCGCGCGTGGCGGCGCTCAAGCCCGGCGGGCGGAAGCCCGGGCTGGCCGTCGTCATCGTGGGCGAGAACCCGGCGAGCATGGTCTACGTCCGGGCCAAGGGCAAGGCATGCGAGGAAGCCGGCATGCACTCCGAGACCATCCGGCTGCCGGAGCAGACCACCGAAGCCGAGCTGCTCGCGGTGGTGGACCGGCTCAATACCGATCCGGCGATCCACGGATTCCTGGTCCAGCTCCCGCTACCGAAGCCCATCAACGCGGAGCGGGTGCTCAACCGGGTCAATCCGCTCAAGGACGTGGACGGGTTCCATCCGGTGAACGTGGGCAAGGTGTCCATCGGCGATCCCACCGGCCTCCGGCCGGCGACGCCGTACGGCGTTCAGGAGATGCTGCTCCGGTCCGGGATCGATCCCAAGGGTGCCAACGCGGTCATCGTCGGCCGGTCCAACATCGTCGGCAAGCCGATGGCGAGCCTCCTGATCCAGCCGGGCAAGGGTGGCGATGCCACCGTCACGATCTGCCACTCGAAGTCCCGCGACCTGCCGGGCATCTGTCGCTCCGCGGACATCCTGATCGTCGCGATCGGCAAGCCCGAGTTCGTGACGGCCGACATGGTCCGGCCGGGCGCCGTGGTGATCGACGTCGGCATCAACCGCGTGGACGACGCGAGCCAGGCCAAGGGGTATCGCATCGTGGGCGACGTGGCGTACGCGCCGGTGGCCGAGGTCGCGTCCGCCATCACACCGGTGCCGGGCGGCGTGGGCCGGATGACGATCGCGATGCTGCTCAAGAACACGCTGCAGGCGTTCGAGCAGGCGGTCGCGTGAGCGCGGTACCGATGGGGCCGGCGGACGAGGTCCTCTCGATCAGCGACCTCACGGCGGCGGCCCGTACCGTGCTCGAAGGCGGTCTGGGCACGGTCTGGGTTCGCGGCGAGGTGGTGCAGTGCAAGGTCCACGGGAGCGGCCACTGGTACTTCACCCTCCGCGACTCGGCCGCGCAGGCGCGCTGCGCCATGTGGCGCACCTACTCCCAGCGGGCAGGCCGCCCCCCGGCCGACGGCACCGAGGTGTTCGCCCAGGGCCGCCCCACGCTGTACGAGGCGAAAGGCGAGTTCCAGTTCGTCGTCTACCGCCTGCTGTCCACGGCCGGCGTGGGCGACCAGCAGCGCGGGCTCGAGCGGGTGAAGGCCGCGCTCGACAAGGACGGCCTGTTCGACGCCTCCCGCAAGCGTCCGCTCCCGCGGTACCCGTCGCGGGTGGCCGTGGTCACGAGTCGCGACGGTGCCGCGTTGCACGACATCGTCATCGTTGCTCGCAATCGTTGGCCCGCCGCCGAGCTGCTCCTGGTCGCTTCCCGGGTCCAGGGCGACGGCGCCGCCGGCGACCTGGTGGCCGCGCTCAAGCTCGTCAATCGGCTGCGGGTGGAGCTCTGCATCGTCGGCCGCGGCGGTGGCGGCCGCGAGGATCTGGCGGCGTTCAACGACGAAGCCGTGTGCCGGGCGCTCGCGGCCGTGCGCGTGCCCACGGTTTCGGCTGTCGGGCACGAAACAGACGTGACGTTCGCGGACCTCGTGGCCGACCTCCGCGCGCCCACACCCTCCGCCGCGGCCGAGCTCGCGTTTCCCGACATCCGTGCCGTGCGCCGCCTGGCCGGCGACCTCGGCGCCCGTCTCGCCGGGGGTCTGAGCCGGCGCACCCGGCTCGCCGCCGAGCGGCTCGCGCGAACCGGTGACCGGCTCGAGGTCGCCCTTACGGACACGCTCGCGCGGGGCCGCCATCGGGCCGATCGCCTCGCCGCGCAGCTCGACGCGCTGAGCCCGCTTCGCGTGCTCCAGCGCGGCTACGCCGTCCCCCGCGATCAGGACGGCCGGGTGCTGCGGCGCCTGGCCGACTTCCCCGCCGGCCGGCCGTTCTCCCTCCGGGTGGCCGACGGCGACGTCTCCGCCCACGCCGACTGATCGCGTGACCACTCCGCCGCCCGGCAAGCCGGCGGCCCTCGCCGACGAGCTGGCCCGACTGGAAGAGATCGTGCGCCGCCTCGAAGCCGACGATCTCGATCTCGACGCCGCGCTGGCGCTGTTCGAGCAGGGCGTCGCGTGCCTGCGCTCGGCCCGGGAGCGGCTGGCCGCGGCCGAGGTGCGCGTGCGGACGGTGCTCGAGGACGCGAACGGAACGCTGCGGCTCGGGGAGATCGATGGCTGAGGTGGTCTTCGCGTCGGCCGACGAGCTGCTGGCCGAAGCCCGCGACGCCACCGACACGCAACTCGAGCGCTGGGCCGCACGGCTCGAGACCGAGGTGCCGGGGCTGGATGGCGCGGCCCTCGGTTACGCCCTCCGAAGCCCCGGCAAGCGCGTGCGCGCCGCGCTGGTGCTCGCCGGGTACCGCTCCGTCGGCGGCCGCTCGGCTGCCATCGCCGGAGTCGCGGCGGCCGTCGAGACGGTGCATACCTACTCGCTGGTACACGACGATCTCCCCTGCATGGACGACGACGACCTCCGCCGCGGCCGGCCCACCACCCACCGGCGCTTCGGGGTGCCGGTCGCGACCCAGGCCGGGTATCTCCTCGTGCCGGTCGCGGCTCAGGTCCTGGCCGAGGCGGCCGCCGGACTGGGCCTCGACGAGCACGGGCTCGGCCGCATGGCCACGACCCTGTTCGAGGCCGGCGGCATTGAGGGCATGGTGGGTGGACAGTGGCTGGATCTGGAGGCGGAGGGGCGGCTCTTGGAGCTGGCCGAGCTCACAGCCGTGCATCGGGGTAAGACAGGCAGGCTGATCCGCGCGGGATGCATCCTGGGCGGACTGGCCGCCGGGGCCGGCGAGCGGGCCCTCGCGGCGCTGGCGGCCTATGGCGAAGAGATCGGGCTGGCGTTTCAGATCGCCGACGACGTTCTCGACGCCACGGCCACGAGCGACCAGCTGGGCAAGACCGCCGGGCGCGATCAGGTGCTGGCCAAGTCCACCTATGTACGCGTGCTCGGCGTCGAGGGCGCGCGAGCCGAGGCCGAGCGCCACGCCGCCTGCGCGGTGACGCAGCTCGAGGCGGGTGGCGTCCCCTCGGGGTCGTTGGGCGCCTTGGCGCAGTATATTGTCACGAGAAGCTCGTAGCGCTCAGCCCGAGGGCCCGATGTCGCTTTTGACCAGCCTCAGCTCCCCCGCAGACCTGAAGCGTCTGCGCCGAGACCAGCTGCCGCTCCTCGCGGCCGAGATCCGCGAGCGTCTGATCGAGTGCTGCTCGATCACCGGCGGCCACATCGGCGCGAGCCTCGGCGTGGTCGAGCTCGCCATCGCGCTGCTGTACGAGTTCGACTCGCCGACCGACAAGGTGGTCTGGGACGTGGGGCACCAGGCCTACGCCTGGAAGCTGCTCACCGGCCGGAACGACGCGTTTCCGACATTGCGCCAGTCGGGTGGCATCTCCGGGTTCCTCAAGCGGACCGAGAGCGAGCACGATCAGTTCGGCGCCGGCCATGCCGGCACCGCCGTGTCGGCCGCGCTCGGCATGGCCACCGCGCGCGATCTCAAGGGTGAGAAGCACAAGGTCGTCGCCGTCGTGGGTGACGGCGCGCTCACCTGCGGCCTGTCGTACGAAGGCATGAACAACGCGGGGCATTCGGACCGCGACCTCATCATCGTCCTGAACGACAACGGCATGTCCATCTCCCCCAACGTCGGCGGGATTGCCCGGATGCTGGGGAGCGTCGTCGCCAACCCGCGGACCAACGCGCTGCGCGAGCAGGTCAAGCACTTTACCTTCGCGCTGGGTGGCGTCTTCGGCGAGGGCGTAGTGGACTTCGCCAAGAACCTCGAAGAGAGCGCCAAGAACCTCTTCTCCCGGGGCATGCTGTTCGAGGAGCTGGGGCTCCGCTACTTCGGCCCGATCGACGGCCACGACGTCCAGAAGCTCTGCGAGACGCTCGCGTTCGTCCGCGGCCTGAGCGGGCCACGCGTGGTCCACGTCGTGACGGAGAAGGGGAAGGGGTTCGCCTACGCCGAGGAGAACCGGGAGAAGTGGCACGGGCTCGCCGCGTACGACCCCGAGACCGGCGAGCCGCGCAAGAAGGCCAGCGGACCGCCCACCTGGACCCAGGTGTTCGGCGAAGCGATCACGAGTCTGGCGGCGGCCCACCCCGAATTGGTCGCCATCACCGCGGCGATGCCGTCCGGCACCGGGACCAACATCTTCCAGCGGGCGTGGCCCGACCGGTTCTTCGACGTGGGCATCGCCGAGGGACACGCGGTCACGTTCGCGGGCGGGCTGGCAGCCCAAGGCATCCGGCCCGTGGTCGCCATCTACAGCACGTTCCTCCAGCGCGCCTACGACAACGTCATCCACGACATCGCAGTCCAGCAACTGCCGGTGATCTTCTGCATGGACCGGGCGGGCCTCGTGGGCGAGGACGGGCAGACCCATATGGGCCTGTACGACATCGCCTATATGCTGGCGGTGCCGGGCATGACGGTCACCGCGCCCAAGGACGGCGACGAGCTGATCGGGCTGCTCAAGGCGGCGCTTGCCCACCAGGGCGGGCCCTTCTGCACCCGCTATCCCCGGGACAAGGCTCCGGGAGAGATCCGGCCCGTGGCCGACGTCCCCAGCGTCCCCTGGGCCACCTGGGAGCGGCTCCGCCAGGGAAGCGACGTCGCCATCCTCGCCGTCGGCACTATGGTCCAGCCGGCCATGGGCGCCGCGGACCGGCTCTCGGCCGAGGGCGTGGATTGCACGGTCGTGAACTGCCGCTTCCTCAAGCCGATGGACGAGGGGATGCTCGAGGCGCTGGTGCAGCGGCACCGCGTGCTCGTCACCGTGGAGGAGGGGACGGTCGTGAACGGCTTCGGCGCCTACGTCGCGGAAACGCTCCAGACGACCCACCCCGAAACTCGCGTCGTGGCGCTGGGCGTGCCGGACCGGCTGCTGGACCAGGCGCCGCGGGCGGAGCAGCTCGAGACATTCGGACTCACGGCGGACGGCATCGCCCGCCGCATCGTGGCGCTCCGGCGCGAGGAAAGCCTCGAGGCGCGATGAACGTCGGCGTCGTCGGCAACCCCCGGTATGCCGATCTCGCCGCCGTGCTGGAACGCCTCGTGAGCGAGGCTCCGGCGCGGGGCATCGCGCTTTTCACCGAGCCCCGGCTCGATCCCTTCTGGCCCCGCCCGCTCCCCCACCTGGACGACGCCCGGCTCGACGCGCTGCTGACGTTCGGTGGCGACGGCACGCTGCTCCGCGGCGCCCGCCTGCTGGCCGATCGCCAGACGTGCATCCTCGGGGTGAATCTGGGTCGGGTCGGCTTTCTCACCACCGCCACGCTCGGCACGCTCAGCCACGCGCTCGACGCGCTCGTCGCCGGCGACTACACCGTGGACCGGCGCCAGGCGCTCCTGGCCGAAATCGCCGGCGCCACCGGAGAGGTCCGGCACAGCCAGACGGCGCTCAACGACGTCGCGATCCACAAGGGCGGGGTCGCCCGCGTCATCCGGGTCAACGTCCTCATCGACGGCGACAACGTCGGCCCCTACAGCGCGGACGGCATCATCGTCGCCACGCCCACAGGCTCGACCGCCTACAGCCTGAGTGCCGGTGGACCGATCGTGGTTCCCGGCGTCGAGGCCATGGTCGTGACCGCCATCTGCGCCCACACGCTCGCCGTGCGTCCCCTCGTCGTGCCGGCCTCGTTCACAATCGTCATCGAGCCGATGGAAGGCTGGGCCGAGGATCTGCTGGTCTCGTTCGACGGGCAGACCGGCACCACCCTGGTCGCCGGAGAACGTGTCACCGTCCGGCGAGCGGAGCATCCCGTGTGCCTCGTGCGGCTGAGCCACGACCGGTTCATCTCGCGGATGCGGGCAAAGCTCCACTGGGGCGATCTGTCCGAGCGGGAGCGGTCACGGTGATCGCCGAGCTCCGGGTGCGCGATCTCGCGACCATCGCCGACGTCACGCTGCCGCTCGGGCCGGGACTCAACGTTCTCACCGGCGAGACCGGGGCGGGGAAGTCGATGCTGGTGGACGCGCTGGCCTTTCTGCTCGGCGAGCGGGCGGACAGCTCGAGCGTGCGCCCCGGCGCGACGAAGACCGTCGTCGAAGGGGCGTTCGAGGGGCTGGACGGGCGCGTGCGCCGGGAGGTCGAGACCCTGGGGCTCGACCTCGACGACGCCCGCCTCGTGATCCGGCGCGAAATCTCGGCCGAGGGGCGCTCCCGCGCCTGGGTGAACGGCAGTCCCACCACCGCCGGGGTGCTCGCCCGGTTGGGTGCGCTCCTCGTGGACCTGCATGGCCAGCATCAGACTCAGTCGCTGCTCCACCCGGATGCCCAGCGGGAGATCCTCGACGCGTTCGCCCACGCGGAGGCGGAGGGCGCCGCGGTGGCCGAGGCGCACGCCGCACTGGCCGCGCTCCGCGGCCAGGAAGCGACGCTCGCCGCGCGGCGCGACGAGGTTCGCCGCCGGGCAGACTACCTCCGTCACGTAGTCGAGGAGATCGACCGAGCCCGACTCAAGCCGGGCGAGGACGCTGCGCTCGAGCTCGAGGCGCGCCGGCTGAGCCAGGCGGGTGTGCTGGGCGAGCACGCCCGGCGGATCGCGGAGGCCGCGGACGGCGACGACGCGAGCGCGCTCCAGGCGTTGACGCTCGC
>JBGQIW010000087.1:0-11860 GCA_041498715.1 Gemmatimonadota bacterium | reverse complement strand
TCGACCAGGCGTCGCCTCGGTGTGACGAGGCCGGGGAAGAGCGCCCCGAGCAGCACCGCCACGGCGAGCGCACTCGCGACGATCGCATTCGCTGTAAGCCGGCCCGGATCGACGGCGCCGGGCCATTCGTCGATGGCGGCGTGGGCGGCGATCGTTCCGACGATGCCCCCGATCGCCAGCGCCCCGGCTGCGAGCAAGGCTC
Source organism: Gemmatimonadota bacterium (assembly GCA_041498715.1). Taxonomy (GTDB): domain Bacteria; phylum Gemmatimonadota; class Gemmatimonadetes; order Gemmatimonadales; family GWC2-71-9; genus DASQPE01. The sequence goes on along the minus strand of JBGQIW010000087.1, from coordinate 11,658 downwards.
CCTCGAGGAGGCAGGCAGCGAGCACGGCGCGTCGCCCGGCGCCGACGGCGCGGCGGACGACCATCTCGCGGGCGCGTTGCGAGGCGCGGGCGGCGAAGAGGGTGAGCGCGGTGAGCGCCGCGACGGCCAGGACCGCGGCCGCGGTGAAAATGAGGAGCTGAACGGCGACGTCGACAGCGAGCTGTTGGAGAGCTGCCGGGCTCTGGGCGTCACGGTCCCAGAGGGTGCCGAAGTGAGCGTTCCCCAGGGTCCAGGGGTGGAGCCGCGACTGGATACCGGGGCCGGCGAGGGTGAGCAACGAGGCGATCGGCACCAGTGCGCCCAGGGCGGCGGCGACCACGGACACTACGAGCGCAGCCGATCGCCAGTGGACGCGCAGCGCCCATAACGCCGGAGCGCCGATGCGCGTCAGCGTGCCATGCGAGTGCGGGAGTCGGGGCTGCATCCAATCGAATGTGCAGGTTGCCGGCGCCGCGTGCCAGATGCCTGTCTGGTGGAACCAAATGCGCGCGCCGCTAGCGCCCGGCGCGCGACCCCGGTTTCGAGACCATCGAGGACTACGTCCCCTTCTACCCCCGCCGGATGGATGCGTGCTGACTGGGGGACGACCGGGTCGAGCCGCGCGCTCAGGTTACTTGCCGGATCCCTTCAACTCGACGAGCAGGACGTGGGTGTCGCCCTTGCCCTCATATTCGCTGGCGTGGGTCTCCGCATCGTGCCACGTCGCCTGGCCGGTGGCGGCGGGCCGCTCGGCGGTCTTGCCGTCCGCCGAGGTGAACTTGGTCTTGCCCGCGCCGGCGACGCTGTAGCTGACGTAGGCCGGATGCGAGTGCATCGGGATCTTTTCCCCTCCGGCAGAGTGGAAGTCGAGCACCCGTACGCGGTCGTTCTCGAGCAGGACCTTGAAGTTCTTGGGGGCGACCTTGACCGGATCCTGCGCGTGCGCGCTGCCCGCCGTCAACGCGAGCAGCAGTGCCGCCGCGGCCATCCCCATCGTGGCGCGTACGTGCCCGTTTACGGATTGCATTGAAGACCTCCTGGCTGTGGGTGTCGAACGGCGGGCGGTGCGGGTGAAGCATGCGGCGCGGGGGCCGTCTTGGTAAGGGCCGAGGACGGCCACAGCTTTATGGTCGTGCGCCTACCGGTGGGGCGCACCCGGTGGAGACTCGCTGGCGAACACGTCGCGGTTCTTCGCGATGTACGACGTCCACTCCGGCGGGACATCCTCCTCGGTGAAGATTGCCGTCACCGGGCATTCGGGCACGCACGCTCCGCAGTCGATGCACTCGTCCGGATGAATGTAGAGCTGGTCCTCGCTCTCGTAGATGCAGTCCACCGGGCAGACGTCCACGCAGGACCGGTCTTTGACATCGATGCAGGGTTCGGCGATCACGTACGTCATGGGCTGCTCCGTCTGCGGGGGCCACGCTCCGTCAGGAGCTGCTCGACGCGCGCCCAGAGCTCCGGGCGAATGCTGTCGGCCAATCGGATGTTCTGCTTACCCAGCATCACGGCAATGGCGCCAGTGTCGAGCCCGGCGATCCGCGCTTCCTCGATCACGGCCGCGAAGTGGATGCGGGCTTCGCGGATCATCCGCCCGAACGACGCCGCGCCGTCCAGACGATCGCCCAGCGCGAGCGCCAGGAGGTAGAGATCGCGGGCGCCGTCCAACCGATGCGCCAGGTAGTCGCCGGTGTCGGGCGGCAAGTCCCTCGGCAGGTGCGGGGTCGGGGTCGGGTCGGTCATGGGGGCGGCGGGTTCGCCATGGAAAGCCTGCCAGAGGAGGAAAGCGCGTCGGGCTCAATGAGCCGCAGGCGGGTACTGGAGTCTAACCTCGGGGCCGCGGACGCGCTTGCGCTTACGGGAGTTCCTGTATCCGGCTCCACCACTGCATGGCCTGCTCCTCGCTCCACGGCGCCCCCTCGATCGCCGCCAACGCCCGACTCAGCTCCCCGGCACCCCGTGGCCGATCCTCGGGCGCTTTCGCGAGGCACGCGAGCACGAGCCGGTCCAACTCAGGCGGGACGGGCAGATCGGTCCGCCGCGACGGCGGGACCGGCACCTCGCGCAGATGCTTCGCGATCATCTGGATGACGCTCTCCCCTTCGAAGACGACTAGGCGACGCACCCGAGTGCGTACAGATCGGCACGCCCGTCTACCCCCCCGCCCATGGCAATCTCCGGCGCCATGTACGCCGGGGTGCCCGGCGTCAGCCCGGCGGACGTCGCCGCCGTGTCCTCGGTCCCCGCGCTCCCGATCGACTTGACCAGTCCGAAGTTGAGCACCTTGGCGAAGTCATACCGGAGGCCGAGTCGCCCCAGGTGGATGTTCGCCGGCTTGATGTCCCGATGGACCAGACCGGCGGTGTGCGCCTCTTCCAGCGATTCACAGACCTGACGCACAACGTGGATCACGCGGCCTGCGGGCAGGGGCCCGTACCGGCGGACCATGGACTCGAGGTCCATGCCGTCGAGCAGCTCCATCACGAAGTAGTGGGTCTCGTCGTCGGTCACTCCGAAGTCGTAGAGCTCGACCGTGTGCGGCGACCTGAGCCTGGCCGCCGCCTCGGCCTCCCGGCGAAACCGCACGGCGGCAAGGTGCGCCGACTCCCCGTCCAGCATTCCGAGCATTTCGGGGCGCATCAGCTTGATCGCTGCCGGCCGAGCCAGCATGCGGTGGGTGGCCCGGTAGACCTCGCCCATGCCGCCCCGCCCGAGCAGCTCGCCGAGCTGATATCTCCCCATGTCCCGCGCCTTGGCGACCTGGCGGCCCAGTCGGGTGACGACGTGCGAGACCACGACCGCGACGCCGACGAGCAAATAGTCCGGCTAATGCATCACGAGGGCGTTGCTCGCGCGACCGAAATCCCAGGTTCCCCGGGCCTTGGCGACCAGCATGATGAGCGGGGTCATGGAGGCCGCGAGGAGCCCGGCCACCAACATTTTGTCGGAGTGCTCGGCACGATCGTGGCGAATATGAGGACGAGGACCCCGACCCAAGTGATCATCGGCGCCACTGAACGGCTTGCCGGCAGGGGCGCCAGGTGGGTCACCAGGCCGACGGCAGCCGCGCCAAGGACCATGTACACCAGGCCGAGATCGAGGATGAATTTCGGGTCCCGAGCGCTTTTCCGGGCGTAGGCGAACATCGCGAGCGACCCGAGCACGGCCAAGCCGGCGATGCCATCGGTCGGCTGCGGCGTGCGCCAGCGGGGGTCCGAGGGACTGATCGCCCGCAGCGCGATGTGACCCAGCAGCGGCCCGAGCACCCAGAGCGCGGCCCCGATGAGCGACATGACGGCCAGCCGATTCGATGCTTCCCGGAGCAGGTCGGCCGGGATGGCGCGCCGATCGCCGCGCGAGCTCTTGAGCTCAGGTGGGGTAATGCGGAAGCGAGGGCCGATCAGTGGACGTGTGTACATGGATCGCCATATAGGTAACGGACTTCCAGGGGTTCTAGATCCCAACAGCTGATACATTAGCGTTGCGACCGACGCCTTGTGTCTGGCCTGCGCCCAGGCAAGTTAGCTGACGGCGGTGCTCCGACGATTAGCCCTCGAAGGGATGGAGTCCAATGTTCCCGAAGTCCCAAGATCCCGACCTCCTGGTCATCAATACGATCCGCACCCTCGCCATGGACGCGGTGCAGGCAGCTAACTCCGGCCACCCGGGCACGCCCATGGCTCTGGCTCCGGTGGTTTACTGCTTGTGGCAAGACTTCCTTCGCTTCGATCCCGAAGACCCCATCTGGCCCAATCGCGACCGGTTCGTGCTGTCCAACGGCCACGCGTCGATGCTCCTCTACTCGATGCTGCATCTCACAGGCGTCAAAGCGGTGAGCTCGCAGTACGAGCGGCAGGGGGAGCTGTCGGTGACCCTCGACGATATCAAGCACTTCCGCCAGCTCGACAGCAAGTGTCCCGGCCACCCCGAGTACCGGTGGACCTCCGGGGTCGAGACCACCACGGGACCGCTCGGCCAGGGCGTGGCCACCAGCGTGGGGATGGCGATCGCAGGCCGCTGGCAGGCGGCTTACTTCAACCGCCCAGGCTTCGACCTTTTCGATTACAACGTCTACGCGCTGTGTGGCGACGGCGATATGATGGAGGGGATTTCAGGCGAGGCGGCCTCGCTGGCCGGCCATCTCACGCTCTCCAACCTTTGCTGGATTTACGACAACAACAAGATTTCGATCGAGGGTCACACCGACTGGTCCTTTTCCGACGACACCGCCACCCGGTTCATCGGCTACGGCTGGAACGTGACCCGGGTGGGAGACGCAAACGATCTCGAGATGTTGCGGCGGGCGTTTCGGGTCTTCGGGAACACGAAGGATCGCCCCACCCTCATCATCGTGGACAGCCACATCGCCTACGGCGCACCCCACAAGCAGGACACGGGAGCCGCCCACGGCGAGCCGCTGGGCGAAGAGGAGATCCGCCTCACCAAACGCTTCTATGGCTGGCCCGAGGATGCCAAGTTCCTGGTGCCCGACGGGGTTCGGGAGTACCTGCGGGCCGGGGTCGGCCGGCGCGGGCGCGAGCTGCACGAGGCATGGCTTGAACGCTCCGAGAAGTACGGGAAGCAGTATGCCGAGCTGGGCGATCACCTCCATCGGATGCAGCACCGCCAGTTGCCGGAGGGATGGGACCGCGACCTGCCGAGCTTCCCGGCCGACCCCAAGGGGATGGCGGGACGGGACGCATCTGGCAAGGTGGAGAACGCGATCGCCAGGAACCTGCCCTGGCTCATCGGGGGCGCAGCCGACCTGGCCCCCTCCACCAAGACTCGGCTCACCTTCGACGGCGCAGGAGATCTGACCCCCGACAGTCCCGGGGGCCGTAACATGCACTTTGGAATACGCGAGCACGCGATGGCCGCGGTGGTGAACGGGCTGTCCCTTTCCAAGGTGCGGGGGTTCGGCTCTGGATTTCTCATCTTCAGCGACTACGCGCGGCCCGCGATCCGCCTGAGCGCGCTCATGGAGATCCCCACCATCCACGTGTTCACCCACGACTCGATTGGTGTCGGCGAGGATGGACCCACCCATCAGCCGGTGGAGCAGCTGGCCTCGCTCCGGGCCGTTCCCGGTCTGATCACCATTCGCCCCGCCGATGCGAACGAAGTGGTGGAGGCATGGCGCGTGATAATGAACCTCCAGCACCAGCCGGTGGCCCTGGTGCTCTCCCGCCAGGCAATGCCCATCTTCGACCGGGGCCGGTATGCCTCGGCGGCTGGAGTCGCCAGCGGCGCCTACGTCCTTGCCGGCGCCGAGGCCGGACAGCCCGAGGTGATTCTGCTCGCGAGCGGAAGCGAGGTGTCGCTCTGCGTCGAGGCGTTCGAACGCCTCACGGCTGACGGAATCCGGGCCCGGGTGGTGAGTATGCCTTCGTGGGAATTGTTCGAGCAGCAGAGCCGCGCCTACCGCGACAGCGTCCTCCCGCCTGACGTGACCGCACGGGTCTCGGTAGAGCAGGCCAGCATGTTCGGATGGGAGCGATACGTGGGACCGACCGGAGCCATGATCGGGATGGCGACGTTCGGGGCATCGGCCCCGCTCAAGGATCTCCAGAGGAAGTTCGGCTTCACGGTCGAGCACGTGGTCGAGGCCGGACGGGCCCAGCTCGCGCGGCGGCCGGAGGCAGTGTCCGCTCGATGATCGTCGCGATCGCTGCCGACCATGCCGGCTACGCGCTCAAGCAGGAGCTCATCCCGTCGCTCCGCTCGCTGGGGCACGAGGTAGAGGATCTCGGCACTCACAGCCTGGAACCGGTGGACTATCCGGATGTCGCCGAGCGGCTGGCCCGGGCGGTGCGGTCCGGTGCGGTGGAGCGGGGGGTGCTGATCTGCGGCAGCGGGGTGGGAGCCTCCGTGGCAGCCAACAAGTTACCCGGCATCCGTGCCGGTCTTTGCCACGACACCTACTCGGCTCACCAGGGTGTCGAGCACGATGACATGAACATTCTCGTCCTCGGAGCCCGGGTGATCGGCGTCGAGCTGGCACGGGAGCTGGTGCGGACATTCCTGGAGGCTCGCTTCACTCACGAGGAGCGCCACGAGCGGCGGCTCGGCAAGATCCGGGCGCTGGAGGAGGAGGTGCGTCGCCATGGCACGTGATCTCGCGCTCTCCAACGGCCGGCTGCTGGTGATGTTCGATCGCGATTATCGGATCCGCGACATCTACTTTCCCCATGTGGGCAAGGAGAATCACGGCAACGGGCACCCGTTCCGCTTCGGGGTGTGGGTCGACAGCCAGTTCAGCTGGATGGGCGCCGCGGAGTGGGCCCCCGAGATGCATTACGCCGACTCGTCCATGGTGACCGAGGTGCGGGCGCGGAACGCGAAGCTGGGCGTGGAGCTGCTCTGCAACGACGGCGTGGATTTTTCCGAGAACGTCCTGATCCGCCACGTGCGCCTGACCAACCTGGCCGACCGGCCCCGCGAGATCCGCTGCTTCTTCCACCACGACTTCCGCATCCGAGGGAACGAAGTCGGCGACACGGCGTTCTACTCTCCCGAAGCCGACGCCCTGCTGCACTACAAGGAAGACCGCTACTTCCTGATCAACTGCAAGGTCAATGACACCATCGGGGTCCAGCACTACGCCTGCGGGACCAAGGAGGTGGCGGGCGCCGAAGGCACCTGGCGCGACGCCGAGGATGGTGTTCTTGGAGGGAACCCGGTGGCGCAGGGCGCGGTTGACTCCACGTTGGGGGTGTCGCTCACGGTGCCCGCCCGCGGCACCGGTGATTTCTACTATTGGATGGCGGCCGCCAGAGACTTCCGTGAGGTGTCCACCATCAACGACGTCGTGAAGGACAAGACGCCGGAAGAGCTGTTGCGCCGGACCGGGAACTACTGGAGGCTCTGGGTCTCCAAGGACCGCCGGGGCACCGGCGACCTCCCCGCGTCGGTGATCGAGCGGTACAAGCAGAGCCTGCTCATCATTCACACCCAGATCGACCACAGTGGCGGCATCCTGGCTGCGAACGACACCGACATCAGCGAAGTGGCCCGGGACACGTATTCCTATGTGTGGCCCCGCGATGGAGCGCTGGTCTCCAGTGCGTTGATGCACGCCGGCCATGCCGGCGCGCCGGAGCGCTTTCTCGGCTTCTGTTCCCGCGTGATCTCGCCTCATGGTTACCTCCGCCACAAGTACAACCCGGACGGCACCCTCGCCTCGACGTGGCACGGTTACGTGCGCGACGGCAAGTCCGTTCTCCCCATACAGGAAGACGAAACCGCGCTGGTGATCTGGGCCCTCGGCGAGTACTTCGAGCTGTATCAGCGGATCGAGGAGACCGCCCCGTTCTATCGGGGGCTCATCACCCGACCCGCCGACTTCCTGCTGGGCTACGTAGACCAGCGAACCGGGTTGCCGCTTCCCTGCTACGACCTCTGGGAGGAGCGCTGGGGGGTCCACACGTTCACCGTCGCCGCCGTGATCGCCGGGCTTCGGGCGGCCGGCCGGCTGGCGACTGAATTCGGCGAGACCGAGCGCGCGGCGCGGTACCTTGCCGGGGCCGAACGGATGCTGGGTGGCGCGCGCGCGGTGCTCTGGAACGAGCGCGAGCAACGCTTCGCCCGGATGGCTACGCCGGGCGCGAGCGGCTACACCCTCGACATGACCCTGGACTCAAGCCTCTTCGGGCTGGTCCTGTTGGGCGCTCTGCCCTCGGACGACCCTCAGGCGGTCTCCACGCTGCAGCAGGTGATGGACCGCCTGTGGGTGCAGACGGACGTCGGCGGGTTGGCTCGCTACCAGAACGACTACTACCACCAGGTGGAGCAAAGGGACACCTCGCGGGTACCCGGCAACCCCTGGTTCGTGTGCACGATGTGGATGGCACGCTATCAGCTCATGCGGGCGCAGACGCTGGAGGACCTGGCTCCGGGCTTGAAGCTGCTCGAGTGGGCCGCGCAGCGGGCCTTGCCGTCCGGCACCATGGCGGAGCAGCTGCATCCCTATACCGGCGAGCCGGTCTCGGTGTCGCCGCTCACCTGGAGTCACGCGGAGTACGTGCGGGCGGTGCGGGAATACATCGACCGGCACTCCCGCGCGAACGTCTGCTCCTCCTGCGGCCAGACCCTGCGTCCGGGAGAGCGACGGACGGGGCAGCACGCCGTGCTGACCGGGGCATGAGCGAGCTGATCGTGGCGTCCGAGCCGGGGAAGCTCGTCCGGCAGGCGGCCGAGTGGCTGACGCGCGAGGTGACGAAGGCCATTGCCGAGCGAGGATCGTGCGCCTTGTGCCTGGCGGGCGGCCGGACGCCGCAGCCGGTCTATCGAGCGCTGGCATCGGAGGCGAGCATCGACTGGGAGCGGGTGGACGTGTTCTTCAGCGACGAGCGCGCCGTTCCCCCCGATCATCCCGATAGCAACTATCGGATGGTGTACCTGGCCCTGCTCTCGCGGGTGCCGATTCCTCCCGCCAGGGTGCACCGCATGGAGGCCGAGCGCCCCGACCGGGAGGCGGCGGCGCGCGACTACGAGCGCTTCCTCCCGCTCCGGCTTGACGTTCTGGTCCTCGGCATCGGCCCCGACGGTCACACGGCGTCGCTCTTCCCGGGCTCGGCGGCGCTGGATGAACGCCAGCGGCGGGTGGTGCCGGTAGTGGGCGCCAAGGCGCCGGCCGAGCGGCTGACGATCACCCCGCCGGTGATCGAGGCCGCCCGGCAAGTGGCCGTGATCGCAGGCGGGGAGGACAAGGCGGCGATGGTGGCACGCGCCATTGAGGGCCCTCTCGCGCCGAAGGCAGTCCCGGCGCAGCTGGCGCGACGAGGATCGTGGTTCCTGGACGAGGCCGCGGCGGCGCGGCTCACGGTGCAGAGGGTGGACCGGTGATCGTGCTCGCCGGCGACGTGGGCGGCACCAACGCTCGGCTCGCCACCGTAGAGCTGAACGGTGGCACCGCCCGGATCGCGCAGCAGAGCCGGTATCCGAGCGGCGACTATCCGGGCCTCACCCCGATCGTGCGCGGCTTCTGCGAGGGACTGGCGAGTCGCCCCGACCGGGCCTGCTTCGGGATAGCCTGCCCGGTGGTGGGCGACGACTGTATTGCACCCAATCTTCCCTGGACCGTCAACGCCCGGAAACTGGCCGACGAGATCGGGATTTCCCGCACGACGATCATCAACGACTTCGTCGCGGCAGGATACGCGATCGAGATGCTGGGACCGTCCGATCTCGTCACCCTCCAGGAGGGTAGCCCGATTCCGCAGGGGCCGATCGCGCTGATCGGGGCCGGGACCGGGCTGGGCCAGGGATTCCTCCTGTGGGAGGGAGATCACTACCGGGTGCGGCCATCCGAGGGCGGACACGGCGACTATGCCCCGCGCAACAAGCTCCAGGCCGACCTGCTCCAGTTCCTGGGCCAGCAATTCGGTCGCGTCTCGTGGGAGCGACTGCTGTCGGGTGGCGGCATGGTCAACCTCTACCGGTATCTTCTCGCCTCGGGGGCAGCGCCGGAGCAGCCAACGGTGCACGGCGAAATGGAGAAAGAGGATCCCGCCGCGGTCATCACCCGACATGGCCTCGCAAGGACCGACAGTCTGTCTGATCGGGCGCTGGATCTGTTTTGCGAATTGCTCGGAGCCCAGGCGGGCAACCTGGCGCTCACAGTAATCGCGACCGGCGGGGTGTACCTCGCGGGCGGGATCGCCCCGCGCATCGCCGAGCGACTCAAGAGCGGGCCCTTTCTCGCCGCCTTCCGGGACAAGGGGCGGATGGCCGAGCTGCTTTCACGGATCCCGGTGCACGTGATCGTGAACCCGAACGTGGGCCTCCTCGGCGCGGCGGCCGTCGCGGCCAGGCTGGCATAACCATTAAGGAGCGGAAGGACCGGGTATGACCAAACGAACCACGCAAACGACCATGCAGGCTCTCCTCGAGCTGGGGCAGAGCGTGTGGCTGGATTATCTCCGTCGCGGGATGCTGCGCTCGGGCGAGCTGCAGTCGCTGATCGACGACGGCCTGCGCGGCATGACCTCGAACCCGACGATCTTCGAGCACGCCATCGGCGGGAGCAGCGACTACGACGACGAGCTGAGAACTCTCGCCGCATCCCGGAAGAGCGATCTGGAGATCTTCGAGCAGCTCGCGATCGAGGACGTTCGCCAGGCGGCCGATCTCTTCCGCCCGGTGTACGACGGGAGTGCCGGCCGGGACGGTTTCGTGTCGCTGGAGGTCTCGCCCACTCTCGCCCGCGACAGCGAGAAGACGATCGCCGACGCCCGGCGGCTGTGGGCGGCGGTGGATCGGCCCAACCTGATGATCAAGGTGCCCGGGACCAAGCAGGGTTGGCCCGCGATCGAGCGCCTCCTCGCCGAGGGCATCAACGTCAACATCACGCTGCTCTTTTCCCTGGAGAACTACCGCCAGGTGGCGGAGGCCTACGTGCGGGCGCTCGAGAGCCGCGTGCGCGCCGGGCAGGCAATCGACCGGCTGGCTTCAGTGGCCTCGTTCTTCGTCAGCCGGGTGGACACGGAGACCGATCGCCGCATCGAGGCCAAGGGTGGAGCGCTGCTCGATCTCCGGGGCAAGGTCGCCATCGCCAACGCGCAGCTGGCGTACGCCTGGTTCCGCGACTTGTCGAAGAGCGCCGCCTGGCAGCGGCTGGCCTCCGCCGGAGCCCGGCCCCAGCGGCTTCTCTGGGCCAGCACCGGCACCAAGAACCCGACCTACTCCGACGTTCTCTACGTGGACACGCTCATCGGAGCGGAGACGGTCAACACCATGCCGCCCGCGACCCTCCAGCTCTTCGAGGATCACGGCACCGTACGGCCAACCCTGCCCGAGGACGCGAGCGAAGCCCGCGGGATCCTGGATCGGCTGGCGGCGGGGGGTGTGGATTTCGCCGATGTCACCCGCGCACTGGAGGACGACGGCATCGAGAAGTTCGCCAAGTCGTTCGAGACGCTGCTCGGCGTGATCGGGAACAAGCGTAAGGCGCTGGTCGCGCAGACGCCGCCGAGGCATTCGGCGGTGGTCCGGGCCTTCGAAGCGGCGGTGGCCGTCCGGCTCGACGCGAGCGACGTCGCGCAGCTCCCCAAACGGATCTGGGCCCGCGATCCGACGGTATGGAAGGACGACCCCGACACGCCGGAGATCCGGGACCGGCTGGGCTGGCTCACGGTGGGTGAGGCGATGGCTCAGCAGGTGACGTCGCTCTCGGCCTTTGCCGACGAGGTGCGCGCCGAGTTCAGTCGGGTGGTGCTCTGCGGGATGGGCGGCTCGAGTCTGGCGCCCGAGGTGCTGTGGCGCACCTTCGGAGCCGCCCCGGGTCACCCCTCGCTCCTCGTCCTCGACAGCACCGATCCGCGCGCGGTCCGGCAGGCGGAGCAGGGCGGCGATCCGGCGAAGACCCTCTTCATCATCTCGAGCAAGTCGGGGACGACTCAGGAGAGCGACAGCTTCTTCCGCTATTTCTGGGACCGCACCGGCGGCCGCCGCTCGCAGTTCGTCGCGATCACCGATCCCGGCACCCCGCTCGTAACGCTCGCGGCCGAGCGCCGTTTCCGCCGGGTCTTTCTCAATCCGCCCGACATCGGCGGCCGCTATTCGGCACTGTCGTTCTTCGGCCTGGTTCCGGCGGCGTTGATCGGCGTTGACGTCGAAACCCTGCTGCATCGAGCGCACCGAATGGCGGAAGCCTGC
>JBGQIW010000086.1:0-12039 GCA_041498715.1 Gemmatimonadota bacterium | reverse complement strand
GAGGAAGACGAATCGGGGATTCACGGCAACAACGAGCGGCTCTCGGTGGAGAACCTGCGGCGCGGCACCACCATGCTGCTGGAGATCGTCCAGATCGTGGCGGGGAAGCGGCCGGAGCGCTGAGTGGCACGCCTCCTCGTGCTCTTCGTCACGGCGTTCGTGGACATGGTGGGACTCACCATGGTCCTGCCACTCCTGCCCTACTACGCCACCCACCTCGGCGGCAGCGCCACCGTCGTCGGCTTCCTCATCTCCGCCTTTTCGATCGCGCAGCTCGCGGCGGCCCCGGCCTGGGGCCGTTTCTCGGACCGCTACGGGCGCCGCCCCGCCATTCTCGCGGGTCTCATCATCACCGCCGTCTCCTACGTCGTCTTCGCCTTCGCCGGGTCCGTGACCGCGCTCTTCCTCTCGCGGATCGTGCAGGGGCTGGGGGGCGGCACGATCGGCGTGGTCCAGGCCTACGTGGCCGATGCCTCTCCGCCCGAGGGCCGCACCAAGAGCCTCGGCTGGCTCTCCGCGGTCACCAGCCTGGGCGCGGTCGCCGGGCCGCCGATGGCGTCGCTGCTGGTGCGCTTCGGAGGCCAGGAGGCGCCCGGACTCGCGGCCGCCGCGCTCTCGCTCCTGGTCGCCCTGTTCGCCTGGCGCTACCTCCGCGAGTCGCGGGAGCTTCGAGCGTCGGGAGCGTTCTCCGCCACCTCCCGCACGACCGGACGGGCCGCGATCGCACGGGTGCTGGCGCGCTGGCACGAGCCGGCGCCCCGACTTATCTGGATCTACGCCGTCGCGATCGGCGCCTTCTACGGGACGATTCAGACCGTCCCGCTGCTTCTCCAGCGCCGGTTCGGCATCACGGCGGAGAATATCGGCTGGTTCGTGACCTATCTGGGCGGGATGGGTGTCTTGGTCCGCTCGCTTATCCTCGGGCCGGCCGTAGACCGGCTGGGCGAGACCCGGCTCTCCCGGCTCGGGCTGGTGGTGCTGGCCGCCGGCCTCGTGGCCACCGGCCTGGCCCACGGGTGGCCGCTCCTCGCTCTGGGCTTCACCCTCATGCCGCTGGGCACCGCGTTCATCTTCCCTTGCGTCACCGGCCTCCTGTCCCGGGTCGTTCCCAGCGGAGAGCGCGGTCTCTACATGGGCGTTCAGCACACTTTCGGCGGGATTTCGCGGGTCGCCTTCCCCATCGCGGCGGGGTTCCTGATGGACGGGCTCGGCGTCGGCGTGCCCTTCTGGATCGCCGGGCTGCTGGTGCTCGTCACCCTCCCCCTCACCGGCGCCGTGGGCCTGCCGTCAGGGACCGAGCCCCGGGAGGCGGTGGAAGCCCGCCAGCTCGCGGCCGCCGACCTCACAGCCGAGTACCCGGTGGAACCCACGCCGAGCGGCGGAACGCGCGCGGTGGGCTCCGGCTAGTCGCCTCGCACCCCCTTCGCTCTCGGGTTCCCGGCCGTGACAAGTCGTCCACGTTCCGTCGCACGATTCGCACAATCCCACGACCACCGAAGGCACAATTGCGGCGCCAGCAGCATTTTGTGTCACTTATTGTGCGTCATTGGCATGAAAGTTAGCGCACTGGTATTGCCAAATCGCAACCGAAATGCTACGATAGTGCGCCCGCGCCGCCCGGCGCCCCGCCTGAACCCCGAGCCCAGGACCAACCGGTGACCCAGCTCCCCCTGCTCCTCGCCCTGCAGGCAGCGCCGCCCGCGCCCCCGCCGGCCGTGGTCCCGGCCGACACCGCCTGGATGCTGATCTCCACCGCCCTGGTCCTCCTCATGACGCCGGCCCTCGCCTTTTTCTACGGCGGTCTGGTCCGGTCCAAGAGCTCGCTCAACACCATGATGATGAGCTTCGCGGCGCTGGGAATTGTCGGGGTGGCCTGGGCCCTGGCCGGATACAGCCTCGCCTTCGGCGACGGTGGCGCCGGCAACGCCTGGATCGGCGGGTTAGGCAACACCCTCCTGGCCGGAGTCGGGGTCGAGGCCAAGGGGACCATCCCCCACCTGGTGTTCTTCGCGTTCCAGGGCACGTTCGCCATCATCACGGCCGCTCTCATTTCGGGCGCCGTGGTGGAGCGGATGCGCTTCGGCCCGTACCTCGCCTTCATCGTGCTGTGGTCGCTCCTGGTTTACGCGCCGGTGGCTCATTGGGTCTGGGGCGGCGGGTGGCTCATGACCCGGGGTGTGCTGGACTTCGCCGGCGGCACCGTGGTGCACATCAACGCCGGCATCTCCGCTCTCGTCGCCGCACTCGTCCTCGGGCCCCGCAAGGACTACGGTCGCCAGGCGATCCTGCCCCACAACGTGCCCTTCGTGCTGCTCGGGGCCGGGTTGCTCTGGTTCGGCTGGTTCGGCTTCAACGGCGGCAGCGCCCTGGCATCCAACGAGCTGGCCGGGCTGGCCTTCACCAACACGTTGCTGGCCCCGATGGCCACCATGGTCGTCTGGATCCTCTTGGACTACTTCCGCACCGGCCACGCGACCGCCGTGGGCGGCGCGACCGGCATCGTCGTCGGCCTGGTGGCCATTACGCCGGCCGCCGGCTTCGTGAGTCCAATGGGCGCGCTGGCGCTTGGCGCCATCGCGGCGTTCCCTAGCTATTTCGTGATCGTGTGGCGGTCGCGCACCCGGCTGGACGATTCGCTGGACGTGTTCGCGGGCCACGGCATCGGGGGCACGACCGGCGCCCTCCTCACCGGTGTGTTCGCGCTCAAGGCGTGGAACTCGGCCGGCGCCGACGGCCTGCTGGCGGGAAACCCGGGGCAGCTCGCCGTTCAGGCGCTCGGCGTCGCCACCTCGCTGGTGTATGCCGGGGGCATGACCTTCGTGATCCTCAAGCTCCTGGGCCTCGTCACCGTGCTTCGTGCGGCGCCCCGCACCGAGGGCCTGGGCATGGACGTGAGCCAGCACGGCGAAGAGGCCTACAGCAGCGGCGAGGGCTCGATCCTCGTCATGCCCGACGCCGCGTTCTCGGTCGCGCCGGCCGCCACGCTCAAACCCCAGATCGCGGCGCGTTGACGCCGGGAGGACCCCATGAAGCTGATCGTCGCCATCATCCGGCCCGACCGCCTCAACGAGGTGCTCGAGGCGCTCTACCGGGCGGAGGTTCGCGGCCTCACCGTCTCGCGCGTCATGGGGCACGGCGGCGAGACGGACCGGGTCGAGACCTACCGCGGCACCACGGTCAAGATGGAGCTGCATGAGAAAGTACGGATCGAGATCGGTGTATCGGAGCCGTTCGTCGGCATCACCGTCAACGCCATCCTCGCATCCGCGCGCACCGGCGAAGTAGGAGACGGCAAGGTGTTCGTGCTGGACGTGGATCAGGTGCACCGGATCCGTACGGGTGAGCGGGACGAAGGAGCCGTGACCCCGGCCAGCCCCGTCATGGCCTGAGCTACGGCCGGAGCGCCAGCTCCCAGGTCTCACCCACCAGCCCCTCGCCGAACAGGGCGTGCGGCTCCTTCCGGACCAGCTCGAAGCCGGCCCGCTCGTAGAGGCGGCGAGCCGAATGCAGCACGCTGTTGGTCCACAGCGTGATTTTCCGGTAACCCGCCTGGCGCGCGAAGCGCACGCACTCGCTCACCAGGCGGCTCCCGATACCCAGCCCCCGGGCCGACGGCTCCACCAGCAACAGCCGCAGCTTGGCCGTCGTCGTCGTGTGCCGGACCAGGAACACCGAGCCCACGATCTCCCGATCTCGCTCGGCGATCCAGCACCGCTCTCGCTTCGGGTCGTAGTGCTGAACGAACTCCGCGACGACTCCCGCCACCAGCGCCTCGAACCGCTCGTCCCAGCCGTACTCCTGGGCGTACAGCGCGCCGTGCCGGTGCACCACCCAGCCGAGATCGCCCGCCTGGTGCGGCCGGAGCAGGTACGGCTCCCGGTCGTCCTTTGGCGCGGCACCCAGCAGCGACCCGACCGTGCCCATGGCCGCGAGAAGCCGGCTCCGCCCAGCGGAATCCAGAGGGCCGAGCAGCGCGTCAACCTGCGCCCGGGAGCGCCGATCCAGCCTGGCAAAGGCCTCTCGCCCCTTCCGGGTGAGCGAGAGCAGGCTCCGCCGCCGGTCCGCCTCGGCGGCCGACCCGGCGACCAGCCCCCGCCGCCGGAGGCCGCGCAGCAGGCGGCTCAGATACCCTGCGTCCAGTGCCAGGTCCCGGGCCAGCGCCGCTGCCGTGGGGCCGTCCTGGTGGGCCAGCTCGTACAGGACCCGGGCTTCCGCGAGGGTGAACGGGCTCTCCAACAGGCCCTCGTTCAACACGCCGATCTGCCGGGTGTAGAACCGGTTGAAGCGGCGGACCGCCTCGACCTCCTCGTCGCCGCGCGGCGCGACGGCCGTGTTGCTCATGGCTCCTCCAGCGGGCTCGGCCGACGTCGGCGCCGACTCACTTGCCAATGTCACGTGCTTACTTGCCTCCGTCAAGTATCAACGGTGCCGCGCCTCCCGGTGTTGGCGGCCGGGGCCTTGTGCGCCCGGTAGCGGCGTCTATGCTACCCCGATCGGGGGAGGCAACCGTGGATCTCGAGCTCGAGCGCAAACGCGCCCTCGTCACCGGATCGACCGCGGGCATCGGCCACGCGATCGCCCGGCTCCTGGCCGCCGAGGGTGCCGCCGTCATTGTGAACGGCCGGACTGAGGCCCGCGTCGCCGAGGCCGTTCGCCGCATCGCCGAGGCGGTGCCTGGCGCGGCCGTGAGCGGCATCGCGGCCGATCTCTCCACGGCCGAGGGGCCCCGGCGGCTGGTCCGCGCGTTGCCGGAAGCGGACATCCTGATCAACAACGCCGGCATCTTCGAGCCGAAGCCGTTCGAGGAGATCTCCGATGCCGACTGGCTCCGCTTCTTCGAGACGAACGTGCTGAGCGGGGTCCGCCTCGCCCGGCACTACCTCCCCGGCATGCGAGCCCGGAACTGGGGCCGGATCATCTTCGTCTCCAGCGAATCGGCGATACAGATCCCTCCCGAAATGATCCACTACGGGATGACCAAGGCCGCGCAGATCGCGGTTGCCCGCGGTCTGGCCGAGGCCACCGCGGGCACCGGCATCACGGTCAACAGCATCCTGCCGGGCCCGACTCGCAGCGAGGGCGTCGGCGCGTTCGTCGAGCAGATGGCGGCCGCCCGGGGGGTGAGCCTGGAAGCCCTGGAGCGGGAGTTCTTCGCCACCGCGCGGCCCAGCTCGCTGCTCAAGCGCTTCGCCACGGTGGACGAGGTGGCGGTGATGGCCGTCTATCTCGCGAGTCCGCGGGCGTCCGCCACGAACGGTGCCGCGGTTCGGGTGGATGGCGGCGTCGTGCGGGCGGCGTTCTAACCACAGATTCAGGAGAGGAAATCATGGCTGAGAAGAAAACCATCGCGGTGATGGGTGCCACCGGCGCCCAGGGGGGAGGGCTGGTCCGCGCCATCCTGCGCGACAAGACCGGCGGCTTCGCCGCGCGGGCGGTCACCCGGAACCCTGCCTCCGAGAAGGCCCAAGCGCTGGCCGCGGCGGGCGCGGAAGTCGTGGCCGCTGACGTCAGTGACGAAGCGAGCCTGGAACGCGCCTTCGCCGGCGCCTACGGTGCGTTCTGTGTGACGTTTTTCTGGGAGCACTTCTCTCCCGAGCAGGAGCTGGCCGACGCGACCGCCCTGGCCCGCGCGGCCAAGCAGGCGGGCGTCCGCCACGTTATCTGGTCCACGCTCGAGAACACGCGGAAGTGGGTGCCGCTCTCCGACAACCGGATGCCGACGCTCAAGGGCAAGTACAAGGTGCCCCACTTCGATGCCAAGGGCGAAGCCGACGACGTGTTCCGGAAGCTCGGTCTTCCCACCACGTTTCTGCTCACGTCGTTCTATTGGGAGAACTTCATCTTCTTCGGCTCCGGGCCCAAGCGGGGTCCCGACGGCAAGCTCGCGCTCACGTTCCCGATGGACGACAAGAAGCTGCCGGGCATCGCGACCGAGGACATCGGCAAGGTCGCCTACGCGATCTTCAAGCGGGGGCAGGAATACATCGGCAAGACCATCGCCATCGCGGGCGAGCATCTCACGGGCGAGGAGATGGCCGCCGCGCTCACCCGCGCGCTCGGCGAGGAGGTGCGCTACAATGCCGTCACGCCCGAGACCTACCGCGGGTTCGGCTTCCCCGGCGCCGATGACCTGGGCAACATGTTCCAGTTCAAGCGGGACTTTCAGCAGCCCTTCTGCGGCCCGCGTGATCCGAAGATCGCCCGGGGGCTCAACCCCGAGCTTCAGACGTTCGACCAGTGGCTGGCGCAGAACAAGAACCGGATACCGCTGGAGTGACGCGGGCCTGGACCGCGAAGATCCGCGCGCCCCGCCTCGAGGACGCGCCCCGCCTCGCCGCGCTGAGCACTCAGCTCGGCTACCCCGCGTCGGCCGACGAGATCGCCGGCCGTCTGTCACGGCTGCTTTCCCGGGCGGAGCACGTGCTGCGGGTGGCAGAGTCGCCCGGCGGTGACGTCATCGGCTGGATCCACGCCGAGGAGCGGCAGATCCTCGAGAGCCCGGTGTGGTGCGAGATCATGGGCCTGGTCGTGGACGGGGCACACCGGGACCGGGGCGCCGGACGGGCTCTGGTGGAGGAGGTCGAGGCCTGGGCCCGCGAGCGTGGGCTTCGCACCGTCAAGGTCCGGAGCAACGTCACCCGGGAAGAGTCGCACCCCTTCTACCTGCGGCTGGGCTACGCCCGCTCCAAGACCCAGCACGTCTATCTCAAGTCCGCGCTGCGCGCGGGACCCGAAAACACAACGCCCGGCTGAGTGCCGTGGCACCCACCGGGACGAAGGCTCGTGGCAGATTTGTCACCCGGTCTGCTCCGACTCCCCGGGGCCCGAAGGCTATGTCGCGTACTGCCAGCTACAACACTAACCGGTCGTAGCCAGTTCCCGCAAGCCCGCCCTCGGAGTGACCCGGACGGCCTCTTCCGGGGTCCAGATATCGCCGAACCCGCACACGCCGGGGCCATGCCGAAATTCAAGCTGCCTGTCGCCCCGGATGTGCCACATCCGGAGGAACCCGTTACCTTGGGCGCGTCGACCACAGCTCCCGAGGATCGCTCCATGTCCATGGGCCGGGCGGCCTTGCTGGGCATCCTGCTGGTGTTCCCCGTTGTCGCGCTGCTCCTCCTGCTCCAGGCCCGTGTGCGGGGCCCGGCGGCCATCGGCGGCGGCCTGGACGCGCTTCTCGACCGTCCAGCGGTCGGACTCTCTGTCCTCGGTCTGGGCATCGTGGTCCACGAGATGGTCCACGCCGTCGTCTGGGTCACGGCGGGACACGGCGCCTGGAACCGGCTCAGGTTCGGCTGGAACTGGAATGCCCTGGCCCCGTTCGCCCATTACATGGACCCACTCCCGGCCACCGTCTACCGCGTGGGCGCCGTCGCCCCGCTGATCCTGCTCGGCATCGTGCCGGCCGTGGTCGGCACGCTCGGCGGATGGCCAGCCGTAGCGGCGTTCGGCTGGATGCTCACTGCGGGAGCCGCGGGCGATCTGGCCGTGCTCTGGCTCCTGCGCGGTGTTCCGGCCGGTGCGCTCCTGACCGACCATCCGTCGCGCGCCGGGTGCCTCGTCCACGCCCCGCCGGAATGATCGGAGGCCGGCGCCGGCGCCTCATCCCCGCCGTCGCGTTCATTCTGGGGGGCTGTGCTGCCCCCGCTTCCCCACCGCCAGCCCCGCCACGCCCAACCACCGTTAGCCTCGCTCGAGCCGAATCGGCGTACGCCGATCTGCGCGCGCTGCGCGATCGGATCGAGGTCACCACCGCCGCCGGCCGGCGGGAAAGCCCGGACGGCGTACCCCTGGCAACGTTGACCGAGCGATATGGTGCGCTCCGCGCTGGCGTGGCTCCCGGCCTGGCGGCGATCGACTCGGGCGCGCTCGCCGGGGAGGACCGCCGAGCGCTCGCGATAATGCGAGCCGCCCTGCAATCGGATCTCGGTCCGCTGGCTCCGTCGGACCCGGGCGGCGGCGAGCTCTCCGCTCCCGACTGCGATTATGACCCGCGCGCGATCCTGGCCGGCGCCGGCGGCGCCGATTCCCTCCGACATCTCGTCTATGCCTGTTTCGGTTGGGCCCAGCAGCACCTGCGGGTCGAGGGCGAGCAGCTGGATCGGATCACGCTTCTCGGCATGCTCGTCCGCATCGACGACCCGGAGCGGCGTCGGCGCCTGTTTCTCGCACTCGAGCCGGTGTGGCGGAGCGTGGACGCCGACGGAGGACCGTCCAGTCCCTACCGGCTGATGCTTCTGAGCGGGCGCCGCCCGGCATCGTCGGTCGCGGATCGGGCGCGGGGGCTCGGCCTCGAGCCCGACTCGCTCGAGCACTGGCTGGTGGCGACCCTCGAGGCGTGGCGGGCGGGCACCCCGGACTCGCTGGTGGAGCCCTGGGACTGGAACTACCTGAACGGGCGTGCGAGCCGAGTCCTCGACCCGCGCATTCCCCGGGACCGGATGGATTCGCTCGACGCGCAGGTGTTCCGCGCGCTCGGCGCCGACCCGGCAGTGCTCCACGTGCACTACGATCTGGCACCGCGCGAGGGCAAGACACCGGTGGCCTATACCACCTTCGGCACTCGTGCGCGCGACGTGGGCGGGACCTGGGTTCCGGCTGAGCCCTGGGTGTTTGCGACGTACCTGACGGGCGGTCTCGGCTACCTCAACGAGCTGCTCCACGAGACCGGCCACGCCGTGCACCTCGCGGCCATCCGCACTCGCCCCGCGTTCCTCGACTGGCCCGACAGCGACCCCTTCAGCGAAGCGCTGGGCGACTTCGTGGCACTGGACGTGTACGAGCCAGCCTGGCAGATGCGCTGGCTCGGGGATTCGGTGCCGCTGGCGGATGGACTGCGCGCCCGTTACGCCGGCGTCGTGCTCGACGTGGCATGGGCCCTCTTCGAGTTGGAGCTGCAGCGGAGCCCCACCGCCGACCCGAGTCAGGTCTGGACCGCGATCACCCGGGACTATCTCCGGATCCGACCGCACCCCGAGCTCGCGTGGTGGGCCATGCGGGGCCAGCTGGTGGACGAGCCGGGCTACATGATGAACTACGCCGCCGGGGCCATCGTCATTGCCGCGATCCGGGCCCGCACCGTGGCGCAGCATGGCCCCTTCGCCACCGGCGACTCCACCTGGTACGCCTGGGTGGCACCGCGGCTGTTTCGCTTCGGGCTGGAGCGCAGCTCGCGTGAGGTCATCACCGATTTTCTCGGCGGGCCGGTCACGCCGGCGGCGCTGCTGGAGGACATGGGCCGGATGCGCCGTTGACGCCGGGGCGCGGCCGGCGTCGGGATGCGGTATAATCGAAGGTCCGCTGCCTGCTCCCCCGCTGCCCGGAGGTGACCGGATGGCCCGCTATCGGCGGTACCGGCTGGCGAAGCTGAAGGTGGAGATGACGAGCGAGCGCCACGCCTCATGGACGTTCACCCGCGAACCGGTCTCGGGCACGGAGCTCACCTACCGGGTCGAGGACGGCAACTTCGACCGCGCCAACGTGTGGGAGTTCTTCGTCCGCGTGCCCAAGGCGGCCGACGAGCGGATCGAGATTCGTCCGCACACGACCCCGAACGTCAAGGCCTGGATCGGCCTCGAGCGCCGCTCGCTCACGTTCGCGCGGGCCGGTCGGGCGCAGTATCGCGGCTGGTATTACTGCCAGATCGCGCTCGCCGATCCCACGGGCAAGCGGACCAAGGACGTGCTGCGGAAGGCCGAGCGGGCGCTCCTGCCGCCCTGGTTCGACGACCTCGCCACCCGGATCCGGGTGAAGGAGACGGTTCGCGCCACCAAGGGGACCGACGCCGACGTGCTGGTTGCGACCGTGCGCCCGGACGATCACCGTCTCATGATCGGTCTGTTCTTCGCGACCAAGGTCTGGGTCCTGAAGGAGCAGGTGGTGCTGAGTGCCTAGATGAATCGCGTCGTGATCCGGCGATTCCAGAACGGCGCCGAGGCTGATCTGGCGAAGGCGATCCTCGAGGCCAACGGAATCGAGGCCGCGGTGCTGCGGGACGACGCCGGCGGGATGATCCCCGCCATGTCGCTCATGTCCGATATCCGGCTCGTCGTCGCCCCACAGGACGCGGAGGCGGCGCGCGAGGTTCTCGAAGCGGGAGACGGTTGAACCATGCGGCTACAACTGCTCGCCGGGCTGCTCCTCACCACCCTGCTCCCCCGAAGCGCCCAGGGCGCGCCCCTCCCGCCCCCGGCCAGGGTCACCATCCTGTACGACGCCTTCGGCGAGCGCGCCGGGGTCACTCGCGACTGGGGATTTGCCGCGCTGGTGGAATACGGCGGCAAGCGGGTCCTGTTCGACACCGGCAACAACGCCGACATCTTCGCGCACAACGTGCAGGCGCTGCACGTGGACCTTCGCACCCTCGACTTCGTGGTCGTGTCCCACCGTCACGGCGACCACATCGCGGGGCTCACCCACCTGCTGCAGGTCAATCCGCGCGTGAAGATCTACGCCCCGAAGGAAGGCTTCGGCATCTTCGGAAGCGCCGTGCCGGGGACTTTCCTCCGTCCCGATTCGTCGCTCCCTGCCCGCATGCGGTATTTCGACGGCGAGCCGCCGGCCGAGCTGCGGGGCGGAGCCGCCTGGCCCGTCGCGGATTTCACCTGGGTGGACGGACCGACCGAGGTGGCGCCCGGGTTTGTCATCGTCTCCACGGTGTCGAAGACGCCCGGCACGCTCGAGCTGCACGAGCTCTCGCTGGCCGTCCGCACTCCGCAGGGTCTCGTCCTGCTGGTCGGGTGCTCCCACCCGGGCATCGAGACGATTCTCGAGGCCGCAGCGGCCGCGGGCGACCACGTGCACATGATCTTCGGCGGCCTGCACCTCGTGACGACCCCGGGTCCCGAGATCGAGCGGATCGCCGCCTCGCTCCACGACCACTGGCATCTCGACCTGATCGCTCCGGGCCACTGCACCGGCGAGCCGGCCTTCGCCGAGCTCGAGCGCCGGTTCGGGAAGCAGTACGTCTACGCCGGGCTCGGCACGGTCGTCGAGCTGTGAGCGGACCCCGGATCAGTCCCCGCGCTGGAGCTTGAGCTCGGGCGGATTGCGCAGCGTCTGAAGGACGACGCAGTAGCGCTCGGTGAGCGCTAGCAGCCGGTCGAGCTGCTCCGGGCCGGCGTCGGTGTCGAGCGCCACCGTGAGTCGGATGGCCTGGAAACCGACGGGCGCATCCTTTGCCACGCCCAGGGTGCCGCGGAAGTCGAGATCGCCTTCCGCCCGGAGCCGGCCGCCCCGGATCGGGATCTCGAGCGCCGTGGCCACGGCCCGGAGGGTCACGCCGGCGCACGCCACCAGCGCCTCCAGGAGCATGTCGCCGGAGCAGGCCTGGAGGCCGGAGCCGCCGGTGGCCGGGTGCAAGCCCGCCTCGACCAGCGCGCGCCCGGTATCGACCCGGCAGGCAATCGCGGCGCTGTCGAGCGTGCCGGTGGCGGAGAGAGTCACCAGCGCCGCGTCGGGCTCGTCCCGGTAGTGCTGCTTGAGGGGCGCCTGCAGCGCCCGCAGTTCGTTGGCATCCATGCCGGAGTCTCCGGTGTCGGTCTGGCGAACAGTAGTCGGGAGCCCCGCCCCCCGCCTACACTACAGGACCATCAGCAACGAGCGCGACCGCATGACCGCACCGACCGCCACCACCGCTCCCGGCGCCGACGAGTACGCTCCTTCCTTCGGCCGCTACGTCACCCGCGTGCCGCCCGGTGACGTCCTGGCCCAGCTCCGACGGCAGAGCGCGGAGACCATGACGCTCCTCCGCCCGCTCGACGAGGCGAACGCGCGCTACCGCTACGCGCCGGGGAAATGGAGCGTCATCGAGATCGTGGGCCATTTGGCGGACACGGAGCGGATCATGGCCTACCGGGCGCTCCGGATCGCCCGCAAGGACGAGACCCCGCTGCCCGGCTTCGACGAGGATCCGTACGTAGCGGCCGCCGAGTTCGAGCGTCGCGCCCTGGTGGACGTGCTGGCGGAGCTCGCGGCCGTGCGGACGGCAACGCTGGCGCTGCTCGCCGGCCTGCCGGAGGCCGCCTGGAGCCGTTGGGG
>JBGQIW010000085.1:0-12125 GCA_041498715.1 Gemmatimonadota bacterium | reverse complement strand
TTCCAGAACAACCTGGGACAGGCCCTCGAGGCGAGCGGCTACCCCGCGGCGGCTGAGCAGGCGTATCAGGCCGCGCTGGCGGCGGACAGCACCTACCAGAAGGCTTCGCTCGCGCTGGAGCGGGTGGCCGGCCGGGGACCCGATTCGACCGGCACCGCGGTGGACATCGCCAGCCTGGCGCGGCAGTTCGAGGCGAGCGTGGAGCAGTGGCGGGACGCGCTGGCCGGCGCGAGCCAGGCTGAACCGAGCAAGCAAACGGCGGGCGCTGCGGCCGCCGGGATGGCCCGGGACTCGACGCCGGAGATGGTGAGCCGGCCGGAGTCGGAGCACTGAGCGGCGGCACCCCTCCCCAAGGCGCACGCGGGCAGCGCGACCGGATCACATGCCGTCGCTCACACGCTGCCCGCTGCGCTCCTCGGCCCGCCGCCGTCGCGCGGCGGGGCCGATCTTGACATGTTTCAGTGGTCGGCGCCCGTCCGGCGCCCCCCTCAGCCGGATCCCCAACCTGGCCGCCTCGCCCGAGCGAGAGGCCGCAAATCGTTGCAATAACCCCACGAGCCCCTCGACTACCCGGGGGCCGCGATAGGGCAAAGCGCGTTGCTTGAACGCCTTCGGGCCCGACCCCGATGGCCTTTGACTTGCCGAAGTGTATCCGGAGCGGCCGACCCGGGGCCGCCGACCTCTGCCCGGACTCTATGCTCCAGACTGGCGACGACGTGATCGGCGTTGGCACGTCCCCACCCACCGCGGTCGGCCTTGGTCGCGGTCGGTTGGCCGCGCCCGCACGGGCTATCGCCCGGATGCTCGCAGCGCAGGTGGAGGAGATCCGGAACGACACCGTCCTCCGCCTCTACGGGGCGGGCCTCGCCCTCATCAATGTGCTGACGGTGCTGTTCTGGCGGGCTGCCGGCGAGCAGACCGTGATGGACCGAGCGTCCGAGCCGATCTGCTGGCCGCTCCTGCCGAGCTGTGGGGACTGGCGGGTCCTCACCGCCGGAGAAATAGACCGGCTGCTCCAGGGGTTCGTGCTCGGCTCGGTGATCGTTGCCGCGCTCTTTCTTTGGCGGCGTTTCGTGCCGGGGGCGTATCTCGGACTCCTCGCGCTCAACGTCGCGAAGGTGGCGGTCCTGGCGCTCGACTACCGGCTGCGCCACAACCAGCACTACATGGCCCTCTGGGCGACGGCGGTGTTCCTCTTCGTGCCCGGCAAGCGCGATGCGCTCCGGATGCTCATCGTGCTCTTCTACGCGTGGGCGGGCTCGCTCAAGCTCAACTGGGAATGGATCTCCGGCGGCGCGCTCTATCGCCCGCTGTGGTTCTTCACCGGGGCCGGGGTGGTGTTCGCCTGCGCTTATGTCGTCGTGATGGAGCTGGTGGTCTCGTGGG
Source organism: Gemmatimonadota bacterium (assembly GCA_041498715.1). Classification (GTDB taxonomy): domain Bacteria; phylum Gemmatimonadota; class Gemmatimonadetes; order Gemmatimonadales; family GWC2-71-9; genus DASQPE01. The sequence continues at coordinate 10,739 of JBGQIW010000085.1, read as the reverse complement.
GGCTGCTCGCCTCCCGGGCGTGGATCTTCTGGGCCGCGTTCGCGCAGATCGTGCTCTTCCACATCATGTCCTGGGCCATCGTGGATTTCTTCTATCCACTGCTCATGTTCCTGCTGATCTCGATCTATCCGTTGGTCCGGCTGTGGCCGCCGGGCGACTCGCGCGGTCTGCTGGTGCCATTCTTCCGGGGCCGGCTCCGGCCCGCGACGTACGCGCCGGCTGCGCTGTTCTCGTTGCTCCAGCTCACGCCGTATGCCTTTCCCGGTGACCGCACGATCACGGGTGAGGGCCGCCTCTATGCGTTGCACATGTTCGATGCTCGGATCGTCTGCGAGGCGTATGCCTCGGTCAGGGGTCGCGACGGGACCGTACGCCGGGTGGATCTCCAGCTCACATACATGCCGAGGATCAACTGCGATCCGATCGTGATCTTCAACCGGGCGCGGAACCTGTGCCTGGGGCGGAGCCACCTCGCGAGCGACGTGGCGGACCTCGATCTGCACCTGGCCGCCCGCCGCACCACGGACCCGATACTGCACGACGTGATCGACGTCGCGGGCTTCTGCCCCCGGGCCCTCCGGTACGATCCGTTTCGCCACAACGACTGGATCCGGTCACCGTGAGTGGTGCCATGATCTCCGAGCCCCGGCGGGCCGGCGCGAGCTTACACCTCTGGCCCGAGGCCGAGAGGCGGGCCGGTGCAGACCTCGTCCGGAGCTGCCGGATTGAGCGCCGGGGTGGCGCGCAGGCGAGCGGCGCGGCCACGCTCTGGTTCTCGCTGCCCGATAGCGGTGGCGGCGAGCCCCCCGAGCCGGCGGAGCCCTTTCTCGTATCGGCTCTGGTCCAGGCCATGGCCGAGGGGCGGGACCTCATCCTCCACGGAGCGGCGTCGGCCGAGCTGCTCGGCAACCTGGCCGAGTTCCGGGATGCCTGGCGGCGGTGGCGCCCGGCGACGTTCTCGGCCATAGACATTACGGCGGATCAGGTGACGCCCCGCGGCGCTGCGCGCACGCGCGGCGCCGGCGTGGCGTGCAGCTACTCCGGCGGCGTTGACTCGAGCTCCACCATCTGGCGCCACGCCGACGGCCTCGCGGGACACCGGACCCGCCGCATCACCCACGCGGTGTTCGTGCACGGCTTTGACATCCCGCTGGCGGACGCCCAGGGCTTCGAGGCCGGCTGCCGCCGCGCCGGCCCGCTGCTCGCCGCGCTCGGCATCACCCTCGTGCCCATCCGGACCAACTTCCGCGAAGCCCTTCCGTATCATTGGGACCTGGTCTACGGTCCCGCCCTGGCCGCGTGCTTCCAGCAGCTCCGGCCGTACTGCGGGGAGGCCCTGCTCGCGAGCTCGCGCTCGTACGACGTGCTCATCTTCCCAATGGGGTCCAACGTGATCACCGATCCCCTGCTTTCCAGCGCGGGGCTCACGGTCGTCGAGGACGGCGCCGGTCTGAACCGGAGCGAGAAGATCGCGCAGCTCGCCGGATGGCCCGCGGGCGTAGCGGCACTTCGGGTCTGCTGGGAGGGCGCGCAGCGGGACCGGAACTGCGGCGAGTGCGAGAAGTGCGTCCGCACGATGTACAACTTCCTCGCCGCCGGCCTCCCGATCCCGGCGTGCCTCGACCGCCCGCCCACGCTGGCCGCGCTGGAGCGGGTGCGGTTGCGCTCCGCAGTCCTCGCCGACGAATGGCGGCAGCTCGTGCTGGTTGCCGAGCGCAACGGAATCGGGGACGCGTGGGTCCAGGTCGCCCGGCGGAAAGTGGCGCGCTACCGGACCCGGGCCGCCGTCCGCGAAGCGGCGAGCCAGGTCGCCCGGGCCACGCTGCCGGACAGCGTGCGGCGGCTGGTACGCCGGGCGGTGTCGGCGTGAGCGAAGGCGCCCAGCGACTCGAGCCCCATCCGGCGCCGGGCTCGGCACGCGGCCCGGGTCTCGCCGCCGAGCTCAGGCGCCGCGCGTTCGACACCGTGCGGCCTCTGCTCGACCCGGGCGAGCCCTACGCCCTCCTGGACTTCCCGCATCACGCCAACGTCGGCGACAGCGGCATCTGGCTCGGCGAGCTGGCCCTTTGTCGCGCGCTCGGCGCCCGCTCGCTGCGCTACACCTGCGACTTTCACACATACTCGCGCCGGGAGCTGGCGGCTCGGGTGGGCCGGGGCACGATCCTCCTGAGTGGCGGCGGCAACTTCGGCGACCTGTACCCGCACCATCAGGAGTTGCGGGAGGAGGTCCTCCAGGCCTTTCCCCACAACCGCATCATTCAGCTGCCGCAGACGCTTCATTTCCGCTCGAGCGAGACGCTGGAGCGGGCGGCACGGATCTGCGACGCGCACCCGGACTTCACGCTCCTCGCGCGAGACCAGGCCAGCCTCGCCACCGCGGAGCGGACCTTCCAGTCGCGCGTTGCGCTGTGCCCCGACCTGGCATTCTGGCTGGAGGCCGTGCCCCGTCCCGCGCGCAATCCCCGGGGCATCGTCTTTCTCAAGCGCGGGGACCGGGAGGCGTGCCTGCGGCCGTCCCGGCGCCCCGACCCGCCCGACGTGACGCGTACGGACTGGCCGCACCACGCGGAGGGCCTGTCCCACCGGATTCACGCGGCCATTCGGCGCCGGGAGCCGCGATATGAATGGCTGGGGCGGTTACACGGTCCACTCGCGCGGGTTCGGGAAGCCATGGCAGAGTATCGTGTCGGGGTCGGATGCCGGATGCTGGGCCAGGGGCGCGCCGTGATCACGGACCGCCTGCACGGCCACGTCTTCTGCATCCTGATGGGGATTCCGCACTGCCTGCTGGACAACAGCTACGGGAAGGTTCGGGGCTGCTGGGACACCTGGACCCGCGGGAGCGAGCTGGCCGTCTGGTGCAACGACGAGGCGGAGGCGCTGGAAAGGGTGCGGACGCTGCCCGGAATGAGCTGAGCCCGGGGCGCCGCTCACCTCGCGACAGCAGGGTGCAGCCGCTCGGATCACATGCCGTCGCTCAGACGCTTCTCGTTGCCCTCCTCGGCCAGCTCGACGAACTGCTTCAGCTCCGCCGCATTCAAGTCCGAGATCGCCCAGTAGGCCATTCCGCCGCCCGCGCCGTGCACCGACTGATACCCCCGGTGCGATTCCACCGTGAGCGCCGCGCTCGAGTCCGGGCTCGGCCAGAGGAAGAGATTGATGATGTGCTGGCGGCGCCCGTACACGATCACGGCGGTCGGCCGGCCGAGGACGTAGTCGAGCCGCCCGCCGACCAGCCGGAAGCCGAGCGAGTCCAGGTTGGGCACCGGCGGCGAGTAGTCGAGCTTGCCGGCGAACCAGGGCTTGACCGCGTGCTGGTCCGTCGACGGCACGTCGATCAGGTGCGACAGCTGGAGCGACCGCACGTGGGCCGTGCGCAGCTCGGCCTCGAGCGGCTCGGTCTGATGAGCCACGCTCCACAGCGCCCACTCCCGGCCGCCCAGCACCGCGATGGCGAGCGTCGCCGCCAGACCGACCCACTGCGCGACCCGCGGCAGCCGGATGGCCGGCTCGATCCGCGCGACCGGCCGCGCCTGCGCCACCGCGATCGCCTCCCGCACGCTCGCGGCGAGTCCCGCGGGGGCCGTCATGGGCGAGAGATGGGTCCGGAACGCCGCCTGGAGCCGGCGCTCCCGCTCCACCCGCACCGCGCACGCGGGGCACTCCTTCAGGTGCGCCTCGACCCCGGCGACCGCGAGCCCCTCGAGCTCGCCGTCGACGTAGGCGCTCAGCTGGATGTCGAAGCCTTCACATTCGGCCATGGTCATGTCCTCCCGAAATCCTCGACCGGCAGCATTGCCTGGAGCCGGCGCCGCGCGCGGGCCAGCCGGGACATGACGGTGCCCAGAGGGATGCCGAGTACCTGGGCGATCTCCTTGTAGGAGAGATCCTGCACGTCCCGCAGCACGACCACCTCGCGAAACTCGATGGGCAGCCGATCCACCGCCCGGATGAGCAGATCCCGAAGTGACTCGTCCATCGTCTGGGTCTCGGGATCGGAGCCCGATGCCGGGCTGTGCTCAGCCTCGTTGAACTCGGCCGGCGCCGGACGCCCCCGGTGCCGTTTGAGCCACGTGTAGCACGTCCGGCGCACGATGGTCAGGAGCCACGCGCGCTCGTCCCCGCCGCGATAGCTGTCGAAGTACCTCAGGGCCCGGAGATAGGCATCCTGCACCAGGTCTTCGGCGTCGTGGTCGTCGCGCACCAGGTAGCGCGCCAGCGAGTAGGCGGCGTTGAGGTGCGGCAAGACCATTTTTTCGAACGGCGTGTTTCCCGGTTCCAACAGCGACCTCCCCGGTTCGCCCACGTGTCCTCCACCCGTAGACCCACCCCACCTCGAACCTATTCCCGGGACCGCCTGAGGGAATACCGGCCCCCCACCCGAGGTCCACTCAGTAACCTCACGGGAGTCACCGATGACCGACCATATTCGACACGACCACAACGACGACGGCGTGGACCGTCGAGGCTTCCTCAAGTGCATGGCCTGGGCGGGCACCGGCATGCTCTGGGCGGTAAACGGCGGCGTACTCTCCTCCACCACCCTCGGGCGGTGGAACGCCGGCGGCGGCGTGGCGCCGAAGGGCACCCTCTTCTTTGCCCAGATCAGCGACAGTCACATCGGCTTCAACAAGGCCGCGAACCCCGATGTCACCGCGACGCTTTCCGAAGCGGTCGCCCGGCTCAACGCCCTGCCCCGCCGGCCGGCCTTCGTGCTCCACACGGGTGACATCACCCAGCTCTCGAAGCCCGCGGAGTTCGACACCGCGGCCCAGGTCATCGGCGGGATCAAGACCGAGCGCGTCTTCTACGTGCCGGGAGAGCACGACATGCTGGAGGACGACGGGCGCTCGTACCTGGCCCGCTACGGCAAGGGCACGCAGGGAACCGGCTGGTACAGCTTCGACCACGAAGGCGTGCACTTCGTAGGGCTGGTCAACGTCGCGAATCTCAAGGCGGGCGGCCTGGGCGCGCTGGGGCAGGAACAGCTCGACTGGCTCAAACGGGATCTCCGGCCGCTCTCGAGCAGCACCCCCGTGGTGCTCTTCGCCCACATTCCGCTCTGGACGGTTTACCCGGAATGGGGCTGGGGCACCGACGACAGCGAGCAGGCGCTGGCACTGCTCAAGCGCTTCGGGTCGGTCTCGGTGCTCAACGGCCACATCCATCAGGTCCTCCAGAAGGTGGAGGGTCACGTCACCTTCCACACGGCGATGTCTACCGCGTTCCCGCAGCCGGCGCCCGGAACCGCCCCGTCGCCCGGCCCGATGACCGTGGAGCCCGGACGGCTCCGGAGCCTGCTCGGCATCGCCAGCGTGAATTTCGTGCGCGGTCAGACGGGGTTGGCGGTGGTGGACACCCCGCTTGGGGCGGTTGATCCCAACGCAGGCCCGGCTCAGCCGCAGGCCCGAAAGGATACGACCGCGGCCGCGGCCGTCGGGGCAATGGCGATCAAGATCGACAACTTCAGCTTCTCCCCGCCCACCCTCACGATCCCGGCGGGCGGAACAGTAACCTGGACCAACGGCGACGACGTCCCCCACAAGATCGTGAGCGCCGACGCCAAGTTCGCTCCGTCGCCGGTCCTCGACACGAACGAGCGCTACGCCGCGACCTTCGCGACGGCGGGGACATACCAGTACTTCTGCGCGCTGCATCCCAAGATGACGGGGACGGTCGTGGTGCAGTGACAACCGGGAGGGCCGCGCTTTACTGGGCGCCCTCCGTCCCTCGCAAGACCCAGCGGTCCGGGTCGAGGGCCACCTCGGTCGCACCACGGCCGAGCCGAAGCTCCCAGCGCTGGGTCGGAAGACTGTCCCAGACCACGACGGTCGTATCACCGCCGGGGCGGGATATCCGCAGGTCGAGCGGCATGATGAATGATCTGCCGCTCGAGCTCTGTCCGATGGTCACCAGCGTCACGCTGTCTCCGTCTTGCGCCGCCGAGGCCCAGTCGAGTCGATACGCCGGTTGCCCGGTTCCGTAGACCCACTCGTCGAAGAACCAGCTGAGCGTCCGGCCGTACTCCCGCTCGCAGACGCGTTGGAAATCCTCGGTCACCACGGTCCCGTAGCTGAACTCGCGCACGTAGGAGCGGAGCGCGTGGAAGAAGCTGGAGTCGCCCATCACGTGCCGCAGCATGTGGAGCACCCAGGCGCCCTTCGAGAACGTCGTGGGCCCGAAGAAGTGGGACACGTCCATCGAGTCGGCAACGTAGAGCGAGCCCTCGAAGTCCGGCCGGTAGAGACCGCGCATCGCGGCCCGATAGGCGGAGTCACCGCCGCGGCGCTCCTGCCACAGCGCGAACGCGTAGGTGGCGAAGCTCTCGTTGAGCCAGACGTGCGACCAGCTTGCGACCGTCAGCAGGTTGCCGAACCACTGGTGGGCCAGCTCATGGGCGAGAATCCAGTCGTTCTGTCGGTCGCCGGTGATGAGGGGCGCCCCGTAGCTCGGCAGCGTCTGGTGCTCGCGGAAGCTTCGGATCGGGAATTCGGCGACGCCGTACTTCTCGCGCCGGAAGGGGTAGGGCCCGAACGTGGCGACGTGGCTCTCCAGCATGTCGATCAGCCCGGCGAAGTCGCGCTCCGCCTTTGCCCGATCCTCGGGATAGACGTAGAACGTGACCGGCATCGAGTCGGCTGCCGAGTCGTGGTAGAAGCTGACGAAGGTCTCGTAATCGGCCACCGCAATGGAGATCGCGTCGGGATAAATCGGGTACGACTCGGTCCACGCATAGAGCTCGGTCCCCTGGGGGCCTATCTCGTGTCGCACCAGTCGACCGTTCGACGCCACGACCAGGCCCCGCGGCACCTTGATCACCAGCTCGGCGCCTTCCTCCGCCTTGTCCGCGGGCGTATCCTTGCAGGGCCACCAGCGACCGGCGTTGTAGGGCAGTCCGTAGGAGGCGACGGCAGGCAATCCGGCATGGGTTGCGAAGAGCAGCCCACCATCGGGGTGGCCACCGTACCAGACCGTGATCTCGAGCCGATCGCCTCGGCGCCAGCCCCCGCGTCGGGTAACGGCGAGCCGGTCGCCGGGATGGGCGAAGCCCAGGCGTCCGCCGCGACTCGTCACCGAGTCCACCGTCATCGGCTGACCGAGGTCGAGTCGCACGCTGTCGAGCCGCTCCACCGTGACCCGGGCCCGAATGGTGACGGCGCCATGGATCGTCTGCGCCGCGGGATCGACGGCGAGCCGCAGGGCGTAGTGCCTGACGTCCCAGCCTGAGGCGTCGCGTTCGGGCCGCTGCGCCCTCGAGACGGCTGCGGCGGGGAAGACCCCGGCAGTCGCCGCGAGAACCAGGGAGAACCGGAGCAGCCAGGACCGCCGTCGCGAGATGTCCATGCGAGCCATCCCCGCCTCTCTCATCCTGCTCCTGGCGACCGCCGCGCCTCCGGCGGCCGCCCAGCGCCCGGCTGGACCCGAGGCGGCCCGCGCCCGTTGCCCGTTACAGATGCGGGATCTCTATCTCGCCGACCGGGCACCCCAGGTGGTCGTTCGCAATCCTGCCGCGTCTCCGGTCACGCACATCGTCCTGCATCTGGCGTATGAAGACCTGCTCCACAAGTACCAGGAACCCACGCAGGTGTTCGACACGACCGTCGCGCCCGGCGAGCGGGCGACACTCTCCGCGGCGCCCATCACCGGCTCGATCGCCTGGGGGACGCTCGAGGTCTTCTTCACCTGTGAGGTTGCGCCGCCACCGGTCACGCCCGCACCGTCATAGTAAACCGGGCCTCGGTGGCGCCGTGCGTGATGCACGGTGCGATCCGAGGCCCGGCTTGGGTTGGGCGGCTGTTGTGTTCGCCCCTGCGCCCGGCGTCTAGGTCAGGTCGTCGACCGAGCAGTCCCGCACGCGCCCGTCGATGATCCGCTGGGCAAACTTCCAGCAGCCGGTGATGGCCGCGCGCTCCGTGGCGTAGGTCGTCGGACAGCTGAACGCCCGCAGACTCGACCGACGACCGATCAGCAAATCGAGAGTCCACCGTCCGGTGCCGCGGATCTGGAACGTGCGCGCCGTGATCGCGAAACCCTTATAGGACGGCATCGTCGGCAGGCGCGGACGGCGAACGCTCGCCGGCCGCCTACCACCCCAGAAGCCCGTCCTCATCGAGAAAGCCGGCAACGACCGCGAGCGAGGTCAGGCTGGGCGCCTTCTTGAATGCCCAGGCGGCATCCCGCAACGCCGGCGACGCGTGCTGCCCGGTCAGCTGACGATGCCGGCGATGCGCATCGCCCAACTCGAGGAAGACCTGACGGAGGGAGCGGGCCTCGCGCTCGGCGTCGGGGGTTGCCGGCGCCGCTGAAGCGAGCGTCGGGGGCCGCTGCCGGCGGGGCCGGCGGGAGGGGCGATCGAGGGCGAGACCGACCTCGGTCACGCGCGCCTGAACGCGCTCGATCAAGGGCTGGGGCGCGCCTGCCGAAGGGCGTGATGTGGTGTCGGACATGAGACCCTGCCGGAAAAGTTAGAGGGCACCCCCGCCACCGCTCGGCGAGAGCACTGACTGAAGATAACCTGTCGTGCCCCCGAGCGGGGGCCGTTTTCGGGCCTCCCGACAGCCTTTCGCTTGCGAAGGCGGTGACGCGAGGCTAGATTGTGGGTCTACCGGGTGCGCTGATGCGCACCCGATATCCGACGTGATCGAGGGGGCTGGCGTTGGTGCCGGCCCCTTTTTCGTTGACTGGTGTTCCGAAGGCGCGCTACGGCGCCCGGGCATCGGTGCCCAGCGTGAGGGCGATTTCACGCAACAACCGTAGTCGGTCAGTGCGGCGTGTCCGGACTCCGATTACCTACATGCAAGGAGTTGGAACGATGCGCACCACTGGCACGGTGAAGTGGTTCAACGACGCCAAGGGCTTCGGTTTCATCACGCCCGAGGATGGTCAGAAGGACTGCTTCGTCCATCATTCGGCGATTCAGGCACAGGGCTTCAAGAGTCTCGCCGAAGGTGAGCGCGTGGAGTTCGACGTCGTACAGGGCCAGAAGGGCCCGGCGGCGGAGAACGTCGTGAAGCTGGGACAGTAACGGCCTCACGCACCAGCGTTGGTTGACGGCGGCGGCCGGTTCGCCTCGGGCGGACCGGCCGTCGCTCTTTTCCGGGCGCAAACGCGCTCGAGCAAGGATGGGGGAATGACCGAAGTCAGGCTGGATGAGGGCGACAGTGTGGAGCGAGCCCTCAAGCTCTTTCGGCGGAAGCTGCAGAAGACCGGTCTCTTCAAGGAGCTTCGACGCCGACGCCACTACATCAAGCCGAGCGCGGCCCGGTTGCTCAAGTCTGCGGCCGCGAGGCGGCGCAAACGGAAACGGAACACGGCAGTGGAAGGGTGGTAGCGGGCCATGACTTCCTACGTCGCGCGCATCGAGCGCGCCAACGGCAGGTTGCTGGATCAGATCGAAGTCCGTATGACCGTCAACGAGCCCACCTCCGGGCGACGGTCCTGGGCCGGTGAGTTCGTCTCGCGCAGCGCCGATGGGTTCCAGCCGAGCGAGCGATTTTCGCTGACCTTGAACACCGGGCAAAAAGGGACGGCGAGCGTGAGCCGGACCCTGCTCGACAGCCGCACGCCCGACACTACAGTGATCGAGTTCACCGGGGCGGGGCCGCTGAGCTAGACGCGTTCGCCGCGGCCTTGTGGGTCCGAGGCTTGCGCGAGCGCGGACCCAAGCCCACCTTGGCGATCGTGGCTCGGGCGCCGGACCAAGCGCCCCGCTGAGACCCATGGGCATCTACGAGCCGGAGACGCATTGGGCAGACCGGGCACTCCGAAGCCGGGGCGACCCGCTTCGGGCTGCGTGCGTGGACGATCCAACCGAAAACGCCTGCATCGACCGCGTGCAGCACCGCATCCTCACCGCAGCATTCGAACGACTCAAGACCCTCCTCCCGCTTCAGGGCAGCCGGCTCCTCGACTACGGCTGCGGCCCCGGCCGCTGGGTGCCGTTCTTCCAAGCATGGGGCTGCCGGTATAGCGCCGTCGATTTGGTAGAGGGGATGGTGCAGCTCGCGCGCAGCCGGTGGCCCGAGGCGGATATCCGCCGGCTCGAGGGGGACCGGATTCCCTTCCCGGCCGGCACATTCGACGTCGTAGTCTCGATTGCGGTGCTTCACCACAACGACTACTCGGCCCAGGAGCGTATCCTGGTCGAGCTCCGCCGGGTGCTCGAGCCCGGCGGCTATCTGCTGCTCTTCGAAGCCGTGGGGCAACGCGCGCCCCCGGGCGTCGGCGAATCCCCGCGCCCACTCCAGGAGTGGATCGCATTGGCCCGGGAATTCGGGCTGCGCTACCGGTGGCACCGAGGGGCACGATACGCGATCGTCGGCGCCGTAGTCGCCAAGCTACGGCGACACGCGCGCCGAGCGTCAGTCAGCAGCGGGTCCTCGCAACCGCCGGGGTCGAGCCGTTTCCTTCGCCGGCTCGATGCCCTGGTCGATCCGTGGCTTCTCCCCCTCCTGCCCCCGATGTACCAGACTCGTGCGGCCATGCTGTTCCATCTGCCCCCAACGAGCTAGCGCAGCTCGATCAGACCCCGCGGCGTCCTGAGCATCGCGATGAGAGCTGCGCGCACGCCTTCCCGCACCTCCAGGCTGATGCCGAGTTGCTCGAGGAGTCGTTGAACCTGTTCGGGAGCCGGATGCTCGGCGCGTAAGCCGACCAGGGTAACGCCCTGGCTCGCGCTCTGGGACGGATGCGGCGTCGCTCCCCAGTCGATCAAGAACGGCACGATGCCATCGGCCACC
>JBGQIW010000084.1:0-12128 GCA_041498715.1 Gemmatimonadota bacterium | reverse complement strand
GTCCACCACCGCCCAGAGCGCAGGGAGCGCTTCGGCCGTGTCGAGCAGCCCCTCGGCAAATGCGAGGGCCCAGAGCGCGGCCGACGAAGGCATCGCGCGTCGCTGGTGGGTGTACCCGGGCCAGAGCGCGGTCCGGTGCCGCGCGGCGAATTCGACCAACGCCGCAACCAGCTCCAACGTTTCCGCGTGCAGCCCGAGCAGGGTGTCCTTGAGATAGAGCCGCAGATCGCAGGCGACCTGATCGTTCCGGGACCGGCCGGTGTGCAGTCGCTCGCCCACGCCGGGAAGACGGCGGGTGAGCCAGTCCTCGACCGCGGAGTGGACGTCCTCATGCGCCGGCCCGATCCGGAGCCGGCCTCGAGCGAGCGCCGCCAGCGCCGCCCGGAGCCCGGCACGGAGCCGGCGATACTCCGCGCCGGAGACCAGACCGGCGGCCCGCAGTCCCTCCACATGACCGAGGCTCCCGAGCACGTCCCAGCGGAGGAGCCTCGCGTCCCAGTGACGATCGTCGCCCACGGTGTAGGCCAGCATGCGCCGGTCGAGGCCCGGGGCGGCGGTCCAGAGCGTGCGCCCGCGCGCGCTCATGCGCCGCCCAGGTAAGCGCGCGCCAGCTCGGCGTAGAACGCGCGGGCCGCCGTAACCTCCGGGAGATCGACGTACTCATCCGCCGTGTGGGAGCGGCGACTGGTCCCGGGCCCGCACTTGATGGCGTCGGCCTCGCGCAGAAACACCCAATCGGAGCAGGTGGGGCTGCCGAACGTTCCGGCCTCCGGGCGCGCGCGCCGCGCCGCGCCCAGGACCCGAGACCCGGGCGGCGTCTGACACGGCACCAAGCGGCGCGACGTGACGATGACGCGGGACGCGAGCGACTCCCGGAGCCGGCCGGCGATCTCGTCGTGAGTCCAGGCGGGTGTGCTGCGCACGTCGAGCACCGCCTTTGCGACGGGCGGGGTCACGTTGCGGCTCACGCCGGCCTCGAGCATCGTGGGTGTCGCCGTCGTGACCCCCAGCAGCGGATGCGGGCGATCCTCGAACAGGCCGGGCAGCCGGAGCAGGTCCTGCGCCAGCACGGTGACCGCGTTGCTGAACTCCCCATCAGCCGCCGCGTAGCCCGCGTGCCGCTGGTCGCCCTCCGCGATGATGTCCACCATCATCAGACCGCGCTGGGCGATGGCGATTTCGAGGTTGGTGGGCTCCCCGACGACCGCGGCGTCGATCGGGCCGACGCGCTCCACCGCCTGCTCCATCGTCGTGTTCCTAGTTTCCTCGCCGTACCCCAGGACCACGAGCAGCCGGCCCGCATCCATCCTTCCGCGCTCTTTCAGATCGCGCGCGGCCCAGAGCATCGCGGCAACCGAGGCCTTGGCGTCGCCGGAGCCGCGGCCGTAAAGTCGGGTGCCCTCGACCATCGGCGTGAACGGGTCCCGGGTCCACCCGGATCCCGGGGGCACGGTGTCCAGGTGCGAGACGAGGGCGAGGGTCTGGCCGGCCGCGAAGCCTTCGAGCTCCACCCGCACCGAGGTGTGGTCCCGCTCGACATCGAGTCCCCAGGAGCGGGCGGTCTGCTCCACGAATTCGGCGATCGTGTCCTCGGTCCCGCTCACCGACGGGATGGCTACCAGCTCCTTGAGCAGCTCGATCTCATCCGGCAAGGTCCACTCCCAGGTAAGTCGCCTTCTCCTTCCGGGCCACGATCATGGTCCCGCAGCCAGCGCCGGTGAAGACTTCGAGCAGGAGCGCGTCGGGCGCCCGGCCGTCGATGATGTGAGTGCGCTCCACTCCGCTGGTGGCGGCGCGAACGCAGGCCTCGACCTTCGGGCGCATGCCGCCGGCCAGAGCCCCGCTCGCCATGAGCCCCGCGAGGTCGTCCGGATCGGCGAAGGTCACGAGCGTGGCCGGGTCGTTCCGGTCGCGGAGAACGCCCGGCGCGCCGGTGAGGAAGATCAGCTTCTGCGCTCTGAGCGCCACGGCGAGCGCCTCGGCCACGGTGTCCGCGTTCACGTTGTAGACGCCGCCGTCCTCGTCGCCCGCGAGGCTGGCGACGACGGGGACGAAGCGCGCCTCGACCAGCGTCGCCAGCACGCGCGGGTCCACGCGGTCGATGTCGCCGACGTGGCCGTAGTCTACCTGCACCGTGCGGCCGTCGTCGTCCACCACCGAAACCGGCGGGCGGCGGTGGGCAGTGAGGAGGTCCGCGTCGATACCCGACAGTCCCACCGCCTGCACCTTGTGCTCGCGCAGTGCCGCCAGCAGGTCCACGTTGAGCTGGCCCGCGTACACCATCTTGGCCACCTCGAGCGCGGCGTCGTCCGTGATCCGCCGTCCGGCCACGATCCTGGGCTCCTGACCCAGGGCGCGGCTCAGCGCGCTGGCCTGGGGTCCGCCGCCGTGCACCACGACCAGCCGGATGTTGAGCGACGAGAGCAGCGCCAGCTGCGCGGCGACCTGGTCGCGCACGGCCGGGTCGCTCAGCACCTCGCCGCCGAGCTTCACGACGAAGACCTGGTCGCGGTACGCGCGCACGTAGCGAAGGGCGCCCTTCAAACCGGCGATGCCTCTCGTGGTGTCGATGGACATCCAACCTCCCCTCAAGTTCTCCCGATCAGCTCGAGTAACAACGCCCTTTGGACGTGGAGCCGGTTCTCCGCCTGGTCCACCACCGCCGAGTTGGGCCCGTCCAGCACGGCGTCGTCGATCTCGACGTTCCGCCGGACGGGCAGGCAATGCATCACGATCCCCTTGCCGCCGCGGGTGGAGCGGACCCGGTGCTGGGTGACCCGCCAGTCGCGCAGCGGCGCGCGGAGATCGTGCTCTTCCTCCGGCTTCCCGAACAGCTTGACCGAGCCCCACGACTTCGCGTATACGGCGTCGGCGCCGACCAGCGCCTCGTCGGGGTCGTTGATGATGTGGACGAACTCCCCGCCCCGCTCCTGCGCGATGCGCCGGATGAGCGCCGTGTCCTCCGGGTCCAGCTCGTAGCCGTCCGGCCGGGCGATCACGATCTCCATGCCGAGGGACGCGGCGGCGATCGCGGCGCTCGCGGGGACCGCCGTCGGCAACGCTTTGGGATGCCAGGCCCACGTGAGCACGAAGCGCTTGCCCTCGGTCTCGCCCAGCTTCTCTTTGAGCGTGAGCGCGTCGGCCAGGCCCTGGCAGGGATGCCGCCGCGTGGACTCGAGGTTGATCACCGGCTTCTCGGCGTAGCGCGCGAAGTTCCGGATCACGTCGTCCCGCCGGGCGATGGCCCAGTCGCCGCCGCGAGGGAACGCGCGCACCGCGAGCGCATCGGCGTACCGGGCCAGCACCCGCGCGGCGTCGATGATGTGCTCCACGGTGGACCCGTCCATCACCGCGCCCGGCTCGGTCTCCAGACTCCAGCTGCCTTTGCCCGGCTCGAGCACCACCGCGTGGCCGCCGTGCAAAAACATCGCGGTCTCGAAGCTGGTCCGGGTGCGGAGGCTCGGGTCCATGAAGACCATCGCCAGCACCTTCTTCTCGAGCCCGCCCGCGACCTCGCCCCGCTTGACCCTCGCCGCCAGCGCCAGCAATGCGCTGAACGCCTCAGGGCTCCAGTCTTCCGTCGCGAGGAAGTCGCGCTTGGTCACTCGAGCACCTCCCGGAGCGCGCTGAGGAGGATGTCCGCCTCCCGCCGGCTGAAGGAGAGCGGCGGCATGAGGCGGAGGATCTCGGGATCGCTCGCCGTCCCCGTCAGCACCCGGCGCTCGAACAGCGCCCGCTGCACCGGCACCGCCGGGCGGCCGAGTCTGAAGCCCACCAGCAGGCCGCGGCCGGTGACGGCCGGAATGCCGAGCGCCAGCGCACCGGCCCGCAGGTAGTCGCCGACCTCGATGGCGTTGGCGATCAGCTGCTCCCGCTCGATCACCTCGATCGTGGCGAGCGCGGCGGCGCAGGGCACCGGGCCGCCGCCGAACGTGCTGCCGAGGTCGCCCACGGCGAGCCGATCACCGACGGCCGGGGTGGTGATCACTGCGCCGATCGGGAGCCCGGAGGCGAGCCCCTTGGCCAGGGTGAGCCCATCGGGCACCACGCCGTAGGCCTCCGCGGCCGTGAACGCGCCGCAGCGGCCGACGCCGCACTGGACCTCGTCGAAGAGCAGCAGGGCGCCGCGCGCGTCGCACAGCCGGCGCGCGGCGCGGAGGAACTCCACGCTCAGATCGCGGGCGCCTGCGAGGCCCTGCACCGGCTCCACGATCACGGCGGCGACGGTGTCGTCCACCGCCGCGTCGAGCTCGGCGACATCGTCCACCGGCACCCTGCGCGACAGGGGCACGCCCGCACGCCGCGCGGCTTCCTCGTACTTGGGGCCGTCGGTGATCGCCAGGGTCGCGGCGGTGCGGCCGTGCCACCCGCCCCGCAGCGACACCACCGTCTGCCGCCCGGTGTGCCGCCGCGCGATGCCCAGGGCGTTCTCGTTCGCCTCGGCGCCGGAGTTACAGAAGAACACGCGGGCGAGCGGGTCGGGGCAGAGCGCGGCCAGCCGGTCCGCCAGGCGCTCGCGGTTGGGGTGGGGGACCGCCGTGGAATAGAAGAGCAGCGTCGCCGCCTGCTGCCCGATCGCCTGCACGACGTGCGGGTGGCAATGGCCGGTGGACGCGACCGCGTGCCCGCCATACGCGTCCAGCCACTCCTGCCCGTCCTCGTCGAAGAGCCAGGAGCCCTTGCCCGACACTGGACGCACCGGCATCTGGGCGTAGACCGGGAGCAGGTGGGGCGATCGCCCCACCGATTCGCTGTTCAGCATGGGTATATCCCTCCGCCCGAGAGCCCCTCGGTCTCCGGAAAGCCCAGCGCCAGATTCATCGCCTGGATCGCCTGCCCGCCGGCGCCCTTCACGAGATTGTCGATCACGACCATCACCTGCACTTCGCTACGGTCGCCGGTTTCCGCCGGATGCAGTAGCGCGGCGTTCGTACCCACCGCGTGGGTCAGCTCGGGCGGCCGCTCGAGCACCCGGACAAACGGCCGGCCGGCATACGCTCGCCGGTAGAGCTCCGCGACGCTTCCGGCGCCGTCGGGAAGCGTTGCGCCCGGCACCACCCAGGCGTGCAGCGTGAGGTGGATGCCCCGCACGAACGGCCCCGAGTGCGTGAGCAGCCGGGCCGTCGCGTCCGCCTGTCCGGTCCACTCCCGCCAGCGGAGCAGGATCTCCGCCTCGTGCCGATGGCCCAGCACCGAGTAGGCGAACAGGTTGTGCGCCCGCATCGGATGATGGGTCGTGGGCTTCGGATGCGCCCCTGCCCCGCTGGACCCGGTCACCGCGAACAGCGCCGGCGGCGCCACGAGCGGCACCCGCGCGAGCGGGTACAGCGCGAGCTCCGCCGCGGTCGCGAAGCAGCCCGGGGCCGCGATCGCGCGGACGCCGCGCAAGCGCTCGCCCAGCACGTCCGCCAGGCCGTAGACGAACCGCGGCACGAGCGCTGGCGCCGTGTGCGCGCCGTAGTAGTGCTCGTAGAGCCGAAGGTCGGCGGTGCGGAAGTCGGCGGCGAGGTCCACCACGAGGCCCGGACCCGCGTCGAGCACCTCCCCCGCCACGCCGGACGACTCGCCGTGCTCCAGGCACAGGAACACGACGTCGCGCCCCCGCGCCGCTTCGCCCGGCGACTGCCCCGCGAACCGCGCGTCGGTCACGCCGGCGAGCGCGGGATGCGTGTCGGCGATCGGCTTCCCCGCCTGACTCCGGCTGGTCGCCAGGCACTCGGTCACCCGCGGATGCTGGAGCAGCAGGCGGAGCAGCTCGCCGCCGACGTATCCGCCGGCGCCGACGACGGCAACCTTCACTGCGCGAGCGCGGCGGCCGTGGGTGCCGCGAGGGAGGCCCGTCCCGGCGCACTCTCGGGTTGGGCCGAGGGGTGTGACGCCCGCGCCAGCGCCCCCGTCGCGGCCTGCGCCCAGCTCGCCAGCGCCTCCCGCACCCGCCCGACCAGCCCGGCCGCCTCCCGCCGGGCGTTGTGCGCCGCAAGGCCAAGCTCCGCGGTGATGTACACGATGCCGACCTCGTTGTCGGTGGCCGGACCGGTGATCGCGGTGATCCGCAACCCGTACTCCCGCTGCATCAGCTCGGCGGCGCCCCAGCAGGCGACCGGATCCGGCGCCGCCATCACGTACGCCGCACCGACGCCCATCAGCTCGCCATCACGCAGGATGTCCTGCACGCCGTACTCACCGAGGATCCCGTCGCCCAGCTCGGCCACGATGACGTCCGGCTTGGACTGCGCCAGTCGGTTGAAGATTCCTTTGGCAGTGGTCACGGTGACGCCCGCGTGGGTGCTCGCGATGCCCACGTCGTTGAACGTGAGCGCGGCCACCGCGCCCGCGTCCTGCATGGAGAGCGCGTCGCGCATGAGCGAGACACCGGTGAGCTTGGCCGCCGCGACCCGAAGGCCCGACCGCGTCAGCCCACGCACCAGCTCGGTTGCGGCGACGGTCTTGCCGGCGTTCATGCAGGTGCCGGCCACGTACACTACCGGGATGGCGCTCTCCAGCCGCTCGGCGGGCGGGACGGCGAGATCCTTGATATGCGCCGGCCGGCCGACCCGGTCACCCAGCTCGGGGAACGTGAGGATCGCACCCAGCACTTCGGCCCGGAACGGCGCCCCGATCTCGGGATTCACCGACGTGCACCGACCGAGGATCCCGCCCAGGTTCAGCACCTCGATCGTATCGCCCACGGCGATGGTCGCAGGGACCAGGCCGGCATAGCCGCGAAGCGCCCGACGGGTGCCGAGGGTCCCGGCCAGCACGTCCCCGCCACGCAGCGATACCATCCGGCCGCCCGTGTCCTCGATCGTGTTGTAGGTGGACTTGTCCTCCAGGATCCGCACGGCGATCACGTAGCCCTCCGCCGCGATGATCTGATCACCGACGATGACCTCGGTTCCCAGGTGCGCGTTCCGCGTCGAGGACGAGATCCGGTCCAGCTTCACCCGCGTGGTTACGACCATTGAGCGCTCCCCTTTTGAAACTGCGAACCACAGAGACACGGAGGCACGGAGAAAGCAACGTTTTTAGTGTTGGTCTCTGTGTCTCCGTGCCTCTGTGGTGTTCATTTGCTCTGTGCCTCTCTGGTGCTTGCCCGTGCAGCGAGCAACGACGGAATCGCCGCGATCCGCGCGTAGGCGCGGGCCTCGTCGCCGGTCCAGAGCCGGTTCTCCTCCCCGTACGTCGCCACGGTCCGGTCCATCATCGAGTGCGGACTCCGGGTCCCCACGACCTGAAACCGCCCGGGCGCGAGCCGGACCCGGGTCTCGCCCGTCACCCGTGCCTGCGAGCTCGTGATCAGCGCCTCGATGTCGCGCAACGCGGGATCGAAGTACTGACCTTCGTGCAGGCGGTCGCCGTAGAAGCGCGCGAGTTGGTCCTTCCAATGGGTCTGCCAGCGCGTGAGCACCAGCTTCTCCAGCTCGCGGTGCGCCGCAATGAGCAGGAGCGCGGCGCCGGCCTCGAACCCGATCCGGCCCTTGATGCCGATCGCGGTCTCGCCCACGTGGATGCCGCGGCCGAACCCGTACGCCTCCGCCAGCTCGTTGAGCCGCTCGACCAGGGCCGGGCCCTCGAGCGCGGCGCCGTCCAGCGTCGCGGGCACGCCGCGGGTCCAGCCAAGGACGATCTCGCGCGCCGCCGGGGCGCCAGCCGGCGGCTCGAGCAGCTCGTCGGGCGGGCCCGCCCAGGTGTCGTGAGTCCACCCGCCACCCCAGGTGGTGCCCCAGAGCCCGCGGTTGATCGAATAGGCGCCGGCCTTGGCGGGCACGGGGAGCCCGCGCTGCTCGAGGTAGGCGATCGCCTGGTCGCGGGTGATGCCGAGGTCACGGATCGGCGTGACGATCTCGAGGTCGGGGGCGAGCACGCGGAGGGCGACGTCGAAGCGGATCTGATCGTTGCCGGCCCCGGTGGAGCCGTGGGCGACGGCCTTCGCCCCGATCGTGCGGGCGGTCTCCACCACCGAGAGCGTCTGCTGGGTCCGCTCGGCCGACACGCTGAGGGGATAGACCTCGCCCCGAAGGATGTTCCCCTGGATGAGGAACCGGACGAAGCGGTCGAACACGGCAGCGCGGGCGTCCACCTCATGGTGTTCGGCGGCGCCGACGGCGCGGGCCTGGGCGCCGATCGCGGCGCGCTCGGCGGGCGTCGCGCCGCCGGTGTTCACGTAGACGGTGTGGACCGTCCAGCCGTCGTCGGCGAGCCGGGGGACGCAGAAACTGGTGTCGAGTCCGCCGGAGAAGGCGAGGACGAGGGGGCCGCGAGGTCGCATAATGCATTATTATGCAGACCCCTGCCGGCGGACGCAAGCGCAGCCGGGCTCCACGCCGCCCACCCGGCCGCTGCAGCCGCTACCAGCGCTCCGCGATCGCCTGGATCACGTCGGCCAGGTGCACTACGTCCTTGAGATCGATCACTTCGGCGGGCGAGTGCGCGTACCGGAGCGGCCAGCCGATCGCCACGTCGGGCACGCCCCACGACGCGAAGACCGAGCCGTCGTTCCCGCCGTTGGTGGCGCCGACCTGGAGCGGAATGGCGCGAGCGCGGGCCAGCGCCGCGAGTGAGTCCACCAGCGCCGGCGGCGCCACCGCGCTCTGGTCGAGCGCGCGGATCACCGGGCCGCGGCCGATCGCCGTCACGGCGAAGGCCTGTGGCTCGAGCGGTGAGTCGGCGGAGACGAACGTGTCGATCGCATGTACCCGCCGGGTCCGCGTCCCGAGTGCGGCCGCGACCGCCTCGGCCCCCTCCAGACCGATCTCCTCCCGCACGCTGAAGACGAACACGACCTCGTGCCGGAGCCGCGCGGGGTCCAGCCGCCGGAGCGCCAGCAGCAGCGTCGTACAGCCGACCCGGTCGTCCATCGCCCGGCCGCTCGCTCGCGTCCCAGCGAGCCGCGTGTACCGCTTGGGCATCGTGACGGTCGAGCCCACGCGCACGCCCAGCGCCTCGGTGGCCGCCCGCGAGCCGGTGCCTACGTCCACCCGGAACGGTCCCGGTGCCCGGCGCGGAGTCGGGCCGGCCGAGTCCCGGGGGGTGAACACGCCGGGGATCGAGCCCGTCGCCGTGTGCACGAGGGCGGGCTCGGCCTCGAACAGCGAGGAGAAGAAGCCGCCGCGGGCCGCGAGCTCGAGTGAGCCGTCCTCGCGGATCGCGGTCACGCCAAAGCCGATCTCGTCCAGGTGCGCAACCACGACGACCAGCGGATCGCCCTTGCCCGCGCGCACCCACAGGTTGCCGGCGGTGTCGGTCTCGGCCTTGGCCCAGGCGGGCAGCAGCCGCTCGACGGTGGCTCGGACCGGCGCCTCCGCGCCGGACACGCCGTAGCTCTCGATCAGCGGAGCGAGCACCGCCTGGGCCTCCGCGATGCGCGCAGGCTCCTGTCCGCGGAGCGGGGCGGCGGCGAGGAGCCCGGCGACGATGATGCCGAGCGATTTCATTGGCCGGCCTCCCCGCGGAGCCAGCCCGCAATCCTCACGCTGGCCTGGTCAACCTCGCCCAAGGTGACGGTCTCGACCGCCGTCCCGGGATATCCGGTCGCGATCGTCCAGGTGTGCAATTGCCCCAGCGCAGCGCGCGGGCCCGGCGGCAGCGCGGCCCGCTCGAGCGCCGCGACGCCGGTGGAATCGTCGGCGATCCACGTGTCGTCGAACGGACCGCGATTGGTCCCCAGGGTGAGCAGGCCCCTGGCCTCGAGCTGCTGCTCCACCAGGAACGCGATCACCGTGGTGCCGCGCACCGGGACCATCCCGTGCTCGGCCACACTCTCGCGAGCCGCGGCGAGGAGCGCGGCGCAGGCGGCACGCCGTCCCGCCATCGGCGCAGCGAGCTTGTCGGCGCCGTACCGGTGCGGGCGCTTCGCGAGCGACACGGGACTCAGCACGCCTACGCCCAGCGCAGCCACCTCGCGGTCGGTCGCGGCGCCGAGATCCACGAACGCGTCGTCCGCGGTGAACGGATCGGTGGGAACCGATCCGCGCCCGCGGGTGAGATGGACGGAGCGGACGGCGACGACGCCGGGAACCGGGCCGTTCCTCCCGAACACCGTCACCCGCTGCCCCTCAAGCTGCTGGTCGAACAGCGGTCCCATCCCCCGGAGTCTCGCCGGCGAGCGGTGCAGCGTGAGCCAGCCGTCGGGCCGCACCCGGCCGACCGCGTACCCGGTTTCGTCGAGCGGGCAGGCCGCCAGGCGGCGCGGCGCCCCGCTTCCGATCACCAGCACCGCGTTCCCGGCGCGGTCCCGCTCGGCGCCGGGGAGCAGCGTGAGCAGTGTGTCCACCATCGCCTGCTCGTAGCCGGTGACGGCCGTCATTCCCGCCAGGCGAACGGCCAACTCGGCGGCCGATGCGCTTGCGGTCTGGGCGCACAGCCCGTGGGGGACGGCGCCGAGCAGCGACAGGGCGAGCCCGGCACTCCAGCGGCTGACCATAGGTTGGTCGAGTTGGTCTCGGGGCATGAGGCGGCGACGACGAGCGGCGCCCGCCCGGGGGCCGCCCGCCGCGCGGGTGATGTCGGCTAGCCGACCACTTCGTGCTCGAACGGCAGACCGGTATCGAGGTCGTGGATGTAGATCGCCGTGCCCCAACCGCCGGGGGACTCGGTCACGACGTCCTTGAGGAGCGCCATGGCTTCGTCAACGGTCGGCGTGAACGCGTACTCGACCGCGCGGGGCGCCGGCTCGCCTTCCCGGGTCTCGGGCAGGTAGGCGGCGAGAAAGCGATCAACGAGGAACTGATTGAGGGGAAGCTGATGCGACCGGGGCAATGCGTGGCGACGCTGGATCTCCGAGAGGAGCCGCTCGGCGAGAAGGAGCCGCTCCTGCTCAAGGGCTGCAGGCAACATCACATAGATCCTCATCGTGTGGCGCCGGCGCGGGCGCGCTCCAGACCGGCGGGTGGGCAAAGCGCGACGGTGCCGCGAGCCCATCGCGACCAATGAATGACGAACCAATGCGCATTCGCGCGAGCGGCGGCTAGAGAACAAACCCCGAAGAATTCAGCCGAGCCAGCGCTTCGCCGCGTCGACGTCTCCCGGCGTGAGTCCGTGTCCGGCGTCGGCCCAGTGGATCGAGACGTCCGCCCCGGCGCGTCCGAGCAACGCGCCGAGCCGCCCCGTCTGCTCCGGGCTCGCGATCGGATCGCGCCTCCCGGCCCCCAGAAACACCCGCACGCCGTGCAGGTCCGCCGGACTGGCCGGCTCGAGCGGCACCATCGCCCGGAACAGGATGGCGCCACTCAGCGTCTCCGGTCGGAGCAGGAGGAGCGCCGCGGCGATGTTGGCGCCGTTCGAGTATCCCACCGCGACCGGGCGGATCTCGCCCAGCCGGTGGGCGTCCCGCGCCGCCTCGACGAAGTCCGCAAGCTCGCGGGCCCGCGCCTCGACATCCCGCTCGTCGAAGACGCCCTCGGCAAACCGCCGGAAGAACCGGGGCATCCCGTTCTCCAGCACCTTGCCCCGCGGACTCAGCAGCGCGGCCCCCGGAGCCAGCGCCTCGCCGAGGGGGAGGAGATCGCTCTCGTCACCGCCGGTGCCATGCAACAGGAGCAAGGGTGCCCGCGCACTCCCGCGCGCGGGCACGAACCGGTAGTCGAAGCCGAGATCAACGGACGGCATGGCTTGCCTCCGGGAGGGTGATCGGCGGTAGCGCCTGCTCGATGGCGGCCCGGTCCGGCTCCAGCCAGGCGGGAAGCCGAAGCCCGGTTCCGAGCTCCGCCGGCGACTCGTCGGTCGTGAAACCGGGCCCGTCGGTGGCGACTTCGAAAAGGACGCCGCCGGGCTCGCGGAAGTAGATCGAGCGGAAGTACTGCCGGTCCTGCACCGGTGTCGCGCCCACGTCTTGATCGATGAGCCGACGGCGCACGTCATCCTGCGCGGCGTCATCGGCGGCGCGGAAGGCCACGTGGTGCACCGTCCCGACCCCGCCGGCGCCGCGCCAGAAGCCACCCACCTGACGCAGATCCACGACGTTGCCGACCGGTGCCGAGCCGACGAGCCGGGTGCGACCCTCGGCTTCCGCGGCCACCCGGAAACCAAGGGGGCCCGTGAGCAGCGCCTGCGTGCCGGGATCGCCGTTCACCCACAAGGTGACGCCGTGGAAGCCGCGGATCGCGTGCTCGGCCGGCACGGGGCCGCCC
>JBGQIW010000083.1:0-12239 GCA_041498715.1 Gemmatimonadota bacterium | reverse complement strand
CAGGCCCTCGCAACTGTCCGGGCTTCCACGAGTGGATGTGCGGCGACCCACGCTAACCAGCGGGCTCGAGGCCCCCAGGCGGACCGGTCTGCCGCACATCCAACCTCCCGCAACGACTCATTTCGATCATACAAGGCGGCGTGTCGGCCAACCACGGCCTCATCACGCGAAGTGGATGCCGCTACTTGGTCTTGGCCGTCGTTGGGATCAGGTAGTCGCCTTGGAGGTCCCATGCCGCTGTCCCATCCGCGCTGAAGGTGCCTTTGCACGTACCCTTCCCGCTGAGACCCTTCAGCTTGCCGGTCCCACCTGTGAAGGTCCAAGTACATTGGCCACGTACCGGTGCGCCGTCCTTCAGGGTCGTCGTGCCCACGTACCGAACGAAATACTTGTCGCCACTGGCCACACTGCCGACTCCATAGATTCGATCGCGCGACAGGTTGCCGCTGATGTCCGACGTGTACGTGTCAGCCTCCTCCGTCAGCCGATCGCCGCCGAGGTCGCCTTCGGACCATGTGCATTTCAGGCCGGCCAGTGACATGGTGTGCTTGGCCTGGTCACCGACCGGCAGGGCGTAATTCGGATCCGATTTGGCGCACTGCTGTTTCCCGGCAAGTTTCGTTTGTGCTTGTGCTCTAGCGGTGGGTAGGAGCGCAAGCAACCCGCAGGTGATGTACCACGCCATTCTCATGGGGTACCTCCGTGTGGGGAATGTCAGCGACCGACTAGTTGTGGAAGAATATCTCTTTGTCACTCTGAAGCCTCTAGCCGGGTCATGATGCTCGGCCAGCCAGAACCTACGGCGGGGGCCGGCGCCCGCCAGCGAGGGTGCGTTGAGCCTCGGTTGACGCTGCGGGGCTATCCTGGGCCATGCCTGACCCCCTCGATCGGCTGTCGTACGCCGACCGGCTTCAGCTCCTCGCCTTCGACGCCGAGCTCCATCGGCTCCCACGCCCGCTGATCGCCGCCCTCTGAGCTGGCGTGGACACTCTCTGCCTCGTCACACCTTCCCGAACAGTCTCCTGAACAGGCCCGTCTTCCCCGTTACCGATGCCAAGGCCGCGCCCAGCTCTTTCATGGACTGGAAGCGATCCGCCGGATCCACCGCCAGCGCCCGGTCAATCACAGCCTCCAGCTTCGCGGGCAGCTCGGGCTGCAGGGCCCGGAGCCGTAGCGGCTCACCTTTGAACCGGGCGAGCATCATTTCCTGCGGGCTCTTGCCCTCGAACGGGAGGCGGCCGGTGAACATTTCGAACGCGAGAACGCCGAGCCCGTACAGGTCGTTGCGTCCGTCGAGCGGCCTGCCGCGGATCTGCTCCGGGCTCATGAACTCTGCCGTGCCGAGGACGAGGCGGGTTCGCGTGAGCTTGACCAGCTCCGCCTCCTCGCGCAGCACCTTCGCAAGGCCGAAATCTAGGACCACGGCCCGGATACCTCCCGCGACGCCGGGGTCGGGCACCAGCATGACGTTTTCGGGCTTGAGATCGCGGTGGAGGATCTGGAGCCCGTGTGCGTGCTCGAGGCCGCGACAGATCTGAAGTAGGAGCGGGATCCCCTCGGCGACCGACAGCGGACCCCGGCGAATCTCGTGGTCGGTCAGCGGCTCTCCCGCGAGGTACGGCATCACCAGGTAGATGCGTCGCTCGGGCGTCTCGCCTACGCCGAGGATGGGGCACACGTTCGGGTGGTCGAGGCGCATGGCGATGGCGGCCTCGCGCCGCAGCCGCTCCACCGACCCCGGATCGCGGAGGAGCTCAGGCAACAGCACCTTGAGCGCGACCGGCCGGCCGTGCTTGACGTCCTGGGCGAGATAGACCGTCGCCATCCCCCACGTCCGAGCTCGCGCTCGAGTGTGTAGCGGTCGCGCAAGTCGGCGGTCACCGCGGCGGGCAGGTCGGTGAACGGGGATGGCGTCGAGATGCGGGAAATCTGGCCTGGGGCGCGCATCCCCGCCAGACTCGGCGAAGCAGGGACGCGCGCGCCGACCAATCCCCTACGAGCGATCGGGCCTACGAGCGATCGGGCCTACGAGCGATCGGGCACCGCGCAGTAGTGGAAATTAGGGCCGCGTTCGCCGCCCACGGAATTGCCGGTCGATCGGCGGGTCCGCCGTATCCCAGTAGAGAAACGGCTGCCGCGCTACGGAGCAGGGCGTCACATGCACCCGGAAGCCGGCGTCCACCAGGATCGCCAGCAGATCGGGCAAGGACGCGCCCCCCGGGAGCGCTGGCCGTGGCGCCCCAGGTGCACCAGCTGTTTCGCCTGGCGCTCGTCGTCGTGCATGAGACGGGGCATCGGAGCCGCGCGGTCCGGCTGCTCCGGTGGGCAGATCTCGATCTCGCCCGCCAGGAGGTTCGCTGGCGCGCCGAGAACGACAAGATCGGGTACGAGCACGAGACCTATCTCACCGCGGATGCCGTGACCGCACTTCGGGAATCGCGGCGTGCCGGGGGCGTGCTCAGCGAGTGGGTGTTCCCGTCGGCCGCGAGCCCGGGCCAGCCGGTCTCGCGCTATGTGTTCTCGGAGTGGTGGCAGCGCGGCGCGGAGCTCGCGACGCTGGCCGGCGTCACCGGCCGGGGCTGGCACAGTCTCCGCCGGCAGTTCGCGACGAAGTTGAAGCACGTTCCGCTCAAGGATCTCGCGGAGCTCGGGGGTTGGAAGAACGCGCAGACGATTCTGACGTGCTACCAGCAAGCCGATAAGGCGACGATGCAGCAGGCCCTCGCGACGCGGCAGCGGCTCGAGGCGCGGGCGTGAACGGACAACGCAACGGACAACGCGGCCACACGACACCGCGGCATGTAGGAGAAGGGTTGTCGCTATGAGCAAGCGGGGCGTGCAGTTGGACGGACAGGGAGGGATTCGAACCCTCGAGCCCCTTGTGAGGGCCACACGCTCTCCAGGCGTGCGCCTTAAACCACTCGGCCACCTGTCCCGAGGGACCTCGCGGGCCAAGTTTAGCCCGACGCCCGGCGCGGCGTCAACGCGGCTTTGGACGCCCCCTCCTCTGGCTGCCGTGCCCTGTCGAACCGCTGCGAATTGCAGGAATGGACCTCTCCGACCCCGGCCGTCGGGTTTCGACCGGCACCGGCACAGGCCGCGGACCCCCGCATTCCCCGCTTCCGGCCCCGCCCACGCCTCCACCGGATTGGCCCGCGATATGCATACCCTGGCAGCGTCCCTGCAGAAACCGTCCCCGAGTCAGGCAACCCTTGCCGGAGCACGAACAGCATGCAATCCCCACTCGTCGTCGAGGCGTTGCGGGAACAGCTGCTCCGGGTCATCGAGTGGCACGCGAACGAACGCCCGGCGTTCCGGTGGGGAGTCGTCATCCACCGTCGCAACGAGCGCGGTCGGTTTCGCTTCGGCTGCGTGACCCAGGGCGGTGAAAGCTTCCTGCTGACCCACACCCAGATGGCCGACCTTGCCGGCCAATCCTGCTGGCTCGACGGGGCGGTGCGCGTGAGCCTGGAGTGCCGCCAAACCGCGGTCGATCCCGAGCTCGCGGAGTTCCAGCGACCCGACCGGCCCCTGTTGGTGGAAGCGATGGCGGTGTTCTTCGATCCCGGCGCCAGCGGCGGCGAAGCCGCGGCGTTTCAGGCGATGGCGGGCGTGCTGACGGCAGGCACCTGTCCCACGGAGCTGTTCATCCTGACCCGGGAAAAGCCGGCGAGCTGGCCGAACTGAAGTAGCCTGAACCGCGGTCATTTCAAGAACAGCAACTCCCGATACGTCGGCAGCGGCCACAGGTCGGCCGACACGTGGCTCTCCAGCGCGTCCACCGCCGCCCGGAGCCGGGTCATCGCTGGCTTGACCTCCCGCTTAATCTGCTGCGCGTGGCGGAGCGGGTCCTCCTCATGGTGGGCCGCCGCCTGCTCCAGCTCCGCGATGGCCTCCCGCAGCTCGTCCACCAGCCCCACGAACTCCTTGAGCGCCGCGGTCTGCGCCGGCGAGCCCGCACCGGCGCCCTGGGTCGCAGCCACCGCGCTCGCGATCTGCCCCTCGTACCGGAGCGCCGCGGGCAGGATCTGGGTGCGTGCAATGGAGATCATGATCTCGCCTTCGATGCCGAGCTGCTTCACGTACTTCTCGACGGCGATGTGGGTGCGCGAGTCCACCTCGGCCTTGCTGAGGACGCCGTACTTCCGGAAGATGTCGCTGTTCTTCTTGGCCTTGAGAATCGCAAAGGCCTCCACCGAGTCCTGGTACATCGGCAGCCCGCGCCGGCGCGCCTCCTCGTGCCACTCGGCCGCGTAGTTGTCGCCGTCGAAGATCACCCGCTTGTGCTGCTTGATCAGCCGTTTGAGCAGCCCGAGGACGGTCGCCTGGAGCTTCGTGGCCGACGGCTTGGCCCCGAGCGCCCGCTCGAGATCAGTCGCCACGACGTCGAGCGACTCGGCCACGATGGTGTTGAGCACCGTGTTCGGCCATGCGATGCTCTGGCTCGAGCCCACCGCGCGGAACTCGAACTTGTTGCCGGTGAACGCAAACGGCGAGGTGCGGTTGCGGTCGCCCGAGTGGCGCGGTAGCTGGGGCAGCGTGCGCGCCCCGAGGTCCATGGTGCCGCCCCGGATGGTTCGGCGCGGCACGCCCTTCTCGATCTGGGCCAGGATGTCGGAGAGCATTTCGCCCAGGAAGATCGAGATGATTGCCGGCGGTGCTTCGTTCGCGCCCAGCCGGTGGTCGTTGGCGGCCGACGCGATCGAGGCGCGGAGCAGGTCGGCATGGAGGTCCACCGCCCGGATCACCGTGCAGAGGAAGACCAGAAACTCGAGGTTGGTGTGGGTGTCGTCCCGCGGGTCGAGCAGGTTCACGCCGGTGTCCGTGGCCATGGACCAGTTGTTGTGCTTGCCCGACCCGTTCACGCCCGCGAACGGCTTCTCGTGCAGCAGCGCCATGAGCCCGTGCCGAGGAGCGACCCGCTTGAGGGTCTCCATGATCAGCATCTGGTGGTCGCTCGCGATGTGGCTCTGCTCGAAGAGGGGCGCGATCTCGTACTGCCCCGGCGCTACTTCGTTGTGGCGAGTCTTGACCGGCACACCGAGCCGGTAAAGCTCCCGCTCCACCTCACCCATGTAGCCGAGGACGCGGGGCGGAATGCTGCCGAAGTAGTGGTCCTCGAGCTGCTGGCCCTTGGGCGGCTTGGCGCCGAAGACCGTCCGCTCGCCGGTGACCAGGTCCGGCCGCTTGAAGTAGAGCTCGCGGTCCACCAGGAAATACTCCTGCTCCGGCCCGACCGTGGTGAAGACCCGGGAGACGCCGGTGGCGGTGCCGAAGATCCGGAGAATGCGGATGGCCTGCTTGGACAGCGCCTCCATCGAGCGGAGCAGCGGGATCTTGGTGTCCAGCGCCTCGCCGGTCCAGGAGACGAAGGCGGTCGGGATGACCAGCGTGACCACGCTCTGATTCCGCATCAGGAACGCGGGGCTGGTGGCGTCCCAGGCGGTGTAGCCGCGCGCCTCGAACGTCGCGCGGAGCCCGCCGGAGGGGAAGCTGGAGGCGTCCGGCTCGCCCTGCGTGAGATCCGAGCCGGAGAAGTTGAAGACCACGCCCCCCTGCCCATCCGGCGCCATGAGGGAATCGTGCTTCTCCGCCGTGAGTCCCGTGAGCGGCTGGAACCAATGGGTGAAGTGGGTGGCGCCGTTTTCGATCGCCCAGTCCTTCATCGTGGCCGCGACCACGCCGGCGACCTGCGGATCGAGGGACTCTCCCTGGTCGATCGTGCGCATCAGGCTCCGGTAGATCTCTTTGGGGAGCCGCTGGCGCATCAGGGCGGGAGAGAAAACGTCGCTACCGAAGATGCTGTCCACCCGCTCGGCTGACGTCGAGCCGGGGGCGGAGCCGTTCGAGGAAGTGGTCACGGGCGGCGAGACCTCACGGGCGTGAAGGGTTGGGACGGGCCGGGCTGCCCGGCCTGGGCGCGGCGAAGGCGTGAAGATAATCGACCGGGCCAGGCGGAGGCGACCGCAGGCGGAAACCGGCAGCGGGAGCTATTGTTCGAGACCACCACCACCGCGGACATCATGACGCACCGCCCGGACCGCTGAGCCTTGGGGGCGCCCGTCGTCGCTCGCGGCAGCTGCCAGGTCCTGGTGGCGTTCGAAGTCGGCCAGGCGATCGACCTCGACCGCGCCGAGCAGCTTGCGGCGAGCGGCACCCGCCGCCCGTGGGTGCCCAGCCGCCGAGCCCCGCAGCAGTTCGGCACTCGTGCCGGCCCGCTGCGCTTCCTGAAGGACGCCGCCGGTGCGCCCACGGTGGCCGGTCTGGCCCCCTCGGCCGTCGAGGTCTCCCTCTACGAGTTCGGCGCGGCGTCGGTCGGCATCACCCTGCCGCTGACCGGCCCGCTCGACACCCTGCCGGCCATAAGCGACGAGCTGTACGGCCACCCGGTGCTCCTCGCCGAAGCCAGCGCGCGCGTTGCCGCGCTGCTCGTGACCATCGCGCCCGCCGTCGTTCGGCCCAGGGTGGCCAACGTCGTCGAGGACTACGTCATATTCCAGATCGATGCCTTCGCGACCCCGCTGGGTCCCCAGGAGCTGATGCGGGATCATGCCCCGATCATCGCCCGGATCCTCCGGGCGGAGCGCGGGGCCGTGTCGGATGACGAGGTCGCCGACGCGCTGTCGGTGCGTCTGGCCGCCGGCGCGTCCGACCTGGTGGTGGTGGACTGGAACGCGGCCCTGGTGTACGACCCGGACCCGGGGGAGACCTGCGCCCTCCTCGAGTTCGCCAACGTCCAGCTGCTCGAGATGCGCTTCCTCGACACCCAACTCGACGCGGCGCTGGAAGAGGCGTACGACACGCTCAGCCGAGCAGGGAGGGGCGTGGCCTTGCTCCGGTCGTACGCCCCGGTCCTCGGCCGGGTGGCGGAGCTACAGGCCGACGCCGCGGTTCTCTTCGAGCGGGTGACCAACTCCCTCAAGTTCGTCGGCGATCAGTACCTCGGGCGGCTCTACCGACTCGTGTCCGGCCGCTTCCATCTGGGAGACTGGGACGCGAGCATCACCCGGAAGCTGCAGACCATCGACGGCATCTATCAGAAACTGGCCGACCGGGCGACCGCACGGCGGCTCGAGGTACTCGAGTGGATCATCATCGTGCTCATCGGCGTCTCCATCCTCCTACCCTTCCTCCCGGGCTACCGCGGCCATTGACCTCGCGCACGATGAAGTACCGAATGACCATCTGTTTCGCGAGTCTCGTCTCGGGACTCGTCGCGCTCTATCTCCACCTCTGGAAGATCGGCACGGTCGGCCCCCTCGCCTGCGCCACCGGCGGCGGGTGCGAGCTGGTGCAGACCAACCCCGACTACGGCTGGGTCTTCGGGGTGGACGTCGCGCTACTCGGTGCGGTGGGCTACAGCCTGCTCTTCGCCGCCAGTTTGGCCAGCCTCCAGCCCCGCTGGGCCGACGCCCGCTGGTCCACGGTCGTCCTCGCGGCGCTGATCTGGCCCGCTGTGGCGTTCACCATCTGGCTCAAGTACGGCGAGTTCTTCAGGCTCCGGTCGTTCTGTCCCTGGTGCGCGGTCTCGGCCCTCGCCATCACACTGTGCGCCGTGATGGTAACGCTCGACTGGCACCGGGTCCGGGGTCTGCCGGCGGGGCGGACGCCGTGACCCTCATCGCCGTCACGCGGCCGGTGAGCAGCTCGCTGCCGCGCTGCGAGATCTCCTTCATCCAACGTGAGCCGATCGACGTCGCCCTCGCCCGCCGAGAGCACGCCGCCTACGAAGCCGCGCTCGCGCAGGCGGGCGCCCGCGTCGTGCGCCTGCCCATCGCCGACGAGCTGCCGGATGCCACGTTCGTGGAAGACACGGCCCTGGTGCTGGACGAGCTGGCGGTGATCCCGGTGATGGGCGCGCCGTCCCGCCGGGGCGAGACTGCCGAGGTGGAGCGCTGCCTGGCGACCTACCGGCCGGTCGTACAGCTCACGCCCCCGGCCACGCTGGACGGGGGCGACGTGATGCGGGCCGACCGGACGATCTTCGTGGGGCTCACCGCCCGGACCAACCGCGCCGCGGTGGATCAGCTTCGCGCGCTCGCCGGCCCCCACGGGTACGAGGTAGCGCCGGTCGTTCCGACCGGCTGCCTGCATCTCAAGTCGGCCTGCACTTACCTCGGGCGCGGCGTCGTGCTCGTGAATCCGGCCTGGATCGACAGTTCCTGTCTGCGCGGGCTGGAGCTGTTGCCGGTGGCCGGGGAGGAGCCTTTCGGGGCGAACGCCCGGGCGGTGGGCGGCAAGCTGCTTTATGCGGCCGGATTTCCCGCGACGCAGGCCCGGCTCGAGCAGCGCGGGTTCGAGGTGCTCACGGTGGAGACCAGCGAGCTCCGCAAGGCCGAGTCGGCGGTGACCTGCCTGAGCCTCGTGTTCCAGGCCTGACTCAGGGCTGGGGCGGTGTCGCCTGGGCAGCGAACACCTGTCTGGCCTTGGCGAACTTGGCCAGCGTGCTGTCCCGCTCGGCGGTGGAGTTCCACGCCGTGCTCCCGCGCGCCAGCGAATCCAGCCGGTCGATCCACCGCACGAAATAGGCGGCGTCCCGCGCGGAGCGGACCGCTTCGCCCCCGACCGTCACGTAGATCGGGCTCGTGGTCGCGAAGGGATAGATGTCGAGGACCGGGTGCCGGGACCGCGGGCTCCAGGCCCGCATGGTGTACCAGCCACTCCGGACGACCGCGATCGTCGTGTCCACCGTCGCGCTGGTGCTGTCCCCACCCAGGGTGAACCGCGCCAGCACGTCGCCGTTCGCCACCAGCTCGAACCGCTCCACCGGCACGAATGACCTCAGCGTGGCATGCACCCGGAGCGAGCCGCCGCCCACCGGAAGCCGGATCTCGTCGCCCACCTCCCTGCGGTTCAGTGTCAGCTCCACCAGCGGGCCGTTGGTGGCGAAGCTCCGGCCGGCTTTGAGCCCGGCGAGATAGCGGTCACGCTCCAGCGGACCGTTCAACTTCACGTACACGCGGTTCATGCCCACCGGTCCGCGGAGCGAGGCGAAGTTGCTCATCGCGTCCGTGCCCGCCGCGGCGGGAATGCGGAATCCGCAGTTGAGGAGCCGATACCAGACGAACGCGGTGGACACGTGCTCGCTGAACGACACCAGCTCCATGTAGTCCACCAGGCCGAGCGCCACGTCTACCGGGATGCCGTAGGGGGCGGTCTGGTCCGGCTTGGTCGTGTCGGCCAGTACGTCGCCGGGGTGCACGTAGCCGGTGAGGGCTCCTTGCCTCCGTGCGTCGGCCAGCACGTCGGCGTTGGTCGGAAAGAGGCTGGCGGCGGCCGTCCCCGCATAGGCCGCGTAGCCGGGGAGCAGGATGTGATCCTGGAGGCCCAGCAGCCCGGTATGCCCCCAGACGCTGGTGTGGAATTCCTGGTCGTGGAAAATGAGCACACGGGACGTCGAGACGGGATCTGGCTTCCCGGTGAAGTACCCGAGGTCCGGAATCCGGCCCTCCTTGTTCACGATCAGGTTCTCGACCACGTGCAGGTCTTCGGCCTCCGCCATCGCGCGGAGCCGGGCGGGATCGGTCCGGTAGTGCCCGCCGTAGTTCATGTGCACGTGGAGATCGCCCGACCACCAGCCACGCGCAGCCAGGTCGGTCAGCCGCTCGAGCCTGATCCGCACCGGCACGACGGAGTCCGCCGAAACCTGCACGACCCGCCGCGCAACCCGGTACTCCGGACCCCGGGTGACCTCGATGGTCACCTCCCCGACCGGCACGGTGAGCGCGCTCCGGCCCGGGCTGTGGAAGTAACCGTACTCGAACCGGCCCTCGGCATGGTCGACGCCGTCGTCGGCGTGCCGCCACGCGTCGTCGGGGGCGAACCCGCGACCGTCGGGCCCGGTGACGGACACCCGGGCCGGCACCTCGCGTCCGGTCGCCGCATCGACCAGTGTGAGCGAGAGCCGGCCAACCGGATGGAGGAAGCGGCGGGTCGTCGCCGTCACGGGCCGGCGCTCACCGCCGGGGACGGTCACCACCCACAACGAGGTGTTGCCGGTCTGGTTCGAGACGAACGCGATCCGCCGGCCGTCGGGCGACCAGCGGGGATACGTCGCGTCGAAGTCACCGTAGGTGAGCTGGAACGGATTCTCCCCCTCGGCCGTCATCAGCCAGAGCTGGTGCCACTGACGCCCCTGGTACGAGGCGTATACGACCCGGCGCCCGTCGCGGGCCCAGTCCGGACGGGCGCCCCAGTTCGTCTCCTCCACCCGGATCTCCCGCATCGAGGCACCCGGCACGACCGGCATGCGCCATAGCGTGCCCGAGCCCCAGACGTGGCCCCGGTTCGAGACCAGGATCAGCTCCGTCCCATCCGGCGACCAGCTCGGCGAGAGGTACTGATCGAAGACGCTGTAGTAGTAGCGGGGGAGCTTGCTGTCGCGGTCCTCGGTGACGCGGGTCGGTGCGGCCGCGCGACCGTCGGCGACGTCCGCGACGAACACGTGAAACCGCCCCTCATAGGCCGTGGAGACGAACGCGAGTCGCCGCCCGTCGGGCGCCCAGCGGGGCTCGACGTTGACTCCGCCGTTGGTGACGAGGGCGGTGCTGGCGCCGCTCGCGAGATCCAGCAGCCGCAGATCCACCGTTCTCCCGGAGTACGCCGCGTAGGCGACGTAACGCCCGTCCGGCGACCAGTCGGGCTGGTAGGCGTAGTCAGGCCCATCGGTGAGCTGGCGGGCCTCGCCGCTCCCGAGACGCTGGCGCCAGAGCGTGCCCTGCATCGAGTAGATCAGCTCGGTCCCGTCCGGCGACCAGGTCGCGCCGCTCGGGCCGCTGGTCACCTGCGGCAGGTACATCTCGCGGTAGTAGTAGGGGTGGGGCTCTTTGATCTGTGACAGGACCGGCTCGCGCTGGGCCCCGGCTTCCGGGACCAGGCCCGCCAAGAAAGAAACAACAAAACAACAACGGCAAACCAGTTCCTGTGCCTCTGTGGTGAATATCATCAGCGAAACCGCGCGAGCGAGAACTGCGCCTCCGGCTCGGCCGCGCCCAGGACGAGCCCGGTCACCAGCTTGCCGACCGCGGGGCCCATCTTGAACCCGTGCCCCGACCCGCCGCCGGCGAGCCACACGTTCTCCGCTTCCGGATGCCGATCGAGGATGAAGTGGCCGTCGGGTGTCTGCTCGTACTGGCACACCCGGGTCTCGACGATCGGCGCGCGGGCCATCGCCGGGAACCGCCGGGCGAGGAGCGCCCGCGCCCGCGCGATGGCGCCCTCGGTCGGCAGGCGCTCTTCCGTCGTGGGATCGATGCGCGGTCCACGGGTGTCGTCCGCCACCTTGAAGCCGCGCCGCTCGTTGCCCGGAATCCCGTAGAGGAACGGCTCCCCCCAGTCCATCCACACGGGGCACGCGCTTTCCTCGAAACGCGGGTCGTCGCTCGGCGTCCCGAAGAACAGGACCTCCTGGCGAGTGGGCGTGATCCGGTCGCCGATCACGTCGGGAAACAGCTCGCCGAGCCAGGGGCCGCAGGCAAACACGAACCGATCGGCCTGGAGCGCGGTGCCGTCCGCCAGCAGCAGCTCCCGGAGACCGCCGCCTGCGATCGCGCCCGGGCGCGCCGCCGCGGCTCGATAGTCACCCCCCTCGGCGATGAACCCGACGCGCACGGCCTCGCACGCCTGACGGGCGAGGAGATACCCCGCCTCGATCTCCAGGAACGCGCTCTGGACGCCGGTGAAGTCGATCTGGGGGTAGCGTCCGGCCGCGTCGGCCGGGCTGAGCTCGGTCACCTCGAGTCCCGCACCGCGCAGGAGCGGCAGCGTGGAGCGGGCATACGTGTCGTCTCCCTGGAACATCCAGAGGGCGCCGGTCCGGCGGTACAACGTCCGTCCCCAGCGCTCCTCGTGCTCCCACCACAGCTCGAAGGCCCGCGCCGTCATCTCGACGTAGCGCCGGTTGCCGCCGTAGATGCCCCGGATGATGCGGGTCTCGCCGCCGGAGCTGGCCCGGGCGTTGCCCGCACCCCAGGCGTCGAGCAGCGTCACCTTGAGCCCGGCACGACGCAGATTGAGCGCGGTCCAGCCACCGAACGCCCCGGCTCCGACCACCGCCACGTGCAACGCCATCAGGCCTCCTGCCCCACCCGGACCGTGAGCGGCGCCGCGGCCGCGACCCGCCGAGCCCGCCAGTAGAGGAGGCCACCCGCCGCGACGAACGCGGTGGCGCCGCCCAGCACCTTGAGCTCGAGCAGCCAGGGCTCGGTGGTGCCCGGCGGCGGGATGACCGCGACGATCAT
>JBGQIW010000082.1:0-12483 GCA_041498715.1 Gemmatimonadota bacterium | reverse complement strand
GGGGCGACCGTGTTCGCGTATCACGTCCGCGATCCCCAGCGCTACGGCATCGTGGAGTTCGACGCGGCGGGTCGGGCGCTCAGCATCGAGGAGAAGCCGGTCCAGCCGCGCTCGTCGTATGCGGTCGTCGGCCTCTACTTCTACGACGCCGAGGTGGTGTCGCTGGCGCGCACGCTCCGTCCCTCCGCCCGCGGCGAGCTCGAAATCACCGACCTCAACAGCCTCTACCTCCGGGCCGGGCGTCTGTCAGTGGAGCTGCTGGGCCGCGGCGCCGCCTGGCTCGACACCGGCACCCACGACGCTCTGCTCCAGGCTTCGCACTTCGTGAGCGTCGTCGAGGAGCGCCAGGGGCTCAAGATCGGCGCGCCGGAGGAAGCCGCATACCGAATGGGCTTCATCGACGCGACGCGGCTCGCCCGGCTCGCGGAGCCGCTGGCCGCGAGCTCGTACGGCCAATACTTGCTGCAGATCGCCGACGAGGATCGCCCACGGTGAAGGTCGAGGCCGCAGCGCTCCCAGGCGTGCTTCGGATTACGCCGACTGTGTTCCGGGACGATCGGGGGTTCTTTCTGGAGTGGTTCAATGCGAGGGCGTTCGCAGCCGCCGGCCTGCCGACCGACTTCGTACAGGACAACCACAGCCGGTCGGCCGCCGGGGTGGTGCGCGGGCTCCATTACCAACTGGCGCGGCCGCAGGGCAAGCTCGTCCGAGTCACACGGGGCGCCGTCATGGGGGCGGCGGTGGACATCCGCGTCGGCTCGCCCACGTTCGGCCGGTCGACAACCTTCGACCTCAGCGACCAGAACCTCGGCATGGTCTGGATCCCGCCGGGCTTCGCCCACGGATTCTGCGCCCTGATCGACGGCGCCGACGTCGTGTACAAGTGCACCGACTTCTACGCGCCGGACGACGACCACGGGGTCCTCTGGAATGATCCCGACCTCGCGATCCCGTGGCCGGCGGTTGCCGCGCGGGTTTCCGCGAAGGACGCTCGCTATCTGCCCCTCCGTGCGCCGCGGTCGGACCTCCCGGTCTACCAGCCGTGACGCGGCTCCTGGTGACCGGAGCCACAGGCATGGTGGGAACTGAGCTGGTGGCGGCCGCCAGCGAGTCGGGCTGGGACGTCGTCGGCCTGAGTCACGCGCAACTCGACGTGGGGGATCGATCGGCCGTCCAGGCCGCGGTCATGGCCGCCGGGCCGGACGTGGTGGTGAACGCCGCGGCCTACACTCAGGTGGACCTGGCGGAATCCAACCTCGAGGCGGCCGGGCGGGCGAACGCCCAGGGGCCGGGGCACCTGGCCGATGCGTGCGCCGCCGGCGGGGCGCTGCTGGTCCAGCTCTCCACCGACTACGTGTTCGACGGCCGCTCCCGGACGCCCTATCGCCCCGATGATCCGCCCGGTCCACTCGGCGCCTATGGTCGCACCAAGTGGGCGGGGGAGCAGGCGGTGCGCGAGCGCCTGGCGCGGCACCTCATCGTACGGACTTCCTGGGTCTACGCGCCGCACGGTCGGAATTTTCTCACCACGATCGCGCGCCTCGCCCGGGAGCGGGAAGTGATTGCGGTGGTGGCGGACCAGCAGGGCCGCCCCACGCTGGCCGCCGATCTCGCGCGGGCGCTGGTCACCGCCGCCGCGGCGGCCCGGGCGGCGCCAGACCTCGGCGGCACGTACCACTTCGCCAACGCGGGCGAGACGACGTGGCACGGCTTCGCGTCGGCCATCGTGGCCGGGCTCGCCGGTCGCGCCGGCGTCGTGTGCCGGAGCGTGGCGCCGATCTCCAGCGCCGAGTATCCGACGGCCGCGCCGCGACCGGCCTACTCCGTGCTCGACACGACCTCCTGGACCGCCACGTTCGGGGCGCCGCCACGGCCCTGGCGGGACGCGCTCGCGGAGGCGCTATGCCGGATGAACTGACCCCGGCCCGCCACGCGCCGCGCAGGCTCCTCGTCACGGGAGGGGCGGGATTCATCGGCAGCAACTTCGTCCGACACATGCTCGCGAGCGATCCGTCGGTCCGGATCGTCACGCTGGACGCCCTCACGTACGCGGGGCGGCTGGAGAACCTCGGGTCCGCGATGGCGGATCCACGGCACTCGTTCCACCGGGGCGACATCTGCGACGCCGCATCCGTCCGCGAGCTGCTCCGGGGGCACAGCATCGACACGGTCGTGCACTTCGCCGCGGAATCGCACGTGGACCGCTCGATCGTGGGGCCCGCACCGTTCGTCACGACCAATCTCGTCGGAACATTTACGCTGCTGGAGGCGGCGCGCGACGTCTGGGCCGAGCGCCCGCCGGCCGGGGTGCGGTTCCACCACGTCTCGACCGACGAAGTGTTCGGCAGCCTGGGCGAGCACGACGCCGCGTTCAGTGAAGCCACGCCGTACGCTCCGAGCTCGCCCTATTCGGCGAGCAAGGCGGGCTCCGACCATCTGGTGCGGGCGTACTATCACACCTACGGCCTGCCGGTTACCGGGACGAACTGCTCCAACAACTACGGCCCGTGCCAGCACCCGGAGAAATTCATCCCCACCGTGATCCGCTCCTGCCTTGCCGGGCGGCGGATTCCGGTGTACGGCACCGGGAGGAACGTGCGCGACTGGCTGTACGTGGAGGATCATTGCCGGGCGGTGGAGCAGGTGATCCGCTCGGGGGCGCTGGGGCAGATCTACCTGGTGGGGGCGCGGAACGAGCAGCGCAATCTCGACATCGCGCGGCTCCTCTGCCGGCTCCTGGCCGAAGCCCTCGGCCAGACGGCCGAGCGGTACCTGGAGCTGATCGAGCTGGTCGTGGATCGGCCGGGGCACGACTTCCGCTACGCGATAGACCCGAGCCGGATCGAGCGCGAAGTGGGCTGGCGCCCGCGGGAGGGCTTCGAGACGGGCCTCAGGAAGACGGTCGAGTGGTATCTAGCGAACCGTGCATTCCTCGAGGCGCCCGGCTGAACCGGGGCGCACTCGAGGCGTCGAATCAGGCGGGCGCGTGCCGGACGACCACCCAGTCGCCGGCCTGGGGCGGGAAGTCGAACGCGCGGTCCAGCCGGACCTGGTCGTGGTCGAAGTCGATCTCGACCACCTCGCGCGACTCGCCGTGGACCAGGACGGTATCGCCCGGCAGCACACCGGCCCAGTGCCGGCTCACGACCCGGGGCTCTGCTGGGAAGGCGAGACAGGCGCCTATCACGATCAGCGTGAAGCAGAGATAGAGCCCCACCGAGATGATGAGTCCTTCCATGGAGCGATCCTCCATGTCGTGAAGGGTAGGGTCAGCGGCCGCGCGGCCGCTTGAAGACTGGGCGCCGCGGCTCGGCCGGCGCCCGATTGTGCGGCAGCGGCTCGTGGGGGCGCAACGCCGGATCGTCCTTGGGGAGGTCGTCGCCCAGGCGCTGCCGCACGATCTCCGCCAGGTTCACCGGCTGGTCCCGCCTGGGCGCAGGAGCCGGTTTGGGCCCGGCGGCCGCGACGGCCGGCATCGGGGCGGTGACGCCGGCCGGGCCTTGGGTGAGGATCGCGAGCGCCTCGCGGGCGGCGTCCTGGATGCTGCGGAGACAGGTGGCGGCGGCCTCGCGGGCGTGCCGGTCGAGCCGGGCCGACTCGATGCCGAGGACCGTTCGCAGCAGATCCCGCGTGGCATCGTCGGTCAGCAGGAAGCCAAGCGCGTGGAGACGCTCCCGCGTCGCCTGCACCGCGTCGGCGCTGGGCTCCATGCCTGTATGAGCGCGTGTCGTCATGTCACGTCCTCCTTTCGTGTCGTAAACTACCAAGACGGCCCGGCCGCAGGTACCGCCGACCCATCCTCAACGTCGAGGCATGATGGAGCCACAGGCTTTCCTGCGTGATCTCGCTCTGGTCCTGTGCGTGGCCGCCGTCACGTCGGTGCTGTTCCAGCGGCTGCGGCTGCCGGCGGTGCCGGGCTACATCGTGGCCGGCCTCGTGATCGGGCCGCACGTGCCGGTGCCGCTGGTGGCCGACGTCGCCACCGTGCAGACGCTCGCGCAGCTGGGCGTGGTGCTGCTCATGTTCTCGATCGGCCTCGAGTTCAGCCTGCGGCGCCTGCTCCGTATCGGGCCGCGGGTCGGGCTGGTGGTGCTGCTGGAGGTGGGCCTCCTGCTCACGGCGGGGTCGCTGGTGGGCCAGGCGTTCGGCTGGAGCGCATCGGCCAGCCTCGTCGCCGGGGCGGTGGTGGCGATCTCGAGCACCATGATCGTCGCGAGCGTGTTCACCGATCTCAGGATCCACGGGCCGCTCCGCGAGCTGGTGCTCTCCATCACGGTGGTCGAAGATCTGGCGGCGATTCTGCTCATCGCCCTGGTGACCGCGCTCGCGAGCGGCGGCGCGCTCACCGGGGCCGAGCTGGCGCGCACTGCCGGCCGGCTGCTGGCGTTCCTGGCGGGCGCGCTGGCGCTCGGGCTGCTGGTGGTCCCGCCCTCGATGCGGGCCGTAGCCCGGCTCCGCCGCCCGGAGACCACGCTGGTCGCAAGCGTCGGGCTCTGTTTTGCCGCCGCGCTGCTCGCCCTGTCCGCGGGCTACTCGGTCGCCCTCGGCGCGTTCCTCGCCGGCTCACTGGTGTACGAGTCCGGCGCGGGCCGGGTGGTCGAGCAGCTGGTGCGCCCGCTCCGGGACATGTTCGGCGCCATCTTCTTCGTGGCGGTCGGGATGCTGCTCGATCCGCGGATCGCACTGGCCAGCTGGCGGGTGGTCCTGGCGCTGGTCGCGGTCCTGGTGATCGGAAAGACGCTTGGAGTCGCCGTGGGGGCGTTCCTCACGGGGCACGGGACCCGGGTGAGTCTCCGGGCCGGCATGAGCGTCGCACAGACGGGAGAGTTCGCGTTCATCATCGCGGGCATCGGCGCGGGGCTCGGCGGCCCCGCCACGACCCTCCCCCACGTGGCGGCCGCCGTCTCGGTGCTCAGCGCGTTCGCCTCACCCTGGCTGGTGCGGGCGTCGGAGCCGCTCGCGCTCTACGTGGACCGCCGGCTGCCCCGCTCGCTTCAGACGTTCGTCACGCTCTACGGCTCGTGGGTGGAGCTGGTGCGCGAGGCGCCGGAGCGCAGCACACCCTGGACGCCGGTGCGGCGGGCGGCGCGGCTGGTCCTGCTGGACGCAGTACTGGTCGGCGGGCTGATCATCGGGGCGTCGATCAACCTGCCCGCCCTCCTCGCCGCCCTCAATGGGCGGGCCGGGATTGCCGAGGGCACCGGGCGCTGGCTGGTGGTGGCCGCGGCGGCCGCCTGCGCCGCGCCGTTCGTCATCGGCATGGTCCGCTCCTCGCGGCGCCTGGGCAACGCGCTCGCCGATCTGGCGCTGCCGAGCCGCGGGGCGGGGGCCATGGATCCGGCGGACGCCCCGAGGCGGGCTTTCGTGGTGACGATCCAGATCGCGATCGTGATGATGGTCGGCGTCCCTCTGCTCGCGGTGACGCAACCCTTCCTGCCCCGCTACCAGGGCGTCCTCATCGTGCTCGCCGCGCTGGGCGGCCTGGGGGTCCTCTTCTGGCGCACTGCCACCAACCTCCAGGGACACATGCGGGCCGGCGCCCAGATGATGGCGGAGGCGCTGGGGCCACGGCACCGTGGCGCGGAGGCCGCGACGCTGGAGCAGGTCCAGCACCTGCTCCCGGGACTCGGGACCCTGGTACCGGTGCGGGTGGCGGTCGGGAGCGAAGCCGCCGGCATCACCCTGGCGGAGCTCAACCTCCGGGGGAGGACGGGCGCGACGGCGATCGCGCTGGCGCGGAGCGGGGACGACACGATGGTCTTTCCGACGGCGAAGACGCAGCTGCGCGAGGGTGATCTCCTCGCGCTGTCCGGCAGCCACGACGCGATCGAGCAAGCCACCCGCCTGCTCACCGGTCGGGCCTGATCAGTCGCCCTCCGCCGCCCTCCAGAGGTACCAGCTCGCCACACTGCGGTACGGTCGCCAGCGCTCGGCGCGCCGGGTGATCGTGACCGGCGCCGGCAGCCGCCGCATGCCGAAGGCGCGGCGAAAGCCCTTGCGCACGCCAAGATCACCGACCGGCAGCACGTCAGGCCGCCCGAGCCGGAAGATCAGGAGCATCTCCACGGTCCAGCGGCCGACGCCGCGAACGGCGGTGAGCCGCTCGATCAGCTCCTCGTCGGTCATGGCGTGCGCGCGGGCGAGCGGCGGCACCGTGCCCTCCAGCGTGTGGCGGGCGAGATCCTTGAGCGCCGCGGTCTTGTTGCGCGACAGTCCGGCGGCCCGAAGCCGGGCGTCGGGCACGGCGACGAGATCCTCCGGTCTGGGGAACCGGCGGGGACGGAACAGGGCGACGACCCGGCCCAGAATCGTCTCTGCAGCCTTGCCGCTGAGCTGCTGATAGACGATCGACTCGAGCAACGCGGCGAACAGGCTCTGCCTGCGGGTCGGACGGACGCTGAAGGCCGGTGTCCGCCCGATGATGAGCCCGAGCTCCGGGTCGGCGGCGGTGAGATGCCGGATGGCGGCGTCCGGGTCGAAGCGGAGCCCATCCGGCCGCGGGACCGGTTCGATCGCCAGGAGAGCCTCAGCCATGGGGGTCCTCGTCGAGGAGAGCGGGGAACATCGCATCTCCGGGATGTCCAGGCTAGGTCCCAACACTGAGCGCGCTCCCGCCGGGGCAGGTCCGCCCGCCCACTGTATCTTCTCCGCATGACCCCAGAACAATTCCGTACGCATGGCCACCAGCTCGTGGACTGGATGGCCGACTATCTCGGTGAGGTCGGCAGCCGGCGCGTCGTGCCGGACGTCAAGCCAGGCGACATCCGCCGCTCCCTTCCCGCCGCTCCGCCGGATGCGGGGGAGCCGTTCGAGCACCTGGTCGCCGATTTCGAG
This sequence comes from Gemmatimonadota bacterium, assembly GCA_041498715.1. Lineage (GTDB taxonomy): Bacteria > Gemmatimonadota > Gemmatimonadetes > Gemmatimonadales > GWC2-71-9 > DASQPE01. Next base: position 5,649 of record JBGQIW010000082.1, on the reverse strand, counting down.
CGGCTCATCCTGCCCGGGATGACCCACTGGAACCATCCCGGCTGGTTTGGCTACTTCGCGGCCAACAACAGCCCACCGTCGATTCTCGCCGAGATGCTCACCGCCACGCTGGGCGCGCAATGCATGTCGTGGCAGACGTCTCCGGCCGCCACCGAGCTGGAGCAGGTGACGATGACGTGGCTGGCCCGGATGCTCGACCTCCCCGCCGGGTTCACCGGCGTCATCCAGGACACGGCGTCCACGGCCACGCTGGTCGCCCTGCTCTCTGCGCGGGAACGGGCCAGCGGCTTCGCCGGCGAGCGGCTCGGGGTTGACCCGGCGAGCGGCCTCCGCGTCTACGCCTCGGCCGAAGCGCACTCGTCGGTGGCCAAGGGCGTCAAGCTCGCAGGTTACGGGGCCGAGGCGCTGCGATCGATCCCGGTGGACGAGCGGTACGCGCTCCGGGCCGACGCGCTGGGGGAGGCGATGGCGCGGGACGCGGCCGCCGGCCTCGTCCCGGCGTGCGTCGTCGCCGCGGTGGGTACGACCTCATCCACGGCGATCGATCCGCTTCCCGAGATCGCCACGCTGTGCCGGCGGCACGGTGCGTGGCTCCACGTGGACGCAGCGTGGGCCGGCTCCGCGGCGGTGGTGCCGGAGCTCCGCTGGATCCTGGACGGGGTCGAGCACGCCGACAGCCTGGTGTTCAATCCGCACAAGTGGCTGCTGGTGAACTTCGACCTGAGCGCCTACTTCGTCCGGGACGTGGAGACGTTGCTCCGCACGTTCACGATCACGCCCGAGTTTCTCCGGACGTCGCACGACCCCGAGGTCGTCAACTTCCGGGACTGGGGGATCCAGCTCGGCCGCCGGTTCCGCGCCCTCAAGCTCTGGTTCGTGATCCGGAGCTATGGGGTCGAGGGACTCCGCTCGATGGTGCGGCGGCATGTCGCGCTTGCCCGGGAGTTCGCCGGGTGGGTCGAGGCCGATCCCGAGTTCGAGCTGCTCGCGCCGGCGCCTCTCGGGCTTGTCTGCTTCCGTTACCGGCCGGTCGCGATGGCGGCGGACGAGCCGCGGCTCGACGCGCTCAACCGAGAGGTATTGGCGCAGGTGAATGCGAGCGGGCGGGTATTTCTCACCCATACCGTCCTGGGCGGCCGGTACGCCATCCGGCTCGCGGTCGGCCAGCGGTGCACCGAGCGCGAGCACGTCGAAGAAGCGTGGCGACTGGTGCGGGCCGCCGCCCATGACCTGGCGCGGCGGCCGGCGTCCGACGAGGCGGCCGGGTGACCGACCCGTCGGCAGCGTGCGACGGCTGGTTGTTCCGGCCGCGAGTAACCGGGCGGTTACAGGCGTGAACTCGAACTCGCCTCGGGACCATCCACCGGGCCGGCGCCGAGCCGATGCCAGGCCGGCGTGAGGAACGGCAGCACGGCGCCGCCCAGGATGAGCAGGCCGCCGAGCCACTGGGCGGGGGTGAGAACCTCGCCCAGCACGAGCCAGCTCGTGACGGCGGCGGCCAGGCTCTCGAGCGTGAAGATGATCGCCGCGGCGGCCGGGCTCACGACCTTCTGCGCGCCGACCTGGAGATAGAAGGTCAGGGCCGCGGTGACGCTCAGGAACGCGAGCGCCAGCAGAAGGGGCGGAGCGACCGTGAGTGTCGGCGTCTCGAACGCGGGGACGGCCAGGAGCGAGAGCACGCCGGTCAGTCCCAGCTCCATCGCCAGCAGGCGGGTAGGCCGCGCCACCCGGGCGAAATGCCCGACGGCCACGATCTGGAAGGCGAAGAGTGCGGCGCAGCCCAAGGTGAGCAGGTCGCCGCGGTTGAGCCCTTCGCTCATCCCCCCGGGACGCGTCAGCAGGTACATGCCCAGGCCGGTGATCACGACCGCGAGCACGACCAGCAGCGAGGGTGGACGGCGGTAGACCATGAAGTAGGCAACCGGGACCAGGGGCGTGCTCAGGCCGGTAATGAAGGCCGAGCGGCTGGGGGTCGTATACTGGAGCCCGAAGGTCTGGAACACGAACCCTGCCCAGAACAGGAGCCCGAGCACCACGCCGCCGACCAGCTCGCGCCGGGTGAGTCCCCGGAACCATGGCGCCACGAGGAGCGAGGCGAGCAGGAACCGGAGTGCCAGGAGGACGAACGGCGACGCAAGGGCGAGCGCCTGCTTGATGATGGTGAAGGAACAGCCCCAGACGATCGCGATGAAGACGAGAGCGGCGACGCCCTGTCGCCGGGTCATCCGGCGAGGGCGGGGGCGGCCGGCAGGAGCAGCGGCTTGAGGTAGCGGCCGGTGTGCGACGCGGGGACCGCGGCCACGTCTTCCGGGGTCCCCTGGGCGACGACCCGCCCGCCTGCCGCGCCGGCCTCCGGGCCCAGATCCACGATCCAGTCGGCCCGCTTGATCACGTCCAGGTGATGCTCGATGACGACGACGGTATGCCCGGCGTCCACCAGCCGATCGAGCACCTGCATCAGCACTCGCACGTCATCGAGATGTAGCCCGGTGGTCGGCTCGTCGAGCAGGTAGAGCTTGGTGCCCTCGCGCTTGCCCGCGCTCAGGAGCTCGCGCGCGATCTTGAGGCGCTGGGCTTCGCCGCCCGAGAGGGTCGTGGCCGGCTGGCCCAACCGGAGATAGCCGAGCCCCACCTGCTGGAGCTGCCAGAGCGCGGCGCCGAGCCGGGGTTGGTGGCGAAAGCGGGGGATGGCCTCGTCCACCGTCCACTGCAGGACGTCGTGGATCGAGTGCCCGTGGATCCGCACGTCCAGCACCGCCGGCTTGAACCGGCTGCCGCCGCAGGTTTCGCAGGGGACGAAGACGTCCGCCAGGAACACCATCTCGACCTGCACGTGGCCTGCGCCCTCGCAGGTTTCGCAGCGCCCCCCCGGCAGATTGAAGGAGAAGGTGGCGGCGCTGTACTTGCGCTGCCGGGCCAGCGGCTGCTGGGCGAACAGCTCGCGGATCTCGTCGAACGCTTTGACGTACGTCACCGGATTGGAGCGGGGCGAGCGGCCGATGGGCGACTGATCCACCAGCAGCACGTCCTCCAGCAGCTCCCATCCCGTGAGCGAGCGCACTCGGCCGACCTCCTCGCCCAGGTGAGACTTGGCTGAGTGGCCGCCGTGCAGCCGGGCTTCGAGGTTCCGGTACAGCACGTCGTAGACCAGCGTGCTCTTGCCCGAGCCGGACACCCCCGTCACCACAGTCAGGGTGCCCAGCGGGATGTCCACGTCCACGGCGTCGAGGTTGTGCAGCGCCGCGCCTCGCAGCTTGAGCCAGCGCGGGCCGGCCGGCCGTCGCACGCTGGGCACGGCGATACGCTTGGCGCCGGTGAGATACTGCCCGGTGAGCGAGGCACCGGCGTCGGCCACGGGGCCCGCGTGCACCACGCGGCCGCCCCGCTCACCGGAGCCGGGTCCGAGCTCGAGCATGAAGTCGGCCTGGCGGATCGCGGCCAGATCGTGCTCCACGACGATGACGGTATTGCCGTTGTTCTTGAGCCGGCGGAGCAGCGCGAGGAGCCGGTCGATGTCGCGCGGGTGCAGCCCCACGGACGGCTCGTCCAGCACGTAGAGCGAGTCCACCAGGCGCGAGCCGAGCGCATTGGAGAGGGCGATCCGCTGGGCCTCGCCGCCCGAGAGGGTCCGGGTCTGGCGCTCGAGCGTGAGGTAGCCGAGCCCCACGTCGCGCAGGAACCCGAGCCGCGCGTCCAGCTCGTCCAGGATCAACTGACCGATCTGGTGCTCGGTGGGCGTAAGCGGAAGGTGCTGGGTCCAGGCGTGGATCTCGTCCACCGGGCGGGCGGCGACCGCCGCGATGGTGTCATCGCCGATGCGGACGGCGAGCGCGTCCGGGTTGAGCCGGGTGCCGTGGCACGCCGTGCAGGTCCGTGCGAGCTGATACTGCCGCAGGAAGACGCGGATGTACTGCTTGTAGCGCTTCTCCTCCAGGCCCTTGAGAAACGGGAAGATGCCCAGATAACGCCCCTTCTTCCCGTAGAGCAGCTCGCGCTTCTGCGCCGCCTTGAGCTTGCTCCACGGCGCAGCGGGGTCTACCTCGAGCTGCCGGGCCCGCTCGAGCAGGATCCGGCGGCGGCCCTCGTATCGGGGCTTGGTCCACGGGTCGATCGCGCCCTGCGCCACGCTGCGTGACGGATCGGGGACGATGAGCGACTCGTCGTACTCGAGGGTGGCCCCGAACCCGTTGCAGGCGGAGCAGGCGCCGCGGGGGTTGTTGAACGAGAAGAGCGCGGGCGTCACCGTGGCCGCGGGCGTGTCGCAGCTGCTGCAGGCGGGGAACTCGGTGAAGCGGAGGCGGCCCGCCTCGTGGAGCGCGAGTGCCACGCCTTCTCCCTCGGCGAACGCCGCGGCGAGCGACTCGGCCAGGCGGAGCGCCGCATCCGGGCCCGTGGTGACCCGATCCACCACCACCAGGAGCTCGGTGGCGGCGGTGAGGTCGAGCTTCGGGGGGAGCTCGTCGAGATGGTACGGCGCGCCGTCCGCCACCAGCCGGACGAAGCCGAGGGCACGGAGGTTCTCGACCACCGCGGCGTGGGTCACTCGCGCGCTGGTCGGCAGCGGAAAGGCGATCCGGAGCCGGCTGCCCACCGGCAGGTCGGCGAGGATCTGGTCGGTGGCCGACTGGGGCGTGTCCCGCCGCACCGCGGCGCCGCAGAACCGGCACCAGGTCTTGCCGAGGCGGGCCCACAGGAGCCGGAGGTAATCGTACACCTCGGTCGCGGTGCCTACGGTGGAGCGGCTGGAGACCGTGGGGTTCCGCTGCTCGATCGCCACGGCCGGCGCCAAGCCCTCCAGCCGGTCCACGGCGGGCTTGGGCATGCGGTCGAGAAACTGCTTCGCGTAGGTGGAGAGCGACTCGATATAGCGCCGCTGTCCCTCGGCGTAGAGGGTGTCGAACGCCAGCGATGACTTGCCCGAGCCCGAGGGCCCGGTCACCACGATCAGCGAGCGGTGGGGCAGATCGACGGTGACGCCGCGGAGATTGTGCTGGCGGGCGTTGACGATGCGGATGACGGAGTCGGCCATGCTGCCACAAGATAACGGGGCCACCGGGCCGTCCGCCTTTCCCGCCTCTCCCGGCCGCGGCTAACTTTCCGGTGACAATGGCACGTCTGCTCACCCCCAGGCTCCTGCTGCGGGGCTTCGAGTTCTTTCTCGTTGCGTCGCTGCTGGGCTATGGCCTCACGCTGCTCTATGGCCACGACGTTTCGGCGTCGCTGGCCAAGTTTGGACAGCTGGAATGGCCCTGGCTCTTCGTGGGGCTGACCCTCGCCTCGATGGACTGGCTCGGGGGCGGCACCCGCCTCTGGGTCCTTGCCCGGCACGTCGTTCCCCAGCCGTCGCTCAAGGGCTGCATCCTCGCGGGAGGCATGGGGGCCTGGGCCGGGTACGTCACCCCGCTCCAGTCGGGGTCCGGGCCCATGACCATCTACACGCTCCGGCGCTACGGGATCCCCCTGCCGGTGGCGGTCGCGGCGACGTTCATGAGCTTCATCGCCACGGTCGCCTTCTTCGGCATCGCGGGCCCGCTCGCGATCCTGTTCGGAGCCGGGCGCTCGCTCGGGACCAAGGGGAACGTGCTCGGCCTCTCGCTGTACGATCTCTTCCTCGGGAGCCTGGGAGTCGTCGCCGTCATCGGCGTGGTG
>JBGQIW010000081.1:0-12534 GCA_041498715.1 Gemmatimonadota bacterium | reverse complement strand
TCGTGGGCGGTACGAGCGCGGGCTCGCCCCAGTGGGCCGCGATCGTGGCGCTGGCAAATCAGGCCAAGGGAGCGCCGCTCGGGTTCATCAACCCGACGCTGTACCAAATCGGAAAGTGTGCCAGCAACTACGCCGCGGACTTCCACGACATCACCGTCGGCAACAACCAGCTCGCGGGGACCCCCGTCGGGTTCTCCGCCAAGAGCGGCTACGACTTCGCGACCGGTCTGGGCACGCCCAATGTCACCAACCTGATCAAGGATCTAGTGACACCGCCGTCCTGCCCCTGACCCTCGGCAAGACTGAACAGCAAGCGCCCCGTCCATCGGACGGGGCGCTTCGCTTTCTCGGCCGGCGGCTGAAGTCCTTCGGCTGCGATCAGGGCTTGCCCAAGCCGCGCTGCCCCGCGCTTTGGGGTCCGTTCGACTTGCCCGGGTTCGCCGGCACCCAGGCGGGCCGCCCCGCGTCGGCGGGCCGCCGCGTCTCCGCCATGTCCTGCCCGGTGAGCTTGGGCGACTGGTCGCTCCGGCCCGGAGCGTCGGCCAGGCCCTCCAGCTGCCGGTCGGACGCACGGGCCTCGAGTCGAGCCAGGACCCGCCGCAGCGCTTGGTCCGCCGGAAGGCCCCGATCCACCAGGCTCGCGATCACGAAGAGCGGTACCGCGAGCGCCCGTCCCGACGGCGCGGATCGCGCCAGCTCGCTCACCTGACGACCGCTCACGCCCTTCCGCATTGCCGTCCCGGCCGCATCCACGTCTTCGTCCACGGCGTCACCCCGGCCCCCATCCCCGAGCGCGCGGCGTGCCGCCTCGAGCTCCGCGGCTTCATCCACGACTGCGGTCTCTACCGCGGCCGGCGGGACGCCCTTGGCCGACAGCTCGAGCGCGCGACGCGCCATCGCGTCGGCCGGGAGCCCTCGCGCCCGCGCCTCGGCGACGCGTGCGAGAATCCGCCGCGCCACATCGGGGGGCAGCGCCCGCTCGATCGCTTCGGCTGGGGTGTCCCCCTGCGCGACCAGCGGGGCTGGACCGAGCGGTGCAAGTATCAGCAGCGCAACCGATTGCAGAAGAACGAGCTTCAACACAGTCTCCCAGGGGGCTTCGCGGCTACAGACCCCGCTCGGCCCGAAGAGGGTCACTCCACGACGAGCACGCCCACGATGCCGCCGAAGTCGTCATTGAGCGCCGTGACCCCCGGAGGGACACCCCAGTCACCGCCGTTCACTCGCAGGTTCAGGCGGTGCAGGCCTTTGGCGATCGGGATCACGAGGGTCCAGTCATCTCCCGCGCCGCGGCTGAGCGGTATCGGCCGCCAGTCGCTGAAGTCCCCCATGATCTCGACCGATCTCGCATCGGGCGCGTGCACGCGGATGAGCCGCGTGACCCCGCTCGTCGTCGTGACCTGAAAGTCGGGCACGACCGGCCGCGCGAGAGGCTGCAGCAGCCGGTACGCCGGGGATTCCGTCCGGGTCGGCGCGGAAGGTCGGCGAGTGGCGACCCGGATGGTGATCGTGATGTAGTTGCCTCCGGGGAAATTTTGTCCCAAGTCGGCAGGGTACGATCCACCGGCGGCCACGACCGCGAGGTGATTGCCCATCCAGTAAGCCGCGCTGGCGCCGCCCCACGCGGTGGCGCTCGCGCCGGCAGGGTCAAAAAAGGTACGAAATCCGCCATAGGCGCCGAGCTCGATCGGGCCGTGCACGAGACGCAGCGTGGCCTCGGTATCGAGGAATCGCAGGCTGTCCCCGATCCAGTTGGGCGACGTGCTCGCCACGAGCGTCGCGTCGCCCAGACGCGCCCAGCCGGCGGCCTCGAGTGACGCGGCAGTCCGCCAGGCGACGCCGTCCCAGACGCGTCCGAGCGAGCCGCCGGCCCAGAGCCCCCGCCGTGCGGCCGCCAGGTGCAGCCGACTCTCGCCCAGCAGCTGGCCGGTGCCGCTGCCGCCGTCGCGTGTGCTGCCACCCCCGGTGGCTCCGAGCTCGACCTGAAAGTGGGAGCCGGCCGGAATGAAAACCGAGCCAGAGGCGTTGCCCTGCAGGTTCCAGCCGCCGCCGCCGAACTCCGAGAATACGCCGGTCGCCACCAGCGAGGTGTTCGGGCGGAACAGCAGCAGACTGGGAGAGAGCGTGTAGGCGGTGACGCCCGGGAGATCGGTGTAGCCGACGCGAGTGAAGCCGGCGTCGAGCGAGCCCGCGGTCTGCGCCGTCGCGGCCGGCGCGGCGAGGAGAAACAGTACGGAAGAAAGAAGGGAGAGCCGAAGTCGCGTCCGCACGAGCCTAAGGATACTCGTGCCGGGTCATGGGTGTCCGGCCGGAGGTCCCTTGGGCTTGTTCTGGCCCTTCTTGGGTGGGTTGGCCGGGACACCGGCGGGCGGGCCTCCGCTCTGGCCCTGGCTCAGGCCGTCGGCAGCGCCGCCTCCGTGGGCTCGGACCGCGGCAGCAACGCCCGGGGGCGCGCCCGCACCGATGTCCTGCGCCACGCCCCGTTCGAGGCCGGTGAAGTCGGCGTCGCCGGCGCCGTGCTGCGCGAGATTGAGCACCGCTGCGGCCGCGGTATCCACCGGCACGCCCCGCGCGACCAGGTCGGAGAGCACGGAAAGCGGCACGGCCAGGCCGTCCTTGCCGCGGGCCTGCTCGAGATGGTCGAGCAGATCCGCCTGCGCGCCGGCGCGGATCGCGGTGGCGCCGGCGACGATGTCCGCGTCCGGCGCCTTGGGGCCGAGCGCGCCGCGGGCGGCGCGGAGATCGGCGGCGAGGTTGTGGAGCGCGGCCACGATGCGCTCAGCGCTCGCGTGCTTGGTGGCGCCCTCCAGGGCCTTGTCGATGATCGGCTCGGTGGGGAGGCCGGCGGCGCGGGCCGAGTCCACCAGCGCGGCGACCGCCGCTCGCGTGGCCGCATCGAGCCGGCCCTCGAGCCGGGGATCCTGCCCCTGGAGCGCCCCGGGCGCGGCGGCGAGTACCAGCGCCAGGATGACGCGCCTCACGAGCTCTTCCCCCCGACGGTGATGACCGAATTGGGCGAGCCGAAGTCGTCGGTGATGGCGTTGGGGGCGGCCGGATCCGGCCGCCAGTCCTTGCCGTCCACCACGAAGGCATACTGATGCTGACCGGGGTGCAGTGGGACGTTCACCGACCACACGCCTGTGGCAGCCGAGCGGAGCGGGGTGCGGCTCGGATCCCAGTCGTTGAAGTCGCCCACCAGCGACACGCTCGCCGCGCTGGGGGCCACGAGCACGAACTGCACGACCTGGGTGCCGGGCTCCGTCGCGAGCGCACTCTCGCCGGCCGCTTCGATCCGGGGTAGCGGTCGCTCCAGCGCGCGGGCACCCAGCAGCGCCAGGGCCGCGAGCCCGGCCGCGCAGGCGAGCCCCACGAGCGGCGAGACCCGGAGCCGGGGCTCGGTCCACCACTGGGCGGCGGCCTGCCAGCGGCCGGCGGGACGGCGCACCTCGGCCATGACCCGGGCGTGAAAACCCGCGTCGAGCGTCACCGGCGCGCGGAGCTCGTCCGCGACCCGGTCGATCAGCTCGTCCCGCTCGTCGTTAGACATGCTGTGCCTCCCCCAGGAGGGCCCGCAAGCGCTCGCACGCGCGCTTCACCCGCATCTTGAGCGCGGAGACGCCCGCGCCGGTGAGCGCGGCCATCTCCTCGTAGCTCAGGTCTTCCACGTGCTTCAGCAGAAATGCCTCCCGCTGGTCCGGCTCGAGCCGCGCCAGCGCACGCTGAATCTCCTCCTGCCACTCCTGCCGCTCCGCCGGATGGTCGGCCGACGCCTCGCCCAGGGCGACTTCGTCCCGGACGAACGTGCGGGCGCGCCGCGTGCGGCGCGCGCCGGCCGTCCGGCAGCGGTTTGCCAGGATGCGAAACAGCCAGGCGTCGAATCGGGCCGGATCGGCGCACTGGCCAAGCGCGCGGTAGGCGCGGACGAACGCATCCTGCAGCGCCTCTTCGGCGTCATCCCGCTCGCCGAGCATGTGGACGGCGAACCGGGCGTAGCGTTCGCGATAGCGCGCGACGAGGGCCCCGTAAGCTTCCACGTCCCCATCCAAGACCTGGCTGATGATGGCAGCGTCGGACCTGTTCGTCACCGGCGTACAGACTCCACGAAAGGACAGGGGGTCACGGGACGCAACACCCGGCATCTAAAGAGGAAGATATCGTGATGGTGCAACAGTTTGCGCGGGTGTCGGGGGGCTGCGCCCGTGTGACCTGCTGCGAGGGCTGGGAGTCTGTAGCCCGGAGTTCAGCAAGAGACCTCATGCGCACCAGCCAAGGAGCACACCCGATGCTTCGTACCCGCATCGTCGCGTTCGCCCTCGCCGTCGCCGCCCTCGCGGGCTGTGGCGATTCCCAAGGCCCCGGCACTGCCCAGTTCTCGGTCAAGCTGACCGACGCGCCCGGCCCGTTCACCGCGGCCGTCGTGACGATCTCCGAGGTCTCGCTGCTCGGCACCGGTGGCAAGGTGACCCTCAGCAGCACCCCGACCACCGTCAATCTTCTCGACCTTCAGAATGCCACACTCGACCTGGTGAAAGATGCCGAAGTGCCGACGGGAACGTACCAGGAGCTCCGGCTGGTGATCACCGGTGGCTACGTACAGCTGACCGACGGGACCATCTTCGCGTCGTCGCCGAACTATGCCGGCCTGCCCCAGGGCGCCACGGTCACCGGGCAGCTCAAGATGCCCAGCCTGGCGCAGAGCGGCCTCAAGGTGACCTTGCCGGGCAGCGCCCTGGCGGTCACGGGACCGCAGAAGATCGTGCTCATCGACTTCAACGTGTCCCAGAGCTTCGGCCATGACGCCGGGAACTCGGGCTCCTGGGTGATGCACCCGGTCATCACGGGCGCCGACATCGAGACGACCGGCAGCGTGGCGGTGTCGCTCACCCTGGCGAACGGCGTCACGCTGCCCCTGGTGAACGGGAAGCAGGTGACACTGGCCGACTTCTCCGCCACGCTCGGCGCCGAGACCATGGCGCTCGACGCCAGCGGGCAGGCGACGTTCCTGTTCGTGGTGCCCGGCACCTACCCCCTCAGTTTCACGGGGCCCGCGGGCGTCACTTTCGTCACCGATCCCGTGGCGACGTCGGCCACACCGATTCAGGTCACCGTGCCGTCGGGCCAGGCGGTGAGCGCCTCGGCCACGATCACCAGTGCCACGTCGCCGTGAACGGGAGGAGCCTCCGATGAGCAAGATCGTCCGGGAGCTCAAGCTCCTGCCCGAGTTCGCCCATCTGTACCCCGGGCTTACGGCGAACGTGTGGATCCGGGGGAACGTTCTGGCGCAGTGGCTCGCCACTCGCGGATCGGCGCAGCCGCGGGCGGCCGGCGGTGGGCAGATCGTGAGCGACCGGCACTTCGAGTTCCGCGCCGCGGCGCTGCCGGAGTTTGTCGCCTCGCAGTGAGACGTCCGCAGGAAGAGCGGGAGTGAAGGGGGGAGAGCGGGGTCGCCGGATGCTCGGCGGCCCCGCTTCTCTTCGATTATCGTTGGCAACCGCCCAGCCCCGGCCACCTCGATGCTCACGGTCGCCACCTACAACGTCAACTCGATCCGCGCCCGGCTCGACCGGGTGCTCGCCTGGCTCGGACGTTCCGCCTGCGACGTCGTTTGCCTGCAGGAGCTCAAGGTGAGCGACGGCGAGTTTCCCCGCGACGCGTTCGAGGCGGGCGGGTGGCACTGCGCGGTGCACGGGCAGCGGACGTACAACGGGGTGGCGATCCTGAGCCGCACACCCCTCGGCCGGGTGAGCGCGGGTCTGGGGGACGGGGTGGCGGATCAGGAGGCCCGGCTGCTCAGCGCGGACGTGGCCGGTGTGCGCATCGTCTCCGTTTACGTCCCCAACGGCCAGACCGTCGGGTCTCCCAAGTGGGAGTACAAGCTCCTTTGGCTGGACCGGCTCCGGCGCTGGCTCGAGCGCACCGCGTCGCCGAGCCAGCCGCTCGTGCTCGCGGGCGACTTCAACGTTGCGCCAGAGGATCGGGACGTGGCCCGGCCCGACGAGTGGCGTGACTCGGTGCTCTGTCACGCCGAGGCCCGCGCCGGATTCCGGGCGATCATCGAGTGGGGCCTGGTCGACACGATACGCCAGCACCACCACGGCGACGGCCCGTACACCTGGTGGGATTACCGGATGCTCGGCTTCCCCAAGAACAACGGGCTTCGGATCGACCACGTGCTGGTGACGCGCGACCTCGCCACCCGGAGCCGGGAGGCCTACGTGGTGCGCGACGAACGCAAGGGAAAGCAGCCGTCGGATCACGCACCCGTGGTCGCGCTGCTCGCCGGCGACTGAGAGCCGGAGAGGAGGTCACCGTGGCCCTCGAGATGCGACCCGCGTGCGAGCGTTGCGCCGCCGCCCTCCCGCCCGACGCGGCGGCCTTCATCTGCAGCTTCGAGTGCACGTTCTGTCCCGACTGCGCATCGGCGATGGGGCGGCGCTGCCCGAATTGCGGCGGCGAGCTGCTCACCCGGCCGTGCCGCCGAAGCGCCGCCGGCTGACGCCGTGTCCCGACGGCGCCGGATCGCGCTGGCGACGGCCGCGCGCTACCCGAAGCTGCCGCCGGATGAGCGGCTGATCCTCCCGGCGCTCGGCCGGCTGGGCATCTCCGCCGAGCCGGCCGTGTGGGACGAGGCCGGCGTCGAGTGGGGCGCGTTCGACGCCGTCCTGATCCGCTCGTGCTGGGACTACCACCTCAAGGCCGAGGCGTTCCTGAGCTGGCTCGGCCGCCTGGAGCTGCTCGGCGTCCCGACCCTCAACCCGCCTGGTCTGCTCCGCTGGAACGCCGACAAGCGTTACCTCCTCGACCTCGCCGCGCGCGGTGTTCCGATCGTTCCCACCCACGTCCTGCCGCGCGGCGCGCCCGATGCCGGCGGGGCGCTGCTCCGCGCGCTTGACCAGCTGGGCGCCGATGAGGCAGTCGTCAAACCGGCGGTCTCCGCGTCGGCCCACGGCACGTGGCGGACCTCGCGCGCCACCGCCGCGGACGACGGCGCCCGCCTCGCTGCGCTTCTCACGCAGGGTGACGTCCTGGTGCAGCCGTTCCTGTCAGCGGTGGCCCAGACAGGGGAGTGGTCGGTGATCTGCTTCGGAGGAGCGCCGAGCCACGCGGTGCTCAAGCGCCCGGCACCAGGTGACTGGCGGGTGCAGGGGGAGCTGGGCGGTACGGCCGAGCCCCGGCCGGCGCCGGCGCCGCTGTTGAGCCAGGCGGCGCGGGTGCTCGAGGCCGCGGGAGCGGAAGCATCGGCGTATGCGAGGGTGGACGGCTGCGTGCTCGACGACACGTTAGTCCTCATGGAGCTCGAGCTGATCGAGCCACAGCTGTACCTCGACCTCGAGCCGGCCGCGCCCGACCGGTTCGCGCGCGCGATCGTCGAGGCGCTCGACTAGCGAACCGGCTCGGGTGCTCCCGGCTGCGGTTACCTTCCGCCATGCCTCCACCGGTGCTCGACTGCTACGCGATCACCCCGCCGGGAGTGGAGGTGCTCACCGCGCAGATCGGGCTCGAGCTGGTTTCTGCCCTCTCCACGACCAACGGCGGGATCCGGGTGCGGCTGCTCACGGGTACCGTGCCGGCCGCGGCGTGACCCGCCTTGCACGGACCTGCGCCTCCTTCGGGCTCCTCGTCGCGCTCGCCGCGGCGCCGCTTCGGGGCCAGGCCTGCCGGCCGACGGAGACGGCCCTCGTGCTCTCCGGTGGCGGGGCCAAGGGATTTGCGCACATCGGTGTGATCGAGGTGCTGGACAGCCTCGGCATCCGGCCCGACCTCGTCGTGGGCACCAGCATGGGCGCGATCGTCGGCGCCTTGTACGCGAGCGGCTACTCCGGACACCAGATCGACTCGCTTAGCCGGGCGCTGCCCCTGCGGTCGCTGTTCCACGGGTACGAGCCGAGGCTGCCGGAGTCGCTGCGCCCGCTCCCGCCGCTCGCGGTGCTGGAGGAGGGCCGGCACGGCCTGGTGCTCCAGGCCAGCGCTGTCCGGGAGGAACAGGTCAGCGCGCTGGTGAGCGCCCTGATGCTGCACGGGAATCTCATCGCCCGCGGCAACTTCGACTCGCTTCCGATTCCCTTCCGCGCGGTGACCACCGACCTCGACTCGCGGGCGGAGGTAGTGCTCGGAAGCGGCGACCTGGCCCAAGCGGTGCGCGCGTCGTTCTCCCTGCCGCTCGTGTTCCGGCCGGTCGTGCTGGACGGCCGCACGCTCACCGACGGCGGGATGGCGGAGAACGTCCCGGTAGGCGCCGCGCGCCGGCTCGGCGCCCGGCGGATGATCATGTCGGTGCTCGCGCCGGACGACGTCCCCGATCCGGACTACGGCGACCCCAGCACCATGCTGGGGAAGCTGTTGGATTTTCTGGTGGTGGGCGCGCCGCCGCCGGAGCCGGGCGACGTAGTAGTGGAAAGCGACATCCGCCCGTACAAGACGCTCGATTTCGGCCTGGAAGCGCTGGACACGCTGGTGGAGCGGGGGCGGGAGGCGGCGCGGCGTGCGCTCGCGAGCGCCCGCTGCCTCAATCCGACGCCACTCGCCCCATGGCCTCCCCGGTCCGACCGGCTCGCCGCCGCCGCGGTGCCGAGCGTCGATCCCGGCGAGCAGACGGTCATTCTGCGTGCGCTTCGGCTCTCCACGGCCGACACCGTGGACGAGGCCGACCTCCGGCGCCGGCTCCTCACCTTCGCCCGGTTCGACCGATACCGGGCACTCTGGCTCCGGCCTTCCCCGCGGGACGACGGCCTCGCGTTCGCCGTCGACGTCGCCAAGGCTCCCCGCCGGATCGCGGCGTTCGGCGTGTCTTACGACAACACCATGGGCGGCCGCCTCTGGTTCGGGGGGGCCGACCGCCGCTTTCTCGACTCGCCGATCGAGCTGGGTGCGCGGCTCGCGCTCGGGCAGTATCGCCAGGACCTGGGCGTCTCGCTCCTATACGCGTTTCCGATCGACTACCGCTACTCCCCGCTGGTCTTCTCCGCCGACGGAGCGATCGAGGACATCCGTGTGTTCGCGGCCGAGACCGAGCTGCCGCACATCACGACGCGGGAGCTGCGGCTGTTCGCCGGTACGGGACGCAGTCCCGAGCGGGGATGGCGGTTCCGGCTCGGTCCCGAGCTGCTCGTCTGGCACGAAGACGTGCGCGGCAACAATACCGCGTTCGGCGCCCATGGATCACTCGGCCGCTTCGGCGGGCTCACCGGGCCGAGCCTCCGCCTGGACGGGGCGGTGACGACGGCGTACCAGCGCGCGGCCGCGGACGGCGCGTTGGGCTTCAGGGTGGGGAGCTTGATCCTGCGGCCGCTGGCGCGGTTCGGCTGGGGCTCGGACGGGACACCGCTTCAGGCCACGTTCCCGCTGGGTGGTGACGAGGGGTTCCCCGGGCTCCGGCTCACCGAGCGACGCGGCTTCCAGGAGCTGCTCTTCGGGCTCTCCGCCCATCACCCGCTGGCCGGTCCCATCTCACTCAGGGCCGAAGGCATGGTCGGCGCCGTCGGCAGCGGCCCGGGGTTTCTCCGGCGGGGCAGCTCCTACGACGGCGAGTGGCTCGAGGGTGTGCGCGCGGGGGTGGAGGTCAGGACCCTGCTCGGTCCCATCCGGCTCGAGGAGGGCGTCAACTCCCTGGGCGAGTGGTCCGGTTTCGTCCGCACGGGGACCTGGTTCTAGGCGGTCCCCCGGCAGGACGGGGCTCAGGAGGCCATGCCGGCCTCGGTCATGTCGAACTCGTTCGGAGGCAGCTTGCCGGGGTGACCGCGACCCCGCTGGTCCACCGCCTCGGAGATGCCGTTGAGCTGCTGGGTGTTCACCAGCACGAGCGGCCAGGCCCGGGCGGGCTCGTCGCCGGCGCCGATGGGGGTCCAGGTCGCGTCGCGCATCACGAGAAATCCCGTCTGCTGCTTGAGGAAGTCGGATAGCCGCTGGTTCATCAGGAAGTCCAGGCTGCCGTGCACCGCCCCACGCTCGAAGAGGCAGGAGATGCTCCACGGCGCGGTGATGCCCATCGCGCCGGGCGTCTCCACCCGGTCGTCGCCGGCGCTGGGCACGATGACCTGCACCGCGCCGCGCTGCACCGCGAAGAACGGCACGACGTCCGGATGTCCCGGGACGAATGCGTCGACCAGCTTGAGGAACGCACCAGAGTGGGCCAGGAAGTCGGTGAAGCTCTGGTCTTCGGGCACGACGAACGTGCCGGTTACCCAGCCGGCCGGCAGAAGAATCTCCGCCGGCGCCTGCCGATAGCGGGCCTGCCCGAAGCTCGTTCCCATCGCAGTCTCCTTCCGGTGCGGTGTTCCGCCTACCAATCCTTGCCTTCGCTCGTCGGGTGGCTCGCCTTGCGGCCGAGGTGGCTCGCGAGCTGCTCGCGCTGCACGGCGTCCAGCAATTGCCGGGCCTCGGAAGGGTCCAGCTCCTTGACCGACTCACCGTCGCCGCCGGAGCCGAAGCCTCCGCCCGCCATCGCGCCGACCGCCGCCTCCTGATTGCCCTGAAAGCCGGGGACGTTCTGATTGCCTTGCCCGTAGTCGCCGTGGCGCGACTGGCCCGCCGAGCTGCCGCCCGGCTGCTCGCCCCGTCGGCGGAGCGCGATCTCGAGATTCCATTTCGCGTCGCGATCGGACGGATCGAGCCGGAGCGCGTCCTCGTACGCCGCCACCGCCTCGTCGAGCAGCGAGTCCTTCGCCGGACCGGTGGCGTCCTCCGCCGAGCGCACGGCCGCGTTGCCGAGATTGTAGGCGCTCCGCTGGCGGAACCGGGGCTGGGCGAGCGTGGCGCGCCAGCGGCCGGTCGCCTCTCCATAGTGCTTCTGTCGATAGAGCGCGTTGCCCGCCCCGAACGCGAACGCGGGATCGCCCGCCGCCACGAGGGCCTTCTCGAAATCCTGATAGGCGCCGGCCCAGTCGCCCGCGTCGTAGCGCCGCTCGGCGCGACGCGCGTCCCAGGCCGCCGGGCTGCAGCTCCCCAGCAGCGCGGCCAGCAGGAGCGCCGCGGCGATGTCGGGCCCCGCGCCGACCGCGGACGGCACCGTCGGACCTGATCGCTCGTCCGTGCCCCTCGGCCGCTCGGCCGGCCCGCTCGAGCGCCGTCGCGGCACGAGCCGCACGGCCGCTTCCCCGATCAGGAGGATGACCGCGGCGGCGAGCGGCCACTGGAACCGCTCGGCGGGCTTGCGCGCACTCCGGACGCCGATGGCGCGGGTCTCGATCCGGGCGAGCGTCTCGCCCAGCGCCCGGAGCCCCGCCGCGTCGTCCCAGCGGGCATAAGCGCCGCCCGTGCGGTCGGCCGCTCGGCGGAGATCACGCTCCTCGAGCCGGGAGATCACGACCCGGCCGATGTGATCGCGGTGGTACGGCTCCGGCGCTTCCGCGCTATCCGCCGGCACCGGCCCTCCCGGTTGGGTTCCCATCCCGATCGCGAAGACCGGGATGCCTTCACGCCCGAGCCGAGGGAGTACCGCGTCCACGTCGCCCTCGCCGCTCTCCCCGTCGGAGAGCAGGAGCACCGCGCGGGTGCCCGGCTCGCCTTCGTGCTCGAAGGCCTTCGCGGCCGCGGCGAGGGGGGCGGAGAGGTCGGTCGAGGGATCGCCGATGTCGTCGGTGCTGCCGGCCTGGAGAAACCGATGGAACGCGTCGTGGTCGCCGGTGAGCGGGAGCTGGAGGAACGCGCTGCCGCCGAACACGATCAGCCCGAAACGATCGGACGGCGCAGCGGCGGCGATCGAGTCAGCGATTCGTTTGGCCTCTGCCAGCCGAGTGCCGCCGGCGTCGGCCACGTTCATGGAGCGGGAGAGGTCGAGCAGCACCAGCAGGTCGCGGCCCGCCCGGCCAATGAGCGCGGGACGCTGGCCCAGCTGCGGCCGGGCGAGCGCTGTCAGGAGTAACCCGAGCCCGGCGAGCCGGAGCGCATGCCGCAGCAGGCGCCGCCGGCGGTCGGGAATCGCCGAGAGCCCGGCCAGGAGTGCGGGATTGCCGAACCGCTCCAAAGCATGCTGACGCCGCCGCTCCGCGCGGGCGATCAGCAGCGCGGCCGCTGGGAGCAGCAGGAGCACCAGAAGCAGGGCCGGGTGCGCGAACGTCATGGGTGGCTCACGGCACGGTGCGCAAGCGACCCACGCCCAGCAGCAGCTCGGCGCCGAGCAGCAGGAGCGCCGGCGCCACAAAGAAGGGGAAGAGCTCGCCCCAGTCGCGGGTCTCGCCGATGCGCACATCCACCCGCTCGAGCGGATCGATCGCGGCCATGATTTGCGCGAGGGCCTCCGGGTCGGTCGCGCGGAAGTAGCGACCCCCGGTCCGCTCGGCGATGCGCCGCAGGACGGCTTCGTCCGCGCTGGTGAGTCGGTCGGCCTCACGGCCGCCCCAGCGCCAGATGAACGAGCGATCGTGCGTCGTGGTATCGGCGCTGCTCAGCCCGATCGTATGGATGCGGACGCCGAGCGCGCGGGCGGCCTCCGCCGCTACGAAGGGCGAGGGCTTGCCGGTGTTGTTGGCGCCGTCGGTGACCAGGACGATCGCGCTGGCGGCGGGCGGGAGGTCCTTCACCTGCACGAGGGCGAGC
>JBGQIW010000080.1:0-12973 GCA_041498715.1 Gemmatimonadota bacterium | reverse complement strand
GGTCGGGACCGAGAACCAGAGGTAGTACGGGACGCCGATATGGACCGCGAGATCCACCTCCTCGAGACCCGCCTCCAGCGTAAGCCGCCGGAGCGCGCGGCGCGTATTGGACCGGTAGCGGGTGGGGAACGCGTCGTTCTCGCGGCGCCCCATGACGAACCGGACGATCGGGTCGTGCAGCCGGTTGGGGATCACCCGGGCCGCGAGGTACGCGTAGAACCAGAGGTTCGAGGTCTTCATCAGGAAGCGCCCGCCGGGGCGCAGGACCCGCCGGATCTCGCGAAAGGCGGCGAGCGGCTGGTCCAGATGCTCGATTACCCACACCGCCGTTACCAGGTCGAACGAGGCCGGCTCGAACGGGAGGGTCTGCCCGTCGTA
The DNA here is from genome assembly GCA_041498715.1 of Gemmatimonadota bacterium. Taxonomy (GTDB): domain Bacteria; phylum Gemmatimonadota; class Gemmatimonadetes; order Gemmatimonadales; family GWC2-71-9; genus DASQPE01. The sequence goes on along the minus strand of JBGQIW010000080.1, from coordinate 12,595 downwards.
CACCGTGGCGACGTCGAGGTGCGGGTTCGTGAGGACGACGGGATCGACGTCGACGCCGAACACGGTGCGACCCGGCCGGCGCAGGTCGGGCTCGTCGCCCTTCCCGGCGCCGGCGCCGAAGACCAGCACGCGATTCGCGCCGCCTGCAAGAGCGCGGGACAGGGCTGCGGCATAGGGATCCGCGTATCCTCGATACCAGCGCTCGACGAGGCGACGGACCCGCGGGGTGCATCCGGCCATGAGTTAGTCCCCGAGGCTTGGGTTGGTCATTTCACTGCGCCGGTGCCCGGCCGCGCCGGCGCCGCGTCGAAGGCCCGGGCCAGCGCATCGTAGGCCGGCTTGGGCTTGAGATCCGCATCCAGGGGCAGCGGCCGGGCCGGGGCGCCATCCGCCCGTGGCCGCATCTTGTTGAAGTAGGTGTAGCGGTCGCTCAACCCCCAGGTGAGGACCGCGATGACCGCCGGCTCGGCCAGCGCCACGGAGAGGAAGCTTTCATACGTCTTGGCCACCGCCTGATCGCGGGTCGCCGGGTCCTCCGGCAGCGCGCGGTCATCGGCGTCCAGCTCGGTGATGAGGATCTTGAGGCCGAGGTCGGCCACCCGCCGAAGGAACGTGGCCAGCTCGTCCGCGCTGAAACCGGGGTCGCCGGCGCGGAGATGCGCCTGAATCCCCAGCGCCTGGACCGGCACGTTGGACGACTTCAGGCGCCCGAGCAGCTCCAGGACCGCCGCCCGCTTCGCTTGCTCCTTCGGCCACTTGAACTCGATGCCGTAGTCGTTGTAGCAGAGGAGCGCGTGCGGATCCGCCTCAGCCGTGGCCTCGAACGCGATGCGGATGTAGTCCGGGCCCAGGAAGTCCAGCCAGGGCGAGGCGCGAAGCGAGTCGGGCCGTCCTCCCCCGACGTCGATCGCCTCGTTCACCACGTCCCAGGAATGCACCTTGCCGGCGTAGCGGCCGGCCACCGTGGTGATGTGCTGCCGCAGGATTGTCTCGGCGTTGCTCCGGTTGACCGTCGCGGCAAACCAGGGTGGAAGCGACTCGTGCCAGGCCAGACAGTGGCCCCGGAACGCCATACTGTGTTGCGCGGCGTAGGCGGCGAGGAAGTCCGGCGCCGTGAAATCGAACCGGTCGGGCGCCGGCCGGATGGCCTCCCACTTGAGCTCCCACTCCGGAACCAGGATCCCGCATTCCTCGGCGAACCGGGCCTCGAACGCGTGATCGTCCCGGAGATACCGCGCCAGCGTGGACGACCCATACAACAACCCCTTGGCCTGCGCCCGGGCACGCAGCGGCAGCCCGGCGGTCCCGGCGCACAACCAGGACGGGACGTGCCCGCCCCGGAGCGCGAGCGGCGCCGCGCCGCCCAGAGCGCCTACGCTGGCGAGAAACGCCCGCCGGTCTATGGAATGGCTCATATTCACGAACAGAGCTCCAGGTAACCGTTCACCATGCTCGTCGCCGAGAAGGCCTCCGAGCGGGACCGGGCCCGCGCGCTCAGGCGGCGGGCCACCTCCGGCCGCTCGATAATCTCGCGCACGGCGTCCACGACGTCGGTGACGCAAGAGCCCGCCACCAGGATCCCGGCGTCGGCGACAGCTTCCCGGTTGGCGGGGATATCGCTCGCGACGATCGGGAGCCCGGCGGTCAGCGCCTCGATCAGCGCCATCGGCATCCCCTCGAAGAGCGAGGGGAACACGAAGACGTCCGCGCTCCGGAGCACCGCCGATGCGTCCTCCCAGGGCAGCTCCCCCAGGAGCCGCACTCGCGCCTCGACGCCGAGCCGGCGGGCGCAGCGCTCGAGCTCGACCCGTTCGTCCCCCTCGCCGATGATCACCGCGTGGGCGTCGGCGAGAGCGGCGAGCGCCTCCAGGAGCACCCGCTGATTCTTCTTCGAGTCCAGCCGCCCGATGTTCACCAGCAAGGGTCGGTCGAGCGGTAGCGACCAGCGGCGGCGGACGGCCTCGCGGTTGACGGGGCTCGAGGGCGTCATGACGCCGTTGCGGATCAGCACCAGGCGGGATCGATAGGCGCGCGGATAGTGCCGGACCGAGTCGAGCACCGCCTGCGAGACCACGGCGTTGCTGGAGTACACGCCGGTCGTTCCGAGCAGCCGGTCCAGCACCCGCGCCAGGGGGGGGTAGATCCCGACGACGCTGTGCTGGACGGCGATCCGCCGGGGAACGCCGGCGAGCAGGGCGACGAGCTGTCCGAGCGCGTTGGCGTAGTGGGTGTGGGTGATCACGACATCGGGCCGGTCGGTCCGAAGATCGCGCCAGAGCCGATAGAGCATCCGGAGCCAGCCGAACCCGGAGGGGCGCACTCCGGCAATCGCGCGGATGCCCGACCGGTCCTGAAAGGCCTCGCGCTTCCGGTAGAGGAACCAGACTTCGCCGGGGTGCCCCGAGCGCGCCAGCCCGTCCTGGAGCATCAGGGCCACGCGCTGCGCTCCCGCCGCCTCGAGCTGGGTGACGATCTGGACGATTCTCATGTACCCCCGCTCGCGAGCGGCAGGGCGCGTCGGAGCCAGCGCCGGAGGTTACGGGGAACGAGCCACATGCCGGCATACAGGAGATAGTCCATGGCGGCGGGTTTCCCGAGCTGCACCGCCTCCCGGAACAGCGCGGGCAGCGCACCCCAATCCCCTTCCTGGCGCGCGCCCGCGCCGGCGACGACCAGCAGAAACGAGGCGTAGGCGCGCCGGGTCACCAGGTGTCGGCTCTCCCGGATCCACGCAACCGACTGACGCCAGCGGTGGCCGCGACTGATGCTGGCGCGCGCCTCCTCCACGTGCCAGATGACCAACGCTTCGGGTACCACGCACACGGTCGAGCCGCTGATCGCGGCCGCCCGCAGCAGCCAGTCCCACTCCTGATGCCGGGGGAGACCGGGCCGGAACGGCACCCGCAGCAGCAGGTCACGGCGGGTGAGCAGCGTGGATGTCTGAACCAGCCCTTCTCCCTGGAAGAGGCTGTTGCGGGCCAGGAGATACTCGCTGAGCGGCTCGCCCGGGCGAGGCGTTCGCCGCGGCCAGACGTAGCTGCCCGCCGGCGAGCGCGCGAGCAACCGGCACGCGACGATCGGATAGGGATCCGGGAGCCTCCGCGCAGCGTCGAGCTGGACCGCCAGCTTTTCCGGCCGCCACTCGTCGTCGTCGTCCAGAAACGCGATCCATTCGGCTCGCGCGGCCGATACCCCGGCGTTGCGCGCGCCGCTCCCGCCCTGCGGCTCCGGCAAGAGAATCGTGCGGAGGCGGCGATCGTCAACCGCCGCCAGCGCCGCCGTCGTGGCCGCGTCGACCCCGTCCTGCACCACCACCACCTCGAGATCGGTCCAGGTCTGCGCCAGGGCGCTCCGCACGGCCCGGAGCACCAGCGCGCCCCGGCGATGGGTCGGCACCACGACGCTCACGGTCGGGGTACTCACCGGCCTGGTCCTCCGACCGTCTCGCCGTCGTCCGGCTCCACGAACGCCAGCCGCGCGAATATCGTCATGCACAGGAACGGGGCCACGCTCGCGCGGAGCATGATGTTCTCTGTGAGGCTGTTCACGTAGAGGCACAGGAGGGCGCCGACAAGGAACAGGGTCGCGGGCCAGTCGTTCCGGTGTCGCTGGGACCAGGCTTTGCGCACCGCGAGCCAGCACATCACGAGATAGAGGATCAGCCCGATGAGGCCGAGGTTCAGCGCGATCTCGAAGTAGCCGGAATGCGTGGCCGTCACCGCGAACTTCTGGCGCAGGGCCACCTCGAGCAGCCGGTTGGCCGACCAGAACCCGTCGTAACCGTAGCCCAGCAGCGGACGCTGCTGCACGTACTCGTCCAGCTGATCCCAGATCTGGAGCCGGCCCGTGAGCGTCAGCGCCTCCGCTGCATCGGTGTCGGTCCGCCCGAGGACGACCGAGTGCTGCGCCAGCGTATCCACGTCCACGTCCGCGATGACGAGCACGGCCGCCGCCACGATGGCCGCGCCGGCGAGCACGAACCGGGTCCGCTTCTGCAGGGACGCGATCAGCAAGATGGCCGCGCTCACCATCCCGGCGAGCGCCGCCGTACGGGACTTGGTGAGAAAGAGCAGGATCAGGCCGAGGGCGGCGGCACTCCAGCCGAGCCAGCGCCCGCGACCGCGCATGCGGCCGTACGCGACGGCGGCGATCACGAGCAGGGCGCACGCGGTCCCCATGGCATTGGGGTGCGCCAGCCCGCCGAACCGATAGTCGGGATCGGAGGGGCGGAACGTGCCCAGCGTCAGCTCCGCCCCGAGGCCGGTGAGCACGAACGGCAGCAGCGCGAGCAGCGCGAACAGCACGTGCTCTCGCGGGTCGAATTGCGTGGCCACGGCCAGCGCACCCAGGCACATGCACCCGAACACCAGGATCTTGCGCGCGGAGAGGAGCGGATCGTCCGCCCAGAGGGGGCTCAGCACACACCAGACGCTGAAGAGGAGTACCGCCCAGGCGAGGGCCGACCGCACCCGCAGCCGCCGGCCGCCGCGCTGCATCAGGCAGAGCAGCGAGAAGCCGCCCAGCGTCAGCAGCGTGGCGCGGCGTGCCGGATTCCCCTGCTCGCTGCTCGCGGTCGCCTCGTTGAGCTGCTCCATAGCCGGCCGGTGCATCTTCGTGCTCTCGGCCAGGTCATACGGCGCCAGCCGCCAGAAGATCACGAAGAAGAAGAGCGCCTGCCACCAGCGCCACGGCGTCCCGGGGCGGACGGCGGGAGCCACGGTGGGCGGCCGGCTGAGCGGCTCGAGGAGCGACATCGGCAGCGACATTCGGCCGTCCTCAGGCGGGGGCGCGACGGAGGATGCGGTCCCAGCCGGTGCTCTTGAGCAGAAACCACCGCCACATCCGCGTGAACGCGCCGGCCGGTGCCAGGGCGCAGGCCGTCCACCAGGCGATGAGCCGCGCCCGCTGGCTGACGGTGAACGCGCCGTCCCCGGCGGTGGCAGAGATCAGGTGCCAGTACCGGCGCAGCCACGCCTCTCCACTCGTCAGCCGGGCCAGCGCGAAGTCGTTCCGGGCGAAGAACGAATCGCGATGGAGCACGTGAAGCAGGTCGAAGTGCCGGGCGATCGTGCGCTGGAGCTCGATCTGCTGGGCGAGGCCCTTGGGCGTGAGCATGACGCGGAGGTAGGTGCTGTGCTCCTGCATCCGATATTCCCCCAGCGGCTCCGCCAGCGCGACGACGGGCGCCGCCAGGCTCGCGCCGAACGCCAGGTACGAGTCGGCGGCGAAGCTGAATCCCGTCGTCGGCATCGGGAGCAGCGACGCGAAGACGTCCGAGCGGATCACCAGTCCGGATGTCGCCGGCGCCGCGTGCCGGCAGGTGCGCCGGAGCTGGGCGCGCAGGTCGCCCGCCGAGAGCCGCGCTGCCCGCGGCCGGACGTCCCCGGTGCGGCGGCCCTGGCGGTCGATGACGTAGAGCGGGTGGACGACCATCCCCGCGCCGGGGTCCGCGGCGACGGCGGCCGCCACCGTCTTCAGCTTGTGCGGTGTCCAGCGATCGTCGGAGTCGAGGAGGCAGACGTAACGGCCGCGACACGCGGCGAACCCGTGCGCGAGCGCCGCCGACTGTCCGCTGTTCGTGATCCGCTGGGTCACGATGCGATTGGCCCGCCGCCGCTCGAAGCCCCGGCTCCACTCCGACAACACGAGGGGTGTGGCGTCGGTCGACCCGTCGTCCACCACCACGATCTCGTAGTCGTCGCTCGTTTGCCGCTCCACCGAGTCGAGCGCCTCGGCGAGGTACGGCGCGTGGTTGTGGGTCGCCGTGAGCACGGAGAACATGGGCCGCTCGATCATCGTGCCGGCGCTCCTCCGCCCACTGCCGCGGCGCGCTCCGGCTCCCGCCGCCAGCGCTGCCGCTGCACCCGGAGGATCACCTCGAGCCGCTGCCAGACCGGGAGCGCGGCCAGGCATTCGTCCGCGAGCCGTTGCGCCGCCGGATCGGGGCCGCCGGTGGCCGCGAGCGTGCCGAGCCCCCCGGCGAGGAGGTTCCGGTAGAAGCGATCGAGGTGGGGGAACCGGCGCCAGAGCCAGTACGCCGTGTGCACCGCAATTCGGCCCCGCGGCCGGCGCCCGCGGCCGGTGTAGGCATTCGCGCCGTGCTGTCGCTGGCAGGCCAGCCGGGCGCCAGTGACGATGCCAGGGGCGAGCGAAAGCGCGGCGAACTTGAGGTAGTGGTCACTGAGCGTGATCCCCACCGACTCGGGCATCGGCAGGATCCGGCTCAGCAGGCTTCGCCGGAAGCAGAGCCCGGACGTGGCTGGCGGGGTGTACGGCAGCCGCCCCCGGGCGATCTCCGACCGGAAGTCGCGAAACAGCGTGTTGCCACTGGGCCCATTCGCCGTGCGGAATCCGCCGGTCTCGTCGATCGACTGGAGGTCGTGGAAGCACCAGCCCGCCTCTGCCTGAGACGAAAGGAGATCCACCACCGTCCGCGCCTTGCCGGGCAGGAACATATCGTCGGAGTCCAGCAGGCAAACGATCTCTCCCCGCGACGCCGCGAATCCGGCATTGAAAGCCGAGGCCTGGCCGCCGTTCTCCTGGCAGACGACGACGACGTCGGTCCCGTAGGACCGGATGATGGCCACCGAGTCGTCGGTGGAGCCGTCGTCCACCACCACCACCTCGACCGACCGGTACGATTGCTCCAGGGCGCTGGCGATGCAGGCGCGCAGGTAGCGGCCGTAGTTGTGGTTGTTGATCAGGATGCTGACCAGCGGCTCAGGCGGCACGGAGTACCTCCCGGAAGCTCCTCGACATGGCGGCGAGGTCAGACCACGCCGCCGGCCAGAGGACCACGGCGGCCAGCCCGCCGAGCGCCCACCACCGATCCGGTGCCGCGAACAGGCCCAGGCCCAGCGCCAGGCCCCAACCCAGCGGCACCAGGCAGTCGATCGGGCCGATCTGCCGCACCAGGAGTCGCTGGATGGCCAGGTAGCTGGCAAGCGCCACGACCTCGGCCACGCCGTAGCCGCGCAGGCCGAGGTGGGGTACCAACAGGAGGGCGCTGCCGGCGAAAAGCACGACGTGCGCCGAATGGAAGAGCGTGACGTCCCAGTTGCGCCGCAGCACGTAGAGCGCGGACGAATGGAGATTGAACAGCGAGTTCGCGAGGTAGCTGAGCGCGATGAACGGATAGATGGCGGGTACCGCGCTCCAGCGGGGACCGAAGAAGCGGGGGATGACGACCGACGCCACCAGCCCGAACGCCAGGAGCGGCGGTCCCACCGCCAGCGCCTGAAGCTTCATCCCCTCGGCGACGCTCCGGGCGAGCCGGGCCCGGTCGTCCCGGATCCGCGCGAGCGCCGCAATGGAGAGGCGCCAGGTCGCGGTCTTCACGAAGCTCAGCACCTCGACGATGCGGATGGCGAGCGCGACGTATCCCACCGACGCGGCGCCGCCGTAGCGTCCTACGACGAGCGGGTTCACCAGGCTTCGGAGCTGCCAGACCCAGGTCGAGGCGGAGAAGCCGAGTCCGTAATGCACCATCTCCCGCACCTGGCTCCGGTCCCAGCGCAGCCGCGGCCGGTAGCGGGCCGAGACGAAGGTGAGGGACACCGCGACGGCCTGCTGCGCCCACCACCCGGCGACCGCGGCCCACGCCCCCGCGCCGCGGAAGGCAAGCGGCAGGGCGACGCCGTAATAGATGACCTGCGCGCCGAGCTCGATCACGGCCACGCGCTGGTACTGGAGATCCCGCTCGAGCCGGGCCATGGGGACCTGCCCGCTGAGAATCAGGGGCAGGCCGAGGAAAAGCGGCAGGGCGATATCGGAGAAATGGGGGATCCGCATCCAGCTCGAGAGCAGCGACAGCGCCGCGAGTGCAACGAGGGTGACCGCGCCGCCGATGGCGAGCAGCAGCGTCGTCGCCTGATGGTAGACCTCCTCCGACGGAACCGCTTCCCGGCGGATCAGGTAGACGCTCACCCCCCACTGGCTGAACACCTGGAGGTAGGTGAGCACGCCGAGCGCGGCGGCGTAGAGCCCGTATTGCTCCGGCCCGATGGCCCGGGTGAGGAGAAGGGCGCCGCCCAGGCTGAGCACCATCCCCACTGCCTGCCGGGCGGTCAGCATCATGCCTCCCCGCAGGATCTGGCGGCGCAACGTCATGTCGGTTGCTCCCCGTACTCGTGGTACGTGCGTCCGGCGACCCCCGCGATCATGCCGGCGCCGCTCACGATCCAGCGGGCGCCCCACAGCAGCCCCGCCACCACCCGGGGGCCGCCGAGCGGCGCGACCATGATCCCGGCCGCGCCCAGCGCCATCCGGCCCAGACCGCGGAGCAGCCGGTTGAGGGCCACCCCGAGCGACGGATCGAGGTCCCGTTCGACGAGGCCCACCGTCGTACCGACCCGGTAGGCCCGGCGCAGCAGCCACTGCATGCTGAGCCGCGAGCGGGGCACCCACTCCACCACCCGGGCATCCCGGGCCCAGAGCACGGGTACCCGCGCCCGGTTGGCCCGCCAGAAGAAGTGCGTGTCCTCGCCGCCGCTCAGGGCAAAGCGCGGGTCGAACGCCGGCCGCATCCGCCGGAGCAGCTCACCCCGGATGAGCACGTTGCAGGTGCCCGCGTCGCGCACCGCCTCGCCGGTGGCGTACGGCCGCGGGCTCCAGAACCCGCCCTGCCGGGCCCACGCCGGTGCGCCTTCGAAGAAGTAGGGGATCACCGGACCGGCGATGATTTCGGCCGCGAACGCCCGTTGTACGGCGAGGAGCTCGTCCAGCCAGCGCGGGTCAGGCACCTCGTCGTCGTCGAGGAACGCGACGAAGTCCGCCTCGCCCGCGCCGTCGATCGCGCGGTTCCGGGCGAAGGAGATCCCCCGCCGAGGCTCGATCAGATAGCGGAGCCGATATCCCAGCCCGCGGGCCAGCTCCCGGCAGACCTCCCTCCCGCTGCCGTCGGCGTCGTTGTCCACCACCACGACCTCGACGACGGGCCGGGCGCTCTGCACGAAGACGAGCCCGTCCAGCGCCCGGAGCAGGCGGCGAAGCCCCTCCGGCCGGTGCAGGGTCGCAATGCAGACGGCGACCCGGGTCATGCGACCGCTCCGAAGCGCCGATCCGGGAGCACCGAGCGATAGATCGCCTCGAGCCCGGCGGTACAGGCTCGCCGGTCGAAGCGGGCCCGCATGCGGGCCGGTCCCGCGGCGCTGAACCGCTCCCAGACCGTGGCGTCGCTCAGGAGGTGGCCGATCCCCCCCGCGAGCCGGCACCAGTCCCGCTCCGGCCCGAGAAACCCGGTGACCCCATGCTCCACCGCTTCCGGAATCCCGCCGCTGGCGAAGCTCACCACCGGAAGTCCCATCGCCTGGGCCTCCAGGAAGACGAGCCCGAACCCTTCGGTCGCGCCGGACGCGGCGGTGACGCTCGGCACCGAGAACACGCGGGCCCGGTTCATCCATGCGCGGACGATCTCGGGGGGCTGAGCGCCCAGAAAGCGGCACCCGCGCAGCTCGGCCCGCGCCAGCGACTCGAGGCTCTCGCGCAGCGGCCCATCGCCGATGACGACCAGCTCCGCATCCCGGTGTACCTCCTGGACCAGGGCCATGGCGCGGATCAGGTACTCACACCCCTTCACCTCGACCAGCCGGCCCACGAAGAGCACGATCGGCTCCCGGGGCACGTCCGGGTCGGAGCAGAAGCGGTCCAGGTCCACCCCGATGTAGTGCACGAGGACGCGATCGGGCGGATAGCCCTGGGCCAGGAGCCGCTCGCGGAGAAAGCGCGAGACGGCCAGAAAGCGGCTGCCGCCGCTCTGAAGCTCCGCCCGCCGCTGGACGTACAGCCGCTCGGGGAACGAGGCCCGCAGCAGCTCGTCGTCGCACACGGTGAGGTCGTAGCCGTGGAAGGTCACCAGTAGCGGCACCCCCAGGTGCTGCGCGAGCGGCAGCGCCATGGTCCCCCCGGGGCCGAAGTGCGCGTGGACCAGCACCGGTCGCAAGCGCTCGAGCCGGCGCCGCAGCGCGGGCGCAAGCGCGAGTCCCTTGTGCGCCGCCTCGCTCAGTCGCCCGAGCGTGCCGCCATCGCTCACGGTGATGGTGCGTTCGGGGGGAAGCGGCAGTCCGCCGACGAGCCGGGAGCCGACGTAGTACGGCACGAAGCCGACGAGCGCCTCCGCCTGATCGCGGATGAAGGTCTCGGACGGCGGCAACAGCTCGTCCCGGTAGATCACCACTGGCAGCGGGCCGATCATGCCGCCCCCGAGCCCCGGAGAACCGCCGGCACGGTGCGGAGCAGGATGCCGAGGTCCAGCAGCAGGGACCACTCGTCGATGTACCTGAGGTCGAGCGTGATCCAGTCCTCGAAGCTCAGGTTGCTCCGGCCGCTCACCTGCCAGAGACCGGTGATCCCGGGCCGCACGCTGAAGCGGCGCATGAGCCAGGCCTCGGAGAAGAGTCCCACGTCGCGCAGGCTCATCGGCCGGGGACCCACGAGCGACATGTCGCCCTTCAGCACGTTGAAGAGCTGGGGGAGCTCGTCGATGGACGTCCGGCGCAGGAAGCGGCCGATCGGCGTGAACCGGGGGTCGTTCCGGATCTTGAAAATCGGCCCCGCCTGCTCGTTCCGCGCCTCCACCTCGGCGAGCCGGGCCTCGGCGCCCACGGTCATGCTGCGGAACTTGAACATGCGGAACCGGCGCTTGTTGAGGCCGTAGCGCTCCTGCACGAAGATCACGGGGCCCGGGCTGGTGAGCTTCACGGCGACCGCAATGACGATCAGGATCGGAGCGGCCGCCAGCAGCATCACGGAGCCCGCGACGAGATCGCACGCGCGCTTGACCATGAGCCGGTAGTCGTCGGTCACCGTGAGCATCGTGAGCAGCGTGAGCGGCCCGGTTGCGCGGAGCCGCGGCCGCGCGATGGTGGACCGGAACACGTCCACCAGGAACGTGGCCTGGACGCCGGAGCGCTCGCAGGTCTCCATCGCCTGCTGGATCTCGGCGTAATGGGTCCGGAGCGGGAGCGCGATGAGCACCTCGTCCACCACCTGACGCATGAGAATTCGCTCCAGCGAATCGAGCCCACCCACCGGCAGCCACCCGTGCGCGGTGAGTGCCGGCTGCACCTCGGTGTCCACGAAGCCCAGTACCTCGCAGCCGTCGTCCCCCGACTTGAGCCGGTCGTACAGTTGGAGCGCCCGCGGCCCGCTGCCCACGATGAGCACCTTCCGCTCCGCGGGCACCACCGCCTGGGTCAGCGTCCGCGCGGCCCCGCGCGCGAGCAGCGTCGCCGCAATCGTGCCCCCGGCGAAGTAGCCCACCGCGACGATACTGAACGCCCCGCTCTCGCTGGTGAGCGCGAAGGCGAGCGCCCACAGGCTTCCGATCACGCACGCCTTGACCACCCGGAGCACTTCCTCGTTCCACCGGTACTTCGCGCGGGCGGCGTAGAGCCCGCAGGCGTGAAAGAGCAGCGGCCAGGCCATGACGAAGCCGATCAGAAGCAGCAGGTTCTTGACCGTGATCCGGAGCGCCAGAAACGTCTGGAGGCCCCCCGCGAGCAGGTGGATGTTCGGCACCACCAGCGCCGCGACGAGCGCGGCGAGCGCCACGAAGGTGTCCATCGCGGCCCACACCGGGACCGGGATGGTGGCGTGGCGGGGGCCGGGGAGCAGCGGCTCGGACCGGGCCGGCTCGGGCACGCGGCGAGGCCGCGCGGGTGCGCTCGCGAGAACGGTCATGACTGCGTCTGGATCCGGTCAGCCGAAGGCGGCTACTTCAGCCTGATAGGACTCCGACTGCTCGAGGTACCGATAAGCCCCGTCGTAAACCGCATCCCGCCGGGGGTCGATGTCGTTGAGCAGCACTCCGATGGCCGGCGCCCGGGCGGAGCGAAGCTGCTCCACCGCGTACGCGAGCGCCTCCAGATCCGTGACCCAGGCCCGCGCGACCAGGATGAGCCCGTCCACGTGGGAGGCGAGCAGCGCCGCATCGGTCACCACGTTGAGCGGAGGCGTGTCGAGAATGACGACGTCGTATTTGGCGGTGACTTCGGCGAGCAGGGCGGCCATGGCGCGGGAGCCGAGCAGGGCGCTCGGGAAGGGGGGCCGGCCCCCCCGGGAGAGCACGTCGAGCCGGCCGCGGGTCCCGAGCTGAACGCTCCGCACCGCATCCTCGACCCGGACCCGCTCGGCGAGCGCGTCGGCGAGGCCCACACCCTTGGTGCCGTCGAACAGCCGGTGGATCACGCCGCAGCGGAGGTCCGCGTCGATGAGCAGCACCCGGATCCCGCGGCGAGCGAGCACGAGCGCGAGATTGGTCGCGCTCAGGGTCTTGCCTTCCCCCGGCAACGGGCTCGTGAACATCAGCGTGCGCAGGGGTTGTCCCGGCCGGGTGAAGAGGATGTTCGCCTCGAGCCGGGAATAGGCCTCCTCCACCGCGGCGTCGCTCGCCCCGTCGGCCGCGCCGATGAGCCGCGTGCCGAGGGTGTTCATGACCGTGCGGCCGCGCACGCGGTGACGCGCGGCGGTCACCTCGGAGGGCGCGAACTGGAGCGGCGGATGCGCGCGGCGGAACTTCCGGCTCCGGGCGCGCCGGATTCTCGGGATGAGCCCGATCACCGGCATTCCGGTCACCTGGTAGATGTCCGCCCGGCTG
>JBGQIW010000079.1:0-13020 GCA_041498715.1 Gemmatimonadota bacterium | reverse complement strand
CACGAGGAGGCGTGCCACTCAGCGCTCCGGCCGCTTCCCCGCCACGATCTGGACGATCTCCAGCAGCATGGTGGTGCCGCGCCGCAGGTTCTCCACCGAGAGCCGCTCGTTGTTGCCGTGAATCCCCGATTCGTCTTCCTCGGGGATCAGGATGGGCGCGAAGCCGTAGCACGCCACGCCCCGATCGCGGAAGAAATGGCTGTCGGTGAAGCCGGTGGAGACCGCGGGAACGATGTTCGCGTCGGGGAAATGGCGGCGGGTGACGTCCGCGATAGCCCGGTAGAGCGGGTTGTCCGTCGGGGAGACCGCCGGAGTGAACCCGAGAATCCGTTCCACCTTGATGCCCGGATCGTTGATGACGGACTCCAGCTCCCGGACGAACGCCGCCGGATCCTGGTCCGGGAGCAGGCGGCAATCCAGCTGCGCGTCCGCTTCCGGCGGGATCACGTTGATCTTGTCGCTGCCCTTGAGCACCGTAATCGAGCAGGTGTTCCGGGTGAGCGCGGCCAGATCCGGGTGGTCGAGCTGGAGCCGGAGCAGCGCGTTACGGTCGCCTGCCGTCCGGCCGATGTCGGCGTACGCGTCCTTCCACTCGGGCGGCCCGTTTCGGGCGAGCCCCTTGAAGTAGGTGTCCACGGCCGGCACGATGCGGGGCGCGAACTCGTGCGTCCGAAGCCGCTCGAGGGCGCGGACCAGCCGGTCCACCGAGGAACCGACCGGCGGCACCGAGCCGTGGCCGGGTTTGCCCGTCGAGACCAGCTTGAGCCAGAGCGGCACCTTCTGGGTAACCTCGATGCCGAACTGCTTTCGTCCGGCGGCTTCGGTTCCGATCCCTCCCTCGTTGAGCAGGAGCTTTGCACCGGCGAATGCCTCGGGGTGATGCTCCACCACCCACCCCGCACCGAAGGACCCGCCCGCCTCTTCGTCCGCCGTGGCCATGAAGATCACGTCGCGCGCGAGCGGCACCTTCATCCGGTGGAGCGCGAGAAACGCCTCGAGCTCCATCACGCCCAGGGTCTTGGTGTCGAGAGCACCCCGGGCGTAGATGACCCCGCTCTTCTCGGTGGCCGAGAAGGGGTCCACGTCCCAGTAGCGCGGGTCGGCCGGCACGACGTCCATGTGGTGCAGCAAGACCAGCGCGGGCTCCCCGCCCCCCTTGATGCGGGCCCAGATGTTCCCGCGCCCCGGCGCCGAGGACGCGGTGTCGAAGGGGATGCCCTCGTCCGCCAGGATCCGGGCGAAGAACCGCATCGTCTGGTCTTCGTTGCCGGGCGGGTTGGTCGTGTTGATCCGCAGGTACTCGATCGCTCGCCGGACGGCCTCGTCCTCGAGCTTGGTCGGATCCGCCCGCTGCTGCGCGGGCATCGGAGTCGCGGCGACGAGCAGCGACAGCAGAGCGAGGAGCGCACCGGTGCGGCCGGTGATGCCGTGGTGCTGGATCATCGGCTCCCCTGGTCGGGCGTGGATCGGCCGGTCCCGCCGGCGCGGGCGAGAGCCACAAAGCGGCCGTGGAAGCGCGCGGCGGGCTTCTCTCCGACGGTGATGGCGACGCTGAGCGCGAGCCGGGCTCGGCGATGGCGGGCGAGCGCCGCCAGGAACTGGTCCCGCGCGGCGGGGAGCGGCGGCTCGCAACGTGCCAGGCAATCGCCGGTGACCGGCCGAAGGTAGTCGATGGTGCTGTCCTGGATCACGATCCCGGCTGCCAGGCCCGCTCGGGCGACCACGAGCCAGACGACGGCCCACCCGGCGAGGGTGGCGACCGCGTTGAGACTCCCGGCGAACATGGTGCCCTGGTGATTGCGATTGGGCGCCAGCGGGAGCGCCAGCTCGACGCCGTCGGCGTCCGCCCGCGCGACCGCGATCCCGAGGTGCTGGGTGATCGGCAGCTCCGAGGCCAGCACCCGGCCCAGGTCCCGGGTGCGGTCTGCGGTTCCAATGTCGGAGCCGCTCACCGCGACCCGCTGGAGCCGCCGGCAGGCTGCGGGTCGTATGACAGGCGCGGGTTCCAGCCGGTGCCGCGTCCCTCCGGGGTCACGTCGAAGAGATTCCACACCGGCCAGATCAGATCCACATGCCGGCCGTCCTGTCCCGGCTCCGGGGGAGCGAAGAGGAGCTCAGTGTTGTAGAAGTGGTGAATCCGTCCGCCCCGGCGGACGAAGACGTTGAGCGACGGGATTTGCGCGCCGTCCGCCCTCTCGCCGTGATAATCGGCGTTGTACGTGGTCCCGGCGGAGGACAGGAGTCGCAAGTTCCGCCATCCCCGCTCCCGCGCGAACGTGCGGATCCGCTCGGCGGGCGACTTGGCGACGATGGCCATGTTGATTCGCTGGAGCACGTGCGGCATGCTCCCGTTCAGTCCGTCCAGGATGGACGTGCAGCTCGGGCACGCCTGGGCCATCTCCGGTCCGAACATGAAACTGTAGACCGCGAGACTGTCCATGCCCGGCCGGAACAACTCCGAGAGCCGCACCTGGCGCGGCGCGGCGGCACCGAGGTCGGTTCCGGCTTCCTCGAACACGTAGTCCTCTTTCAGGGGGCCACCGAGGGGCAGGGTCCGGCGGAGTGCCGCGACTGCCTCCAGCTGTTTGCGCAGGTCTATCTCGGCCTGGAGGAGCTCGTCGCGGGCGCTGCGGTAGGCCGGGCTCTCCGCCGGGAAGCGGATCGAATGGAGGGTCGTCTGGGGCATGGTAAGCTCCACGATTCAATCGGTGGCAGGATCAGGGCCGCACTCGATCAGGGTAAGCTAAGGCCGGCTCGCGCCGGCGATGTAGGCATCCACCTGCTCCCGGAGGACGGCGAGGGGCATCGCGCCGTTCCCCAGCACGACCGCGTGAAAGCGGCGGATGTCGAATCGGGCACCCAGCTGACGCCGGGCGCGCTCTCGCAGCTGGAGCAGCGTCAGCTGGCCCGCCATGTAGGCGCACGCCTGGCCCGGGTCCACGATGTAGCGGTCCACCTCCGCCCGCACCTCCGCCGTGTCCGCCACACGGGCCGTCATGTAGGCGATGGCCTGGTCCCGGGACCACCGTTGCGAGTGGATCCCCGTATCCACGACCAGCCGGACCGCGCGAAGCAGCTGCGCTTCTTTGTATCCGAGCACGCTATAGACGTTGGCATCGAGGCCGAGCTCGTACCCCAGCCGCTCGGCGTACAGGCCCCAGCCCTCCATGTAGGCGGTGAACGGGATCACCCGGCGAAAAGTCGGGACGTCGCGGAGCTCCTGCGCAATGGCGATCTGAAAGTGGTGACCGGGCACGGCCTCGTGGTAGGCGAGCGTCGGCAGCTGCCAGCGCGCTTGCGGCCGGGACAGGTTGACGAAGAAGACCCCGGGCTGTGATCCGTCCATGGCCGCCGGGCTGTAGTAGGCGCCGGCGGCCGCGGCCTCGCGGAACGCCGGCACCGGCCGAACCACGACGCGGGCGTGGGGCACCCGGCTGAACGCCTCCGATACATGCCTCTCCGCGTTGGCGACGATTCCAGTCGCGTCGGTGAGAAACGCCGCCCGGCCCGCACTGTCGGCACCGTAGCGGAAGCGCGGATCCAGCGACAGGACGCGCAGGCGACTGCCGATGTCGCGTCCCGGGACGCCAAGGCTGTCGAGCGTCCGGGCCATGTCCGACTCCAGCTGCCGGGTCAGGGCCACGCCGAGGGCATGCAGTGAGTCCGGGGTGAGATCGGTGGTCGTGTGGTGGCGGAGCACCCAGGCGTAGTAGCGGTCGCCGTCGGGCAGGTGCCATACCCCCACGTCGTCGCCCGCGTGCCGCGCCACCGTGTCCTCGAAGGCGATCAGTCGCTCGTAAGCGGGATAGACCGTGCGAGCGATCTCCCGTTCGGCATCGGCCAGCAGCCGCACACCCTCGTCCGGGCTCACGCCGGCGGAGTCCAGCCTGGCGGCGAGCGCGGTATACAACACGTTCTGGCGCGCGGGCGTTGCCACGAAGGCGCGCATCTGCGCCAGCGTCTCCTCCACGACGATGCGGGGAGGGATGAGCCCGCGCTGCTCACGAATGCGAAGCCCCTCGAGAAGCTGATCGAATTTCTCGCCGAAGCGCGACAGCCGGCGGACGTAGCGCCGCGCGTCGGCCGCGCTCGCGATTATCTGCCGGACCGCGAGCAGCTCGGGGAGCTCCGCCTGGACGCCGTTGTGGGCGTTGACGGGGTACGTGTGGTACGCGAAATCCTGGCCGCGCACGAGATCGTCGAGATACCAGTCCAGGATGGCCGTCGAGAGGCGCTGCGATGGCGTCTGGCGCGTCGTGTCGTAGCTGCGGAGGGTGGTGAGCTCGCTCCGGATCAGCGCCTGGTCCTCGTGCAGCCGGCGGTCCGACACGTCGGTCAGACGGCTGTCCGGCGCCGTGATCCCATACGGGCGTAGGACACCGAGCAGGGTGAGCAGCTCCGGATCGCGGAGCACGTAGCGCAGGAAGAGCCGCTCGTAGAACACGTTGAGGCTGAGCGGCTTGAACCACCACGCGTCGGCGGCGAAGGCCGCCGCGACGACCACCACCGCGACCGCGCCCCAGGCCGTGAGCCGCAGGGGGCGAGTCAGGCGAGGCTCACCGGCAACCAAGCGCCGCCAATCGCATGTCGTGCTCTCCAGGGTGGAGGTGAAGCAGGTCCTATCGGCCCGCCCTCTTCGTCCACAGTCCGCGCCAGGCCCGCCAATCGGTCCTGACTTCGTCGCGCATGTGGGTCGCCGCCTTGCGGAGCCAGCCTTCCGGCCGGCGCTGCAGGTCGGCTCGAAGGGTCTTGGCCCGGGCGCTGCCCAGGTGGACGTTCGCCGTCTCCCAGCCCATGGCCCGGAGGAGGGCGAGCTCGTCGCGGACGGCGGGCAGCGCCTTCAGTTCGATGCGTGAGCAGTCCGGAGCCAGACGACGAACGACCCATCGGCGTTTCACCCGGACGAACGGATCGGGACAGCGGACCGCCAGGTCGAGGATCCGCTGGTAATAGACCTTCCCGTGCCGCCCGCCGGCGCCGGCCGCCCAGCTGCAAGCGGAGGGGGCCAGCGCCTTGGCCTCCCGGGCGACCTGACCCCCATGCCAGTCTCCGATGGCGACGTATCGCTCGCGACCGAGGCTTCCCAGCCCCGCGATCCGATGGACGAACCGGACCTCGAGATCCGGATCGGGCAGCATCGCCCGCAGGGCCTTGCGCGCGGTGGCCGGCGGCTTGCCCCGCGCCGTCGGCATGGTGTCGAGCTTATCCCAGAACTTCTTGGGATCCTTGAGCCGGGCGACCGCCATCTCGTGGAGCGCGTGGTGGTGCTCCGCGAGAACGAACGGACGACCCCCCGCCTCCAGTCCCGCGTGATAGCCCTCGAGAATCGCCGCCGTCGCCGGCTCCGGTTCGAGCGACAGCTCGTTTTCCTCGGCGGCAAGCACGGCACTGGTCGCAAGCCGGACGAGGTCGTTGGTGTAGGGCAGGGGCCACGCTTCGTCGTAGTCGTTCACGCCCCACGCCAGTCGACCCTCGGCGTCCCGCCAGGTGCCGAAGTTCTCCACGTGCAGATCGCCCACCGCGAGCACCGGGGGAGCGTCGGTGAGGTCCGGGCACACCGCCGGCCACCGCTCGGCCCAGCGGAAGAACGTGGCCCGCAGAAACGGAAAGGGTGTTTCGGCCATGGCCGCGTGCTTGCGGCGGAGGTCGGCGGCGAGGAGGCGGAGCCGCGCCCCGAGCCAACGCTCGTACGACGCGTTCGCCTGAGGGAAAGCACGGACCTCGGCCCGCTCCTTCGTCGCCATCGGTCGGGTGCCGGCGGGTCAGGCGCCGGGCGGCCGGTACCCCACCTGCTTCTTGACCGCGGCGTCCACGACATCGGCGGAAAGCAGCGGCGTGGACTTCAGACTCACGGCGCCGCTGGCATTCACGGCAAGCGACAGCGCAAGTGCGCTGGCCTCGTCGGGGAATTCCGTGATGCCGACGACATCGGCGTCGCCGAACGCGTAATAGAACGCGATCAGCTTGCCGCCGAGCCTTTCGATCATCTGCTTCACGAAATCCCGGCGCTTGGTACCCCCGTCCTTGATCAGGCCTTTGGTGCCTTCCGCGGCGTACGAAGCCTGCCAGAGGTAGAGCGGCATACGACCTCCCTAAGGTTGGAACCCCGGCGGGGCGGGACTGAGATCACCCAACTCCACCCGGATGCCCCCGCGAAAGTGCGGGCCGGAAGTGCGTTACGGAAGGGGCGGTACTTCGGGTTTCAGAAGGGTGTCCAGCTGGGGTGGCTGGTGAAGAGGCCGTGAACGATCCCGATCTGATAGGTAAGCAGCAGACCGAACCCGACGCTGACCAGACCGGAGGCAAGCCGAAGCCTCCCGGCGAACCGGGACTGGCGCCGGCTCAGCGCGAAGGGCAGCGCGATCGCCGCGGTAATGAGCATCATCCCGACCATCGTACCCACCCCGAAGATGAGGAGGTAGAGGACCGACCATTTCGGGTTGCCGATGGCGGTGAGGACCAGCAGCGCCACCGCGGCGGAGCCGGCAAGGCCGTGGACGACGCCCACGGCCAGCGGCCGCACCAGCTGATAGAGCGGAAGGCCCCCGAGATGGTGGTCGAGCCAGCCCACCGGGGTCTGCTCCGCGGCGTGCGGGTGGGATTCCGGGTCGTGCCCGTGCGCGTGGGTGTGGACGTAGTCGCCGTGGCTGTGCGGATGCGAGTGCACGCCGGCCGGAGCGGCGGCCCGCGGGTCCGGCTCGGCTACCTGGCGCATCAACCGGAGAAAGTCGCGGATGTTGGCGATACCCAGCACGATCAGCATCACCCCGACCGCGAACTCCATGGAGAGTCCCAGGCGCCCGGGAATGACCCAGCGGAACAGGATGATGCCGCCGCCGACGACCAGGATGGTGAGCGTGTGGCCGACACCCCAGACCGCACCGATCAGGGCCGCGCTCCTGGTGCTCCGGTGGCGCGTGACGATGGTCGTCACCGCGATCACATGATCGGGGTCGGTGGCGTGCCGCATGCCGAGAAAGAAGCCCAGTGCCAAGACCGCGAGGAGATCGATCATGGCACTGCCGCTCCTCGCAGCTCGGCGAGGCGGGCCTCGAGCCGCTCCTCCTGCGAGAAGCCGATGGCCTCCTCGATCCGGGGGCTCACGTACGCTTGGCCCATGGCCCGGTCCAGGTATGCCATGAACACGACGGCGGGGATCTGCTCCACCAGCGTGCGGTATATCGCGTCGACGTTGGGCGACTCGATGCCCGGGACCGACGGTGCGGGGGCCTCGCGGGCGAAGACTGCCGCGAGATCCGTGAGGATGGTTTCGGCTTCGGCGGTGGAGAGCGACGACATACCCGCGCAATGTAGCACGCCGGCGGTCTGGAGCCGGCCGGGCTAGAGTCGCTCGGCCATCCAGGTCCGTGCGGCTTCGACCTCGCCGTCGCGCGACAGCCGCCAGGACTCCTGGGCGGCGTCGCCGTAGCGGGCGCTCATCACGCTCTCCGTGAGCTGGCCCGCGAGCCAGGTCGCCATCGGCGCTTTCAGGCTGTCCGGCACGCTCATGCCCGCGAGCACGCGGCCGCCGTCCACCGGCGTGGCCGCCGAGGCTCCGGATTCGGCTGCGTGCTCGGTCCAATCGGCGATCCGTTCCGCCAGAGCCCGCCAGGTCGTGCCCGCAAGCGCGGTGAGCGCGGCGGCCGGCGGGGCCAGGCTCGAATCGGAGGCGAGCACGACGTCGGGAGTGATGCCTCCCTGATGCGGCGCGGCGGGATCGATCGACTCATCGCCCGGCTGGGGCCCGCGGTCGATGCCCCGGCCGACCGGCGTGTACCAGCGGGCCACCGTGAGTTTGACGGCCCAGCCCTCCGGCAGCGGCGTGATCTGCTGGACTGAGCCCTTTCCATAACTCTGGCCGCCGAGCACCGTCGCGCGGTGCGCGTCCTGAAGCGCGCCGGTCAGCACTTCCGCCGCGGAAGCGGACGAGGCGTCCACCAGCAAGACGAGCGGAAGCGTGGGATAGCGGGGTGGGGCCATCACCCGCGCGCGCTGAACCGGCTCGCCCGGGCGGCCGCGCACCTCGACCAGCCCGGTGCCGATTGGCAGGAAGAGCTGGGCGATGCCGAGCCCTTCCTCCAGAAGACCGCCCGGGTTGCCGCGCAGGTCGAGCACCAGCCCCTTGGCGCCGGCCGCCACTAGCTGATCGAGCGTGCCGACCACCTCGCCGGTCGAGCCTGGCCCGAACTGGCGCAGCCGGAGCACCGCGATGCCGCCGTCGAGGACCGCCGCGCCGGCAACCGACGGAACCGAGACCGAGTCACGGGGCACGGCCGGGTTCAGGACGTTGAGACCGCGCCGGATGCTCAGCCGGACCGTCGTGCCGACCGCGCCGCGAATGTGGGTCACCGCCTCGTCCACCGAGAGACCGATCACGGACTGACCATCCACCGCCACGACCCGGTCGAACGCGGCCAGGCCGGCCTTGGCCGCCGGACCGCCCGCCATCACGCTGGTGAAATAGACCGTGTCGCGCAGCACCCCCAGCCGGGCGCCGATTCCGCCGAACCGCCCGCCCGCCATCACCTGGAATTCCTTCAGCCCCTCGGGCGAAAAGAGGATCGTGTGCCGGTCGCGCAGTGAGGCGAGCAGCGAGTCCGCCGTGGTGAAGCGGGCGAGCGAGTCCCGGCTGAGCGGGGTCACGTAGTGGCTCGCGAGCGTCTCGCGCAGGGCGGCGAGCACGACCGGCGGCACCGTGCTATCGGTCTGCGCGCGGAGATCGGCGCTCGGATGGGCGAGAAGTGCGAGAAGCAGGATTCGGCGCATTGTGCTGTCCTGTGTACGAGTGACCCGTGGGCGGCAGATGCTTCCGAGGCGCAACGGCCGATCGGCAGAAACCGCGCCACGGCGCGCCGGACCCGGCGTGACGCGCCGGGTCGGGTGTGGGCGGTGGTCACTCCGGCAGCGAGCGGCGCGCGCTGTTTAAAAAGTGACACCTCCCGGTGTCACAAATTCTTTCACCACGGCCAAGCGTATGTTGGCCTTGATTATGCACTTAGCACGTGCGAACGGCAGATGGTTGCCGCGGATTTTGTTCCCGCGGGAGGGCTCGGCAAGGACGCTGCGCATCACGCACCCGGGAGCTCGACAGGAATCGAGCCGGTGCGGGCCCGCAGCGTCTTTTCGCCTTTGGCTCGAGGAGCCCCGCATCCATGCCGTACACGACACTTACTGCCCGTCGCGCCGTTCTGGGCGCGATCCTGGGTCTCGCCGTTGGTTGCAGCGCCGCCACCACCGCGCCTACCTCAGACACGACCGACCGCCAGGCCGCGTTCAACCCGACCATCACGCCGACACAGGCCTCGCTTGTTGTGGGCGGAACGCTGACCTTCACCGCCAGCTCGGTCGAGAAGGCCAGCTGGATCACGACCGGCGGCACGATCGAAGCGAGCGGCCTCTACACCGCCCCGTCGGCCGCGGGAACCTACCGGGTGATCGCGCGCTGGCCGGCGCATCAGCGGAGCGACACCGCCGTCGTGACCGTCGTCACGGTGGCCCCGCCGCCACCCCCGCCGACCCCGACGCCCGCGCCCGCGCTCACGAGCCTCACGATTGTCCCCGACTCGCTCTGGCTCACCCAGAAGGATACCTTCGCCCTCGTGGCGGTCGGACACACGTCGGCCGGCGACAGCGTCGCTCCCGCGGTGAGCTGGTCGGCCACCGGCGGCGCGATCGACATCGCGGGCAATTACATCGCGGGCATCGTCCCGGGCAACTACTCGATCATGGCGCGCAGCTCGAACGGGCTCGTGGCCACGACCGCGCTGCACGTGGATTGGAACATCGTCCAGATTCTGCTGACGCCGAAGACGGTCTCAATCACCGCGGGGCACAGCCAGCAGTTCACGGCCAAGGGCGTCGCGATCACCAATGATACGGTGGCCGTGAGCGTCATCTGGCACGCCACCGGCGGGACCATCACCTCGAGCGGGCTCTTCACCGCGGGGCCGACGGCGGGCAGCTACAGCGTCTGGTGCGAGCTGGCGCCCCCCACCTGGAACGGCAGCCCGGTGCTGTTCACCCGGCAGTCGGCGCTCCACCCCCGGCTGGCGCGGATGCCGCTCACGGGTAGCGCGGCGGTGCAGATCAACTGATCCAGCGGGGCGGCTTGCCGCCCCGGCAGAAAAGAGGAACGGGGACGCGGAGCGACACCGCGTCCCCGTTCTTCGTCTGCCGCGGCCTCAGGCCTCCGGGAGGCCTTGCTCGTAGAGGCGCCGGTCGCCCAGCCCGCGCCGATCACCGGCGCCACGGCGCTCGACCCCGATCCGGTCCTCCGCGTCCGGGCGGCTGGCGCCCGCCGCGGCGTCGCCCGGCTCGGGCAGGAGATCGCCGGCATCGGGCAGGCGAACCAGCCAGGCGTCGCGCACGAGGTCGCCGCGCTGGACCAGGAGGCGCACGACGGGTCCCAGCTCGGCCGCCGCCAGCGCGGTGATGGTGGCCAGCTCATCGGGGGTGAGACCGGGTGAGCGCCCGGCGGGATGGCGCGCGATGGCGGCGAGGATGCGGGCTTCAGCCGAATCACTGTCGCCGCGACGAAATGACCCTGGGGCGGATCCGGCGAGCGACTCGTCGCGCCCACCCGACTCGAGCTCACGCTGGAGCGCCGGAGCCAGCCGGCGCGCCAGCGTCTCGGCATCCAGGTCGAGGTCGGATCGCTCGGGGAGCGTAGCCGCCAGCGCGCGGGCCAGCGCGCGGGCCAGGCTTTCGGGTGCGGGGAGGGATGGGGAGGGTGACATGGACGGCTCGATGATGAGTGGATGACCCAACGTTCAGCCGCGTTCTGACGGCGTCAAGTCGCGACCGCGCCGCTGCCCTTACGCGGGGGCCATTGGACCCCCACCGCCCGTCAGTCCACCGCGGGCTCGCGGTAGAGCGCCGGGAACTCACGGTGGAGGCGCGCCACCTTGGGCGCGTCGTTCACGACGATGTAGGGCGAATACGGATGGTGCGCCATGTAGTGCTGGTGGTAGTCCTCGGCGCGGTAAAAGGCCTTGAGCGGGGCGACCTGGGTGACAATCGGGCGACCGGACGCGTTCGCCTGCTGCAGGCGGGCGATGTAGGCCTCGGCCGCCTGGCGCTGGTCCGCGCCAGTGTAGAACACGGCCGAGCGATACTGCGTCCCCTGGTCCGGCCCCTGGCGGTTCAACTCGGTTGGGTCGTGGGCCACGGTGAAGAACACCGCGAGCAGCTGATCGTAGCTGACCTGCGCCGGATCGTAGACCACCCGCACCGATTCGGCGTGCCCCGTCTCGCCCGAGCTCACTTGCTCGTACGACGGTGACGGGACGGAGCCGCCGGCGTAGCCCGACGTCGTGGAAATGACCCCCTTCACGTGCTCGAAGACGGCCTCGATCCCCCAGAAGCAGCCGCCGGCAAACACCGCGACTCGCTCGGTGGCGGGCCGGGGCTGATCGGCGTGGAGTGGAGAGACCCGCAGACCAAGGGCAAAGGGCAAAGCGATGACGGTGGCGAGCAAACGACGCATCTCAGGGCCTCCAAGGCCGGGGTGACGCATCATTAACGCCGTCGGAGGGCCGGCGGTTCTACGGGGCATGCTCTGTCCCGCGCCCCCCGCGCGGGCCTTACTGGCGCACGTCTTGCCACCCCGGCTGGCGCCCCTCACCAGGTGCCCACGATGGCTCGAAACAAGGCGAACAGCCCTGTCCGAATGCAATGTGTGCTCGCGGTTTGCGCAACGCTCGCGCTGTCGGCCTGCGCCTCCCACTATGCCCAGGTGCCTCCCCGGCTCGACCTCGTCCCGTACGGCCGGATTGCCCTCGTCACCTTCTCCGTGGACCAGACCAACGGATCGCTGAGCGCGATGGCGACGCAGCGCTTTGCCGAAGCGGTGCTCCGCACTCAGTCGGGCGTCGAGCTGCTCGAGCTGGGCTCGGCGGACTCGTCGCTCAAGAGCGTTCCGCCGACCGCCGACGCGGCGGCGCTGGCCCAAGCCCTTGGCCGGCAGAAGGACGTGCCCGCGGTGTTCCTGGGGCAGCTCAAGGTATCGCGCGTCACCCCGAGCGCGCGCATCCGCTCGCCTGGCGACCTGAGTCTCCGCGCGTCCGTCGTCGCCGAGCTCACGGTGCAGCTCCTGTCCACGCGGACCGGGGGAACGCTCTGGCGCTCGAGCGCCTCGGCGAACCGGACGGTGGGCCGCGTAGCCATTACCGATCAGGTCCCGACCATCACGGTGCGGAATCCCGATGATGCCTACGGGGAGGTGGTGGGGGAGCTGGTGGCGGACGTCACCCGCGACCTCCGGCCCACCTGGATCAAGCAGTAGCAGCGGTGCTCGTTCGCCGGTCGTCTCGGTAAGCGTCCGGGGTCCGCCGCGGACGTTCAGTCCGCTTCGAAGTCGAGCAACGCGGCCGGCGTCATTTGCGCCGCGTGCCAGGCGGGGAGAAGCGCGCCCGCGATGGTGACGGTGACGAGGAGGGCGGCGAGCGGAGCAACGAGTCCGGGGCTCCACACCGGGAGACCCGGGATCGCGCTCTCGATCAGTCGCCAGACGCCGGGTGCCAGCCAGAGACCCACCGCGGTACCCGCCACGCCCACTCCCGCAGCCCGCCAGAGCACGAGGCCGAGAATCTGAGCCCGTCGGGCGCCCGCGGCTCGGCGCATGCCAAGCTCGGTCAGAAGCGACAGCACCCACAGGCGCATCAGCGCGAAGGTGCCGGTCGTCGCGATCGCGAGCATCGCCCAACCCTCGACGTCGAGCCAGCGCCCGAGCCAGGCAACGGGAACGACCTGCGCGGCGAGGAGCCGCGATTCGCTCACGCGGTGGACCGGGACGCCGGATCCGAGGGACTCGGCGAGTGCTCGAGCCACGAAGGCGTCGTCCACGTTCCTGCCGGGCCGCGGCCGCACCAGCAGCTCGACCGACGGTACGGGATGCTGGAGCACGCTCAGGTAGACGGTAAACGGCGGCTCGAGCGCGGCGCCGAGCCCCGGTCTCGGCGCGTCGTCCACGACGCCCACCACCGTGTGCCAATCCACCGGGTCGTCGCCCACTTTGATCAT
>JBGQIW010000078.1:0-13346 GCA_041498715.1 Gemmatimonadota bacterium | reverse complement strand
TCGGCCTGGGCCGGCGCTGTCCGGGGCGGGGAGAGAAGTGCCAGACCCAGCAGCGCGAACTGTCGTCGTCCCACGGCTCACCCCTTCCCGATCATCACTTCGGTGGACTTGACCACGGCGAACACGTCGTCGCCCCGGCGCAGCCTCAGGCGCTCCGCGGCTGACCGGGTGATCACCGCGACCAGCTCCTGATCACCGATGCTGACCCGGACCTCCGCCATCAGTCCCTCGACCGTGACCTCGGCCACCGTCCCACGGAGCTGATTGCGCGCGCTCAGGTCGATCGGGTGGGCCTCACCCGGTCGGGGGCCGGCAGCGGGCTGGTCGAGGAGCGCCTCGAGCGCCCTGCGGGGGAAGAGCCAGCGGCGGCCCAGGCGTACTGCCGGCACCCGGCCCGCGCGGGCGAGGAACTGCACCCGCTTGGGGCTGACATGGAGGAGGGTCGCCGCTTCGGTGGCGCTCAATGTGTCCATAAGTGACCTCAATAATGCTCACATAGTATGTTAAGAGCCCTTCAGAGCCAATCTACCACACTTTCACAGGGGCTGAGCCTGAAGGGCGGGTACCTCTGGCAGCCGCGCGCCGCTCGCGAGGCGGACGAGGAGCTGGTGCGCGCTCGCGGCGGACCGCGTGCTGCCGTGGGTGCAGCTGGTCCTGAAGCAGGAGTGGTTCGAGCGACCCGGGGTCTCCCCGGCGCAGCGGCAGGTCGCGAGGACCGGCGGGGTGAACGTCTGGCTGGCTGCGAGCCGGATCCGGCTGCTGGCGAACTACGTGTCCCGGGAGATCGGCACCCCGGGGACTCGGCGCGGCGCGGCCATCACCCAGCTCCAGCTCCGCTTCTGAGCCGGCGACGGCGTGGCAGCGTCACTCGTGAAAGGCCACGGACCAGCCGACGGCGGGGCCTCGCGAGCCGATCAGAAAACGAGGGGGCTTCAAGCCGAACACACGCCACCGTCCGTTGATGAGCTTGGCGGAGGTGATGCCGAGGGCGGCGCCGCCGACCACGTCGCTGACCCAGTGCTCCTGCTGGTACACCCGGGACACGGCGACGCCCGTCGCCACGCTGTAGAGCGCGACCGTGGCCCACGGCCGGTGGATGTCGTCCGACAGCGACGTGGCCATCGCGAAGGCCGCGGTGGTGTGGCCCGACGGAAACGCAGCGTCGAACTTGGGAGGGTCGAAGTCCCATGCGCTCGTGTTATCGACCGGACGCTCCCGGCCCGTCACCAGTTTGATGCCCTGGGCCGCGCCGGCGGACAGCCCGGCGGAGAACAGCAGACGTAGGCCGGCATGGGTGACTTTGTCGTTGTGCGAGATCAGGCCGCCGGCGAGCACTCCCGCGGTGACGACCCCGACCCCCAGCGTTCCCACTTTGGCCCACGCGTTGAAGACGTCGTCGCCGGTCTGGGAGCGGTGGTCGCGGAAGTGGTTGGCGACCGACTGATCGAGCGCGCCGGTGAGCGCGATGCCCCCGAGCACGGCCAGCGGCTCGTACCAGCGGATGCTGTGCCCGGACGGCCTGGACTCGACCCCGGGAACGAGGGTATCGGTCGTGGATGCCGGCGCCACCCACTGGGAAGTCGCCGCCGTCTGCGCGGCGGCGGACGTGGGGGCGGGAAGCCGGCACAGCACGAGCGCCAGCGCCATCGCGGTGGATCGGACCATCGAAGTTCCTCCATGATTCGCCGGCGAAGGGGACGGATCGGCGTCCGGCGTCGGGTGTATATTATCCGGGCCACTCGCCCGGGAAAAACGATGCGCCTCATGTCGCACCTCGCGCTCCTGGTTCTCGCCCTCGGCGCCGCCGGGTGCCGCACGTACGAGCTCTATCCCAAAGTGACCTCCCAGAAGGGCCTGGTGCCGGCCGACCAGTTCGCCGCCTACGGTCATGAGCAGGCGGAGGAGGTCGCGATCGGGCGCGAGTTCGCGGCCGCCTATCAGGGCGAATCACCCGAGGCGCTGGCGCAGCAGACCGCCGCGGCAGTGGCCTACGCCCGGACGCTGCCGGAGGTCGTGGACGTCGTGCCCGACACCCTCGGCCACCGCCTCACGGTCCGTTTCAAGAGCGGCTGGCGGGCGGCGGTGCTGCCCATTCCCGACGGCAAGCGCGGTGCGGACACGCCGGGCGTGTCGGCGGCCGCCGGGGCGGGTAACGCAAAGTAGCCTCGTTGACGGGTGGTCACGGAATGACGGGCTGCTGCCAGGTGACCACCACGGTCGATTCCCGCGAGGCCGCCGACCGCCTCGCGGCGCTG
Organism: Gemmatimonadota bacterium; assembly: GCA_041498715.1. Lineage (GTDB taxonomy): Bacteria > Gemmatimonadota > Gemmatimonadetes > Gemmatimonadales > GWC2-71-9 > DASQPE01. Next base: position 11,091 of record JBGQIW010000078.1, on the reverse strand, counting down.
CTGGTCGACGCGAGGCTCGCCGCGTGCGCGCAGGTGAGCGGTCCCATCAGCAGCACCTATCGCTGGCAGGGCCGAGTCGAGACCGCCCCCGAGTGGGCCTGCGTGCTCAAGACCACGGTGGCACGGCTGCCGGCGCTCGAGGCCCGGATCCGGGCCGAGCATCCCTACCAGGTTCCCGAGATCGTCGCCGTCCCGATCGTCGCCGGTGACCCGGCGTACCTCGCGTGGATCGAGGACGGCGTGCGCGACACGCCTTAGCCCGCCGGCGGCCCCCATGACGAAGAGCGCGACTCCTCCCTCTCCCGAGCTGCTCTACCTCCTTTCCGGCGACGAGGACGACTTCCACGCAGCCTGCGCCGACTTCCTCCCGGCGGACATCGCCGAGGGGCTGAACGGTCTGCCGGTGGCCGCGGCCACGCGGGTCGCCGCCGCGCTGCCGTTCCATCGTGCGGTGCAGGTGTTCGACGAGCCACAGCTCACCCGGCGGGCCGCGATCGTCGCCGGGCTGGACCCGGCCCGCGCCGTGCCCCTGATCGAGGCGATGTCGGCGGACCAGCAGGTCGAGCTCTTCCGCGAGATGGACGATGCGGCCCGAGCCCGCCTGGTGCATGTGCTCGCCGCGCCGACCCGAGATACCCTCGACCTGCTGCTCCGCTACCCGCCCACGAGCGCGGGCGGCATCATGACGACGGAGTTCGTGGGGGTGCCCGCCGACTGGAACGTGGACCAGGTCAAGGCCTACATCCGTGAAGTCGGTCGGGGCAAGGAGACGGTCTACGCGATCTACCTGCTGGATCCCGACACCCAGCGGCTGGTTCGGGTCGTGTCGCTCAAGGAGATCATGCTCGCCGACCCGGGCACGCCGCTGCTCGACGTGGGCGAGATGCGGAAGCCGATCACGGTGCGTCCCCTCATGGACCAGGAGGACGTCGCCCGGCTCATCTCCAAGTACGACCTGCTCGCCATCCCCGTCATCGACGACGGCGGACACGTGCTCGGCATCGTCACGGTGGACGACATCATCGACGCGCTGGTGAAGGAGACGACGGAGGACGTCCAGAAATTCGGCGGCATGGAGGCGCTGGACGAGCCCTACATGCGGATTGGCTTCCTGACGATGATCCGGAAGCGCGCCGGCTGGCTCTGCGCCCTCTTCCTGGGCGAGATGCTCACCGCCACCGCGATGGGACATTTCGAAGCCGAGATCAGCCGGGCAGTCGTGCTCGCGCTCTTCATCCCGCTCATCATCAGCTCGGGGGGCAACTCCGGCTCGCAGGCCACCTCCCTCATCATCCGCGCGATGGCGCTGCGCGAGGTGGGCCTGCGCGACTGGTGGCGGGTGGCGGTCCGGGAGCTTCCGGCCGGCCTCACGCTCGGGAGCATCCTCGGCGTGATCGGGGTCGTGCGGATCCTGCTCTGGCAGCGGCTGGGCTGGTACGACTACGGCGCACACTACTCGCTCGTGGCCTTGACCGTGGGCACCGCGCTGGTGGGCGTCGTGCTCTTCGGCTCGCTTGCCGGGTCGATGCTGCCGTTCGTGCTCCGCCGGCTGGGATTCGATCCCGCCAGCGCTTCGGCCCCGTTCGTCGCCACCCTCGTGGACGTGACGGGGCTCGTCATCTACTTCACGGTCGCGCTGGTGCTCCTACGGGGGACGCTGCTGTAAGCCCGGCCAGCCATTCAGCCAGCGCCGGGAGCGGGAGCAGCCGGGTGACGGCGCCCCGCTCCCACGCGGCGCGCGGCATTCCGTAGACCACGCAGCTCGCTTCGCTCTCGGCGAGCGTGATCCCACCCTGCGCGTGGATCGTCGCCATCCCGTCGGCCCCGTCATCGCCCATCCCGGTGAGCAGCACGCCCAGCACCCGGCCCGGCCGGGCGCGGGCGGCGGAGAGCATCAGCACGTCCACGCTGGGTACGTGACGGGCTTGCGCCGGCTCGGACGACAGCGTCACCGCCAGGTTCCCGTTCACCCGCAGGTGCAGGCCGGCGGGGGCGATGAGCACCCGCCCCGGCTCGAGCCGATCGCCGTCCTCCGCTTCGCGAACGCGGAGCCGGCAGCGCTGGTCCAGGCGCCGCGCGAAGGGACCGGTGAATCCGGGCGGCATGTGCTGCACGATCGCCAGCGGCAGCGGAAAGGCCGCCGGCAGCGCCTCGAGCACGTACTGGATGGCGGCGGGCCCGCCCGTAGAGGCGCCCAGCACACACAGATCCATCGGCGGCCCGACGGACGGCCCGGTGGCCGACTCGCCCAGACGCCGGGTAGAGCCCGCCCCGCCGTTGGCCGCCCGCCCAAGCCCGTCGCCCCACCGGACTGTGGCGAGCGCCTTGATCCGCTCCCGCAGCTCCCGGCCCAGGCCGTCGAACTCCATCATCCCGAAGCGAGACTTGTCCACGAAGTCGACGGCGCCGGCGGCCAGCGCCTCGAGCGTGGCCTCGGCGCCCTCGCGGGTGTGCATGGAGAGCATCAGGACCCGGAGTGCGGGATCGCGGGCGAGCAAGCCGCGGAGCGTGGCGAGCCCGTCCATCCCCGGCATCGCCAGGTCGAGCGTGACGACGTCCGGGCTGGCCGCGGGTACCCGCACGAGCGCCTCGGTCCCGCTGGCCGCCTCGCCCACGACCTTGATCCCGGGGTCCGCTCCGAGCACCCGCGCGATCGACCGGCGCGCGAAGGTTGAGTCGTCCACCACGAACACCCGGATCACGCCGCGGCCTCCGCCAGGGGCTTGCGGTAGATCATCGCGCCCTCGAGCCAGGTGGGAACGAACTCGTCGCTCCGGTCGATGAGCGACTCGGAATGGCCGAGGAAGAGCCATCCGCCGGGCGCAAGGGCACGGGCGAAGAGTCGGATCGTCCGATCGAAGCCAGCGTCGTCGAAATAGATCAGCAGGTTGCGGCAGAGGACCACGTCATAAGGCGGAAACCCGATCATCCCGCCCGGCGCCGCGAGGTTGGCCTCGAAGAACCGGACTGACTTCCGGTAGCGGTCGCGCAGGCGGTGGCGGCCGCCGTTCTGGGATTCGAAATGCCGCCGGACCGCTTCCGCGTCGCAGGCGCGGAGCGACCCGCCCTCGTACACCCCCTCGCGGGCGCGTGCGATACGGTCACGATTCAGGTCGCACGCGTCGATCTCCCAGCGGATGCCGCGCAGCTCGAGCGCGGCGTCATGGAGGGCAATGGCGAGCGAGTACGGCTCCTCCCCGGAGGAGCAGCCGGCCGACAGCACTCGGAGCGGCCGCGTCCGGAGCGTGTCGCCCAGGGCGGCCACCACGTGCTGCGCGATGATGGCGAAGTGGTGCGGCTCCCGGAAGAAGTAGGTCTCGTTGTTGGTCAGCTGGCACGAGAGCCGCTCGAACTCGGCCTCGCGGTCAGGGTGGCAGCGGAGGAAGTGGTAGTAGTCGAGCAGCGTGGGGAGGCGCAGCGCGGCGAGGCGCGGGCGCACCCGCGAGAGCAGAATGTCCCGCCGCACGCCCGCGAACGACAGACCGAACCGCTCCTGGATCACATCGGACAGGAGCTTGCATTCCCCCTCGTCCGGGGGGGTCATGCCGCAGCCGAGCCGGAACCGTCCGCGATGCCCGCGAGCGCGCCGCGAGCGGTCCGGGCCACGACCGCCTCGACGTCGCGCACCAGCGTGAGCAAGGTCGGGCGGCTCTCCGGCAGCCCCAGACGGCCCAGGCCCCGGGCCGCCTCGTTGCGCATTGCCCAGTCCTCGTCGCCGGCCATGGCGACGAGCGTGGGGATGTCCTCGGGGCCGGCCACCTCCGCCAGCCCGGACGCGGCGACGTGCCGGATCTCGGGCTCGGGCGAGCGGAGCCGGGTGCGCAGGACGTCGGCCACGCCCGGCGGCGCGATCGCGGCGAGCGCGCGGAGAATCTCCACCCGCTCGTGCAGCGCCGCCTCCGGATACAGCGACTCGAGCCGGGGCGCCGCCTCCGCGACGCGGAGCCGGCCGAGCGCACGGATGACGCGGAAGCGGAGCGAGTCGGCGGCGGAGAGAAGCGCGGTGAGCGTGGCCCCGGCCCGGTCTCCACCGCGCTCCACCAGCAGTTCGAGCACCTCGATCTGAATGCGCTCGTCCCGGTCCCCCAGGGCGCGGAAGAGCGCGAGCTCGGCCCGGGTGCTCGGCAGCGCGGCGGCGGCCCGCAGCGCGGCGAGCCGGATGACGGCCGACGGGGCCCGCGCCAGCCCCAGCACGTCCGCCTCGAAGGCGCTGGCCTGGGCCACGCGCACCGCCTCGAGCGCAGCCACGACGGTCTCGTCCCCGGCGCGGGGGTCGAGGCAGAGACACAGCTCCTGCAACGCCTCGATCGGAAGCCGTCCGAGCGCGGCCGCCGCCTGGGCCCGCTCGTCCGGGGTGCCTTCCCGGATATGGCGGACCAGCGCGGGCGCGGCGCGACCGTCGCCCAGGCGCCCGAGGGCCCGGCACGCGGCGGCCCGCACCTGCGTCTCCGGGTCCTCGAGCCGGGCAAGGATGTTCCCGAGGTCCTCCGGCTCGAAGACGGCGGCGGTCAGAATTCCGCGCCGCACCAGAGGATCGCGGTGCGAAAGCAGGGCCGCGATCTCGGGGCGTCCGAGCTGTGCGTGCCGGTGCCACTGGGCCTCGATCCAGGCCGCCTCGGCGTCGCCGGCGCGGCGCAGCACCAGCGGATAGAGGCTCCGGACCCGGCCGCTCAGAATGACGGCGACGGCGGCCTGGGCCAGCGCCTCGCGCTCGACCATCGCGCCGGCCGCGGCCGACCCGTGCAGCTCCCGCAGGCACTCGGCCTCCGCCTCGAATGTGCGCAACAGCTCGCCGAGAAACGCCGCCGCGCCTTCCGGGCCGCGATCGCGCTCCGACTCCAGCGCGAAGCGCGCGCCGGCGGCCGCCGGGTCGGGATGGAGGTCGAGCACAACGCCCACGGCCTCGAGGATCGCGTCGCGCAGCGGCCGCTCGTGCACCCGGATCAGGAGGCCGAGCAGGGGATCGAGCGACTCCGGAGCGGCGAGTCGCTGGAGGGACCGGACCGCCTGCTCGGCCACGAAGCTGTCGGGCACCAGCGCCAGGAGCGGCGCCGCCGCCGCCGGGTCTCCGATCTCTCCCAGTGCGGTCACCGCGGCGAGCTGGAGCCACAGGTTTCCCCGCAGCAGCTCGAGCAGCGCGGGCACGGCGTCGGCGCTCCGCAGCCGGCCGAGGGCCTCCACCGCGGACTGGGCGACGTTCGGATCGCCGTGGCGGAGCAGCGGAAGGATACCGGCCGCGGCCTTGGGATCGGCCACCCGCGCGAGGATCTGGAGGGCGAACATGACCAGCTCGGCGTCGGGGGAGCGGAGCAGCTCCGCCAGATAGGGCACCGCGTAGGGACCCTGCCGCTCGAGCGCGGCGAGCGCGCCGTTCCGGCGGGCCGCGTTCACGCCATCCGCCACCAGACCGCCCAGGATCTGGGGCTCGACGTACCGGGTGGCGAGCCGGATTGCGTGCTCGCGGACCGACGCAGTCTCGTCCTCGAACGCGGCGAGGATGAGCGCTTCGCGCGCGGGGCCGGTTGCCGTGCTGAGACGGGCGAGACGGTCGGCGACGGCTACGGTGGAGACGGACATACTGGGACTCACCCGACCGGAAGCTGGAAGGTCTCGACCCGCTGCTTGAGCAGCTCCGACTCGCCGGCCAGGGTCTTGGCCGCCGCGCTCATCTGCTCCACCGCCACCAGGTTCTGGCGGGACACCAGCGCCACCGATTCGACCGCCTTCACCACCATCTCCCCGCCGCGCTTCTGCTCCCCGACCGCCTCCGACATCTGGTGGGTGAGCTGGTTCATCTTCTGCGCGGCCGTGGTGATCTCCTTGGCGCCGGAGGCGTTCTCCCGCACCGAGGCGGCGATCTGCCGCGTGAGCGTCGCCATGCTGCCCGCCATGCGCAGCACTTCCTTGGCGCCAAGCGCGTGCTCCTCGGTGGCGCGGGCCGCCTCGCCGACGAGATGGGAGGTCTTGTCGATCGACTCGACGATCGCGCCGAGCACGCCGTTCATGAGCGTGACCGCCGCGCGGGTCTCCTGCTGTACCGACTCGATGACCGAGCCGATCTCCTGGGTCGCCTGCACCGAGCGCTCCGCCAGCCGGCGGACCTCGTCGGCCACGACCGCGAACCCGCGGCCCGCCTCGCCCGCCCGCGCCGCCTCGATGGCGGCGTTGAGCGCGAGCAGGTTGGTCTGGTCCGCGATGCCCTCGATGACCTTGACGATCTTGCCGATCTCCTCCGACTGGCTGCCGATGGAATTGACGGAGGCCTGGAGCTGCTCCCCGTTGCTCTTCGCCTCGACCACCGAGTTCCTGGACACCTCGTCCACCATGTGCACCCGGGAGGCGATCGCGCCGATGTTGTCGATCATCGTGGTGAGGCGGGACATCGCCTCCTCGACCGACTGCAGCAGGGTCTCGCCGTTCTGAGAGGTCTGCACCAGCGTGGCGCTCATCTGCTGGATCGACGACGAGGTCTCGTCCACGTTGGCCGCGAGCGCCTCCGCGTTCCGGGCGAGCGCCTGCATCTGGGCGGCCATCTGTACCATGGTGGCGGACGTCTGCTCGGTCGAGCTGGTCTGGGCCTCCGCGCCCTTGGCCATCTGTACCGAAGAGGCGGAAATCTCCTCCGCCGACGTCGCCACCGTGCGCGAGGAAGTGGAGATCTGGCCGACCACCGTGCGCAGATTCTTGACCATCTGGCGCATCGAGTGTTCCAGCCATCCGATCTCGTCCCGCGATTGGCTCTTGATGTCGGCCGAGAGATTGCCCTTCGACACTTGCTCCGCCAGCATGCCGAGGCTCTCCAGCGGACTCGCGATCAGCCGGGCCAGGAGCACGGCCAGCGCCAGGCCGACCGCGACCGTCACCGCGGTGGTGAGGAGGATGATCGAGCGCGCGTCGGCCGTGAGCTCGGCGGCGCCGGTGGCGTTGCTGAGCCTTCCGAGCTGGCGGATCGCGAACCAGCCCTGCAGGCCGGTGAGCACGAGGACTGCCGCGAAGCCGGAGATGATTTTCCGGCGGATGGTCCAGTCCCGGATCCTTTGCATGATCGTCTGGGTCATTGCCGACTCACGAGGGAGAGGCGCCGGGCAGGTCCAGCGCCAGCGCAAGGTCGAGAAGAATGATCAGGCGGTCGTTCAGGTGGATGACGCCCGTCAGATAGGTCGTGTGCGCCGACTTGATCTCGTCCGGGGCCGGCACCAGCCGGTCCGCCGGCAGCTTCTGCACCTGGGCCACCGAGTCCACCAGCAGCCCGAGCACCCGGCCCCGGACCTCGGCCACGATGATCCGCGCCGTCGAGCGCGGGACCAGCGGCGCGAGCCCGAGCCGCGTGCGGATCTCAACGACCGGGAGAATCCGGCCGCGGAGGTTGGTGACGCCGCGGATGTGCGGCGGTGCCTGTGGCACCCGGGTGATGTCGCCTACGCGGATCACCTCACGCACGGTCTCGACCGGCAGCCCGAACTCCTCGCCGTCGAGCCGGAAGGTGATGAGGTGCAGCTGCCGCACCGGGGCGGGCGCGGCGGCGGCCGCATCCCCGGCCGCCACCTGGTCCGCGAACTCGAACATCGACGGGGCGCCTGCCGCGGCCGGCAGGTTCGCGCTACGAGGCATGATCAGGCCACCTCCCGGAGGGCTACGATGCCGGCTGCGTCGAGGATGCAGGCCACCCGCCCGTCTCCGAGAATCGTGGCGCCGGACACCACGGCCGGCCGGCCCAGCGTGGGGTCGAGCCCCTTCACCACCACGTCCTGGTGCCCGACCAGCCGGTCCACCAGCACGCCGCGCCGCCGGGGGCCGGCAAAGAGCACGACGAAATAGTTGCGCGGCGCCGTCCGGGTCGCGCCGGTGCCGAGCAGCTGCCCGCCGTCGGCGACGTGGATCGCGCTGCCCCGCCACATGGCGACCCCCCGGCGGTTGATCTCGTGCAGCGTGCCCGCCTCCAGCCGCACCGTCTCGGCGACGTGGCTCAGCGGCACCGCGTACCGCTCCCGGTCGACCTCGACGATCAGCGAGCGTACGATGGCGAGCGTGAGCGGAAGCGAGAGGGCGAAGGTCGTCCCCCTCCCGCGCTCGCTCCCGACCTCGATCCCGCCCCCCAGCGCGTGGATGGCGGCCGCCGCCGCCTCCAGGCCGACGCCACGCCCGGCGACGTGGGACACCCGGTCGGCGGTCGAGAACCCGGGCACGAAGATGAGCGCGTGCACCGCGTCGGAATCGGTGGACGGGACGTCGAGGCCGAGCGCCTGCGCTTTCGCGAGGATCCGCTCACAATCCAGCCCGCGGCCGTCGTCGGTCACCGTGATCTCGACCCGGTCGGCGAGCGCCGTGGCCCGGAGCCACACCGTTGCTTCGGCCGGCTTCCCCGCGGCCACGCGCTCCGCCTCGGGCTCGACGCCGTGGACGATGGCGTTGGAGAGGAGATGCACCAGCGGCTCGCCCAGTCGATCGAGGATCGTCTTGTCGAGCAGAGTCTCGTCGCCTTCGGTAACCAACCGCACCTGCTTCTGCTCGTCGCGGGCCAGATCCCGCACCGCGCGCCCGAACCGGCCGAAGACCGTGGCGATGGGGAGCAGGCGCGTCTGCATGAGCGCAGTCTCGAGCTGCTTCATCGTGGCGCCGAGGGAGGAGACCACCCGGTCCAAGTCGGCGATCTCGGAGCCGTTGCCGTACCGGGCGGCGAGCCGGCGATGCACCTCGAGCAGGGCGGATCGCTCGATCATCGCCTCGCCGAAGATCTCGAGCATGGTGTCGAGCCGGCGGAAGTCCACGCGGATCGTGCCCCTGGCGTCAGCGCCGGCGTCCCGCCGTTCGCTGTTGCGCCGCTCGAGCCGAAGCGGAGCGGCCGTCGCGCCCAGGTTCGCTCCGAGATGCAGCCGCACGCGGGCCGCGTACTCGTCCGCGGCCCCGGCGTGGGCCGCCGGATCGGCGGCCGACTGCACCAGGTCGACCAACAGGCTGGAGCCTTCGACCAGCAGGGCGGCCGTCGTTTCGTTGCGGGCAGCGGGGTCAGCGAGAACGCGAGCGGACAGATCCTCGAGGAGGTGGGCGACGAGCTGCATCGGCGCCAGTCCCATCATCGCCGAGTTGCCCTTGAGCGTGTGGAGCGTGCCCTTGAGGCCCGTAGCATCATCCGCGTGGGTATCGCCGTCGCGCCAGCGCCGCTCGAGCCGCAGGAACGCGTCGCTCACGGCCTCCGCCAGCGGCAGGCACTCCGCGATGTAGTCGCGGATCAGCTCGGCGAAGGCGTGGTCGTCGCTCATCGTCAGGCGGCGGGAGCGCGCTCGGCCTGGAGCCGCGCGACCAGACGCTCGACGTCGGACGGCTGGAACGGCTTGCGGAGATAGTCCCAGGCGCCGGCCGCGCGGCCGCGCGCCTCATCTTCGGGTGTGCTCTCGGTCGTGACCAGCACGACGGGCACGTGCGGATGCAGGCCCTCGGCCTGGCGCCGGGTGAGCAGCTCGAGCCCGTTCATCTGGGGCATGTTGAGATCGAGGAGGACCAGGGTCAGCTCCGGATGCGCCGCCAGGAGGGCGTAGCCTTCCCGCCCGTTCATCGCGTGGTAGACCGTGCTTCCCGCGAGGGGACCCTTCGCGAAGATCAACCGGTACATCTGATGATGGAGCGCGGAGTCGTCCACGACGAGAAACGTGCCGGGTCTCGGCGTCGCATGGCTCATCGAGCAGTATCCTCCACCTCGAAGACGGGCCTAGCTGCTGGCTGGTCGGATGTTGCGCAGGGGTCAGGTCCGCGAGCGTGCTGGATCCACGCGTGGCTCGACGGCCCAGCTTGAAGCGAGGGTGCAAAACATGTACCCCGGGTCGGGGTGGCGCTAACCCGTTGCTGCGTCGCCCACTACGGTAGTCAAGCCGGCCGGCGCGAATCGATTTGCTCGCAACTTGCCCGGCTAGCTACTCGATTCTGACGGCCGCGGGATGGCGGGTCGTGCCGTCGGGAGCCCGGACAGCGGCGTCGAGCGAATCGACGTCCCAGATCACCAGCATGACCGCGTAGTCGCTCGTGCGGAGGGTCTCCAGATCCTGCGGGGAGAGGGAGCGCTCCTTGATGGGGAGGTTCTGCAGGTCGGCATGATAGGGATGGGTGTGCCAGGTACCCACCAGTCGGGAGACGCCCTTGCAGCTGCCGGTCACGGCGAGCTGCAGACGCTTCATGTCGTGCGCCGGCATCCAACCGTCGATGCGCACGACGCCGTCCCGCACAGTCCCCTGAAGGCAGCCGAGGTACTCCCGTTGAGTCGGGCGCACGGTGCCGAGCATGCGCTCGAGGGTGTTGAGATCGCCCAGCTCGTTCCAGTGCTCGTTCGACGCGAGAAAGACGGCGTTCATCGAGTCGCGGATCGTGCGGGGGAGCGCGACGTCGGCATCGGCGCGGCGCAAGGGGCTGCCGCGCGGGGCGAAGCCTCCGGCGGCCAGAGCGAGGCACACCCCGGCCCCCGCGAGCAGCACGATGCGCCGCCGCCGCGACCTCCCCGATGCGGCTGGCGCGCGGTGACGGCTCGGCGGATATTCCCCAGTCATGCGTCGAAGCACTCTTCTCACGCTCCTCGTCGTGGTCGCGTTCGCTGCCTTCCTCCTGTACAGCACACTGACGTCGCAGCAGGCCGAATGCAGCGTGACGGTCGAGTTCAACGGCAGAAGTAACCAAGCCACCGCGTCGGGAGCAAACGCCCGCGAGGCCGAGCGGCAGGCGCGGACGACGGCCTGCGGCCCGATCGCGCGCGGGATGGACGAGACTATCGCCTGCTCCAACCGGCCGCCGGCCCGCCGCGAGTGCCGCACGCTGTGACCGAACCCCGGTTACGGCTGCCCCATCCTCTGATCCTGCTGCTTGGCTGCCTGCTCGTCGCCGCCGTGTTGAGCCACGTCCTCCCGGCCGGCCGCTACGATCGACGGGACGACCCCGTCACCGGACGAAGCGTGGTCGTGCCGGGCACGTATCGGAACGTACCTCCGCAGCCGGTAGGGGTGTTCCAGACCATGGTCGCGGTACCCAAGGGGCTCGTCGACGCGGCGTCGGTCGTGTTCCTCGTGTTCCTGGTCGGCGGGGCCTTCGCCGTGGTGGAGCAGACCGGCG
>JBGQIW010000077.1:0-13390 GCA_041498715.1 Gemmatimonadota bacterium | reverse complement strand
CGCGGCACGATCACCATCTCGCCGGGACCGAGCTCGACCGTCCGGTCGCGAAACTCGATGCGGAACCGGCCGCGGAGCGCCAGGAAGAGCTCGTCCTCGCCCTCGTGCCTGTGCCAGACGAACTCGCCCCGGAACTTCACCAGCTTCACTTCCTGGCCGTTCAGCTCCCCGATCAACGCCGGGCGCCAGTGCTCCCGGATCTGGGCGAGCTTGTCGGCGAGGCTGATCTTTTCCATGGCCGGAAACTTACTCCCCATGAGCCCGATCCGGCGACCCAAACCCGAATTCGGCGTTCAGATCCCGGTGGACGGACGCCCGCTCCAGGCTCTACCTTAGGTTCATGCAAACGCTCCCGCCTCGCAACGAGATGGAGTCGGCCTTCAGGAGCCGGGATCAGACCTACGACGGCGTCTTCTGGCTCGGGGTCCGGACGACGGGCATCTTCTGCCGCCCGTCGTGTCCGGCGCGGAAGCCCCTCGGCCGAAACGTCGAGTACTTCGGCACCGTACGGGAGGCGATGTTCGCCGGTTACCGGCCGTGCAAGCGCTGCCGCCCACTCAAGACCGGCGAGCCGATGCCCGCGTGGGCGGCGACGCTGATCGACCGGCTCGAGGCCGAGCCGGATACCCGGATCACCGATGGCGCTCTGCGGACGATGGGGATCGAGCCGGCGCGGGCGCGACGGTTCTTCCTGGGGAGATACGGTATGACGTTCCACGCATTCGCCCGCGGCCGCCGCCTCGGCCGCGCATTCGCCCGGATTCGCGAGGGCGCCGATCTGGACGCCGTGGCGCTGGGCCACGGCTACGAGTCTCACAGCGGGTTCCGCGACGCGTTCGCCCAGCTCTTCGGCGCACCGCCCGGCCAGAGCCGCGAGGCCGGTCACGTTACGCTCGGCTGGATGGATAGCCCGCTCGGCCCGCTCGTGGCCGGCGCGACCGATCGCGGAGTCTGCCTGCTCGAGTTTTCCGACCGCCGGATGCTCGAGACCCAAGTCACGACCCTCAGGCGCCGCCTGAAATGCGCAGCCGTCCCCGGTGAGCATCCCCTGCTCACGCAGCTCGGCGCTGAGCTGGAGGAGTACTTCGCGGGCGAGCGTCGGGCCTTCTCGGTGCCGCTGCACTATCCGGGCACCGAATTCCAGGTGCGGGTGTGGACTGCGCTCCGGGACATCCCCTACGGTCAGACGACCAGCTACGAGGCGCTGGCCGCGACCGTGAGCCGGCCCGGTGCCCAGCGGGCCGTCGGCAAGGCCAACGGCGACAACCGGATCGCCATCGTGATTCCGTGTCATCGGGTCGTGCGGAAGGACGGGACGCTCTGCGGCTATGGCGGCGGGCTGTGGCGCAAGCGCCGGCTGTTGGAGCTGGAGCGGGGCCTCACGACCCTCGCGCTGGACGACGCATCCTAGAGCGGCAACCGCCGGGGAAGGAGATCGCCATGCCAGTGTCAGTCGACCAGCAACAGAACCTCGTGGTCATCGACGGGTTCAGGCTCGAGGGCTGGGTGGATCAGCACCGCTGCCCGACCTGCCGCGAGGCCCGGGTCTACTACCTCGCGTACGACGCGTTCTTCTGCCCGGACTGCAACGTGTGGCTCGAGCTCCGTTGCGACGACCCCGGCTGCGACCTCTGCGCCTGCCGGCCAGCGCGACCGCTTTCGCGCTGACTCACGGCGCGCCCTCGAACGTGTTGCAGGCGTCGGGGCGTCCGGTCTCGTAACCCCGGCGGAACCAGCTCACTCGCTGCTCCGACGTGCCGTGGGTGAAGGTCTCGGGATTCACCCGGCCGGTGGACATCTTCTGGATCCGGTCGTCGCCCACCGCGGCCGCCGCCTTGATGCCCTCCTCCACGTCGCCCGGATCGAGCAGTTGTCGCTGCCCGGTCGAGTGCCCCCAGACGCCCGCGTAGCAATCGGCCTGCAGCTCCAGCCGCACTGAGAGCGCGTTCGCCTGATCCGGCCGGGCCTGCTGTGCCCGCCGCATTTCCGCATCCGTCGCCAGCAGGTATTGCACGTGGTGCCCGAGCTCGTGGGCGAGCACGTAGGCCTGCGCAAAGTCGCCCGGCGCGCCGAAGCGATCCTTGAGCTCCTGATAGAAGCCGAGATCGATGTAGACCCGCTGGTCCGAGGGGCAGTAGAACGGTCCGGTCGCGGCCTGGGCGAACCCGCACGCCGAGTTGATCGCATCGCGGAAGAGCACCAGCTTGGCCGGCTGATACTGCTTCCCCATCGTCGGGAGGATCTTGGCCCAGGTGGATTGGGCGTCGTCAAGTACAAAGGAGACGAACTGGACGAGCGGCTCCTCCGCCGCGTCGGCCTGCGCGGTGGCCTGCGGACTCGACGGGCCGCCGTCGCCGCTCGACAGAAACGGCGTCAGCAGATCCCGCTTGAAGATCACGCTCAGCACCAGTAGCACGACGATGCCGCCCAGGCCGATCCGGCGCATCCCGCCGAACCCGCCGCCGCCGGTCTCGTCTCGGCGATCCTCGACGTTGTCGCTGCGTTCTCCCGGCGTCCACCGCATGCTACCTCCCAGGTCTGCCTGGACGGCGCCGACCCACCGACCGTCGTAGGCCAATGTGGAGCCGGCCCCGGGGCCGGGGAAGGGGCCGGAGGAAAGCATGCTTCTTGCCCCCTCCAGGAGCGAGGTCGCGAGGGCCAACGGCCAAGTCCGCCTCTCACCGAGCCTTCGAAGCGGAGCCCGGCATGGATCATCGGCTCGCCGTTCTGCTCATCCTGCTCGCAGCTTGCAATGCCACGGGCCAGACGCCGGCCTCCTCGCCGACCGGCCCGAGCGGCGGCACGCCCCCGCCCAACAGCTCGATCGCAAGCATCGGCGGATGCCGGATCTTTCCGGCCGACAACGCCTGGAATCGCGACGTCAGCGCCGACCCGGTGGACTCCGGCTCCGCCGCCCTCCTCTCGCAGATGTCGCCCGGCTCACCGCTCCACCTCGACCTCGGCACCACCGAGGAGTATTACGGCATCCCGTTCACCGTCGTGCCCCGGAGCCAGCCGCCCGTGCCCATCACCTACGGCACCGACGGCGCGGACTACTCCAGCGAGAGCGACCCGGGCCCGATGCCGATTCCGCTCGACGCGCCGATCGAGGGCGGCAGCACGACCAGTCCCGATCCGACCACCGGCGATCGCCATGTGCTCGTGGTCCAGCAGGGGAGCTGCATCCTCTACGAGCTCTACAACACGGTGCGCACGGGCACGGGCTTCATGGTGAGCTCGTCGGCCAGGTGGGATCTCAACGTGGACGCGACCCGCCCGCCCGGCTGGACCTCCGCGGACGCCGCCGGGCTGCCGATTCTCCCGGGCCTTCTCAAGTACGACGAGGTCGCCGCCAACCACCTGACCCATGCGCTCCGCTTCACCGTGCCCCGGGCCCGCCGGGCCTACACGGCGCCGGCCAATCACTGCGGTCAGTATGTGGACACGACCCTGCCGCCCTACGGGGTCCGGGCTCGGCTTCGGGCCGACTTCGACCTCACGCCGTACACCGGGGACGCCCTGGTGATCCTCACGGCCCTCAAGCGCTACGGGCTCCTCTTCGCCGACCAGGGGAGCGGCTGGTACGTGACCGGCACGTCCGATCCCCGATGGCAAAGCGCGCTCGACCAGCTCCGGACGCATCCGGTGTACGGCAGCGATTTCGAGATCCTGCGGATAGGGTCGATCACCAGCTGTTGATCGCGCTGGAGGGGCTGATCACGCCGGGGGGCCTTCGTCCGCGTGCACCAGCTCTTCGTACAGCGCCGCTGCCGCCGCGGGCCGGGCATCCCGGTTCCGCGCCAGGACCCGCAGCACGATCCTCGAGAGTGCGACCGGGACGTCGGGAGCCACCTGGTGCGGCGGGACCGGATCCTGCGAGAGCTTCAGGCTCACGAGAGCCATCGGAGAATCCGCCTCGTGCGGCCGGCGCCCGGTGAGACACTCGTAGAGAACGACGCCGACTGCGTAGAGGTCGGCTCGCGGGTCGAGCGGCTCGCCCAGCAGCTGTTCCGGCGCCATGTAGTCGGGTGTGCCGATGACGAACCCGGTCTTGGTCCTCCCCTTCTCCCGCTCGACCGGTCGCGCGATGCCGAAATCCATGACCTTCACCAGCCCGTCCGCGGCTACCATGATGTTCGGCGGCTTGATGTCCCGGTGGATGATCCCCTGTTCGTGCGCCGCTTCGAGGGCGCGGCAGAGCTGTTTACCCACGGAGATTGTGGCGCTGACCGGCAACCGGGCCCGGGCCCGGATCAGTTCCTTGAGGGGCGTTCCCGCGACGAACTCCATCGTGACGTAGTACACGCCCTCCGCCTCGCCGAAATCATGGGTGCGGGCGACGTTCCGGTGCGAGATCCGCCGCGCGAGTCGCACCTCGTCCTTGAAGCGCTCCAGCGCCGTGGGGTCCATCGCCACCAGCTCGGGACGCACCAGCTTGAGCGCCACGACGTCATCCAGATCGCGGTCCCGCGCCTTGTAGACGACACCCATGCCACCCTGGCCAAGGCGGGCCAGGATCTCGTACCGCCCGGCGAAGACCCGGCCGGGCCCCAAGCCGCCATTGGCGGGGACCGCGCCCCCCGGCGTGCCGGGGGCCGCCTCCACCGCCACCCCGCGTGACTGCCCGCGGCGTTCTTCCCGCTCCTGCAGCAAATGCACCAGCGTCTGCTTCTCGCGGAGGTCGGCCAGGAGCACCCGAAAAGCCTCCGCCAGCCGACCGATCTCGTCCGGCCCCTCGGTCTCGATGGGCATCGCGTAGTCTCCCTCGGCGGCGTGCTGTGCCGCGGCAACGAGGGCGAGGACGGGGCGGCTGATTCGGTGGGCGACGAGATAGGAGAAGACTCCAGCGAGAAGCAGCCCTGCGAGTCCGGCGAGTCCGATACGAAGGCCCAGATCGCGGAAGCCGGCGAGCTCGATGGCCCGGTCACGCAAGGCGACGAAGCCGCCGAGCGGTTCGCCTCCGGAGGACAGCAGCACGCCGCCCTGCCCGAGGTAGAGCTCCCCATTCAGGGTGACCTCTCCCATGAGCGACGCTCGGCCGGTGTCCGCGCCGGTCTCCCCGCCGCCCGCGTGCCTGGCCACCGCCGCTCCGTATCCGGCCACGAACCGCCCCAGCTCGGCGGAAGGAGCAAGCGTGGACGCCGCGATCCGCGCCCGGCCGCTCGAATCGACCCCGAAGAAAACGACCTCGCTCGCGGTGGCGCGCTTCACCGCGCGTGCGAGCGTGCTGTCGATGGTCCTCGCGGCCATGAGTGCGCCGCCCACGACCCCCGGGCCGGCGCCCGGAATCGGCACGGCAACCGCCTGGAACAGGGCCGAGTCTCCCGACACCCCGAACCCCGACCGCATCTCCCCCCGAAGCGCTCCCGCGATGAGCGGTGAGCCGGCGAGCAGCGCGTGCGGTGCCTGGGGCTCATCGCTCCGGGCGAGCCGGACCCCGCTCGCGTTGGTGATCTGCACGAAGGTGGCCCCGAGCAAGTGCGCCGCCTCCAGCGACTGGTCCAGCATGTCGCCGGGAGCCGGATTCTCGAGCAGGGCGCGAAAGTTGGGATTCTGGGCGAAGACCGCCGCGCTCTGCGCGAGGCTGCGGCGGTCGTCCTGGAGGAACGTGATGACGAGCTGGCGGGTGCGGTCGAGGTTGCGGTCCAGCTCCTGCCCCGCCGTGCGCCGCACCGAGGCGGCGGCGAGCAGCAGCGTCCCGACGAGCACGACCGTGACGACACCGGCGGCGCCAAGAAAGATCCGCCAGGTGAGACCGTTAGTACCGCTCGCCGTCACTCGCGGTATACTCGAGGCCGAACTTGTTCCGGTGCGGCTCCGGTCGGTAGCCGCGGGCATCGAGCACCACGGCCAACCCCTCGACTCCCGCGGCCGGCACGTCGAGCGTCTGCGCGGTTTCGCCGCCGCGCTCGTGCCATGCGCGAAGGACGTAGCGTCCGGCCGGCACAGCAGGGAGTGTGAACGTGCCGTCGGCGCCTGGCTGGCTGTAGAAGGGGGTCGCAATCGCCACGACGAAGGCACTCATGCGTGCGTGAATGTTGCAATAGATCGCGTACACACCGGGCCGGCGGAAGACGTTTTGCGACGCCCCACCTCTCGGCGTAAGCCCGAGGTCAAATGGACCGGCGCTCGAGTTGGAGAAGACGTTATGGCGAAAGGGGTCCTGGTTGGAAAAGGCGACAGTCCCGCCGACCGGCACGACGCGCACGTGGGGGACGTATTGTTTGTCGTGCATCGCTAATTCCGCCGTGGACTCGTGCGCGGGCGCGTTGCCGGTACTCGCGCTCTCGAGGTATATAACACCGGTCGAGAGGTCCTTCGTCGTCTCGCCGTCGCGTTCCTGGATCGTCACCCGTCCACTCACGGGTCCCTGAGCGGCGAGTCCGCGCGGTTCTGGCAACGCCCACAGGATGGCGGCCGTGATCCAAGCCCTGGCCAGCAGCATGTTGCGCAACGTAGCGCGCCGCATAGGTGCGTCAAGCACGCTCGCGCTGCTCGCCGTCGCGGTTCCGGCCCTCTGTCCCGGGCCGTGCCTCCGTGCCGCGGCGGCGCAGCAGCCGGATTCCGCGGTCGGTCGGGACTCGCTCGAGGAGCGGCTCCGCCGCGCCGAGGAGGCCATCGAGCTGCTGCGCCGACAGCTCGCGACGCAGGCGGCGTCCGAGGTGCGCACCGCAAGTCGGGTGCAGCTCGAGTTCTTCGGCCAGGTGCTGCTCAATACGTTTTCCAACAGCGGGCGGGGCAATGTCGTGGATGTCCCGCAGTTCGTGCTGCCGGATGCCGGCGCTCCGTCGCGGGCCGGCAGTTTCGGCCTCGCCGTCCGGCAGTCGCTGGTTGGCGGCGCTATCCACGTCGCGGACGTCCTGGGTGCCGCGTTCACCGGCGACCTCGCATTCGATCTCTTTGGGGCGACCCAATCGAACCCGTCGCGCACCCTCCCGGTCGTCCGGCTTCGCACGGCCCGCGGCGTGCTCCGGTGGCGCCACGCCAGGCTGCTCGTAGGCCAGGAGAACCCGGTGTTCATGGGCTTGAATCCCGTGAGCCTCGCGTCGGTGGGGACGCCGGAGTTCGTGACGGCCGGCAACCTCTGGCTCTGGCTGCCGCAGATCCGCGTCGGTGGTGACCTGGGCCGACGGGTTCGGGTAGGCGTCGAGGCCGCGGTGCTCGCGCCCTCGAGCGGCGAGCCTGCGTCGGTCACGGATCCAGACCCGGCGGACCTGGCCGAGCTCTCGAGCCGGCCCTTCCTCCAGGCCCGACTGCACGTCCGCTGGGGCGAGGACGAGACGGCGGGCGAGATCGGGATCGCAGGCCACCGAGGGTGGTTCTCCAACGCCGGCACCGCCGGTCCGATCGTCGCCGGGGCGGGTGACCGCCTGAACAGCGAGGGCATCTCGCTCGATGCGCGCGTGCCGCTCACCCGCCGGCTCGAGTTGCGGGGCGAAGCGTACCGGGGGAAGCTGCTCCGGGGACTCGGCGGCGGCGGGATCGGTCAGAACTTCGGCGCACCAGACCCCGTCACCGGCCAGCGGCTCGTCCTGCTCGATACCGGCGGTTGGGCTCAGCTCAACTTCCGGCCACAGCAGGTCTGGGAGGCCGGCACGGGCATCGGGGTCGATCAGCCGAGGGCGTCCGACCGCCCCGTGCGGCGGCGGAACCTGGTGTTCGAGAGCCACGTCATTGTGCGCCCGGCGGGCCCGCTACTCGTCGGACTGGAATACCGGCGGATGGAGACCCGCTACGCCGGCGGAGACTCCTCCGATGACCACGTCAACCTGGCCATGGGGTTCGAGTTCTGACCTCCGGGAAACCGGCCCCGGCTCCCCGGCGTTAGCTTTCGGACCAAGATCGGAGCCCTTTATGGCCAGGACCGCCCTGTTCATTGCCTTCTCGCTTGCCCTTGCCGGCGGTGCCGGCGGCGCGTCGGAGAGCGAGAGCCGCGCCGTATCGCAGGCCCGGGTGCCGTTACTCGGGATCCCCCGTGCCACCCCCCGGCCCGCCCCCGCGTGGCGGAACAAGAGCTGGCTCAACACCGACAAGCCGCTCACACTCGAGTCCCTGCGCGGGCGTGTCGTGCTCCTCAACTTCTGGGTCTTCACCTGCTACAACTGCACCAACACGGTGCCGTCCCTGGTCGACCTCGACCACAAGTACCGGGATCAGGGGCTCACGATCATCGGCGTTCACACCCCCGAATTCCCACCCTACTCCGGTGAGCACGACAAGGCGAACGTCCAGCGGGCGCTCGAGCGGTACCACATCGAATATCCGGTGGCCCAGGACAACGACACGAAGACCTGGGATCTCTACGGCATCCGTTTCTGGCCCAGCTTCGTGCTGATCGACAAGCAGGGTCGGATCCGCTACGAGGGCGCCGGCGAGTTCCACGTCGGGGACGAGCACTACCAATACTGGGAAGGCAAGATCAACGAGCTGCTCGCCGAGCAGTGAGCCGGGGCGCCGAGCGGTGAGAGGGATCGCGCCCCTGGCGCTCGGGTTGCTCCTCGCCTGTGCCGGCGAGCGGGCGCCCGCGCCCGGCCGGGACCGGCCGCTCGTGCTCCGGTCGCGGCCGGCGGGTGACTCGCTGCGGCTCACGCTCGTGGCGGCGCCCGGCTGGAAAATCAACGCGCGCCTGAAGCCGGTGCTCGAGTATCGGGACGGTGCCCTGCTCCGGTTCGACGCCGCCCGGCTCACGCCCGACTCCGCCTACTTCGCCGAGCCACCGGTGGCGCTCGTGGCGGAGGGGCGCGCGCGGGCCCGCGGAACGCTCCGCGCCAGCGTCTGCGCCGCCGGAGAGGCGGTCTGCCGGCTAGTCATGCTGGAGGTGCCGACCGAGCAGTAGATTACTTCTCACTTCTCATTTCCCGGCTCATATTGGGGCATGCCGACCCCCGACCACCCCAACCTCACCGTCCTCGACCACCCGCTGATCCAGCACAAGCTCACGCTCCTTCGCGACAAAGGAACCAGCACCCGCGACTTCAAGCAGCTCGTCAGCGAGATCGCGATGCTGATGGCGTACGAGGTCACCAAGGATCTGCCCACCCGGCCGGTGGAGATCGACACGCCGCTCGAGCGCATGACCGGTCGCCAGGTGGCGGGCAAGAAGCTCACGCTTGTGCCGATCCTCCGCGCCGGGCTGGGGATGGTGGACGGCGTGGCGCAGCTGGTACCGTCCGCCCGGGTGGGGCACATCGGCCTGGCGCGCGATGAGGCCACGCTCCGCCCCACGGACTACTACTTCAAGATTCCGGGCGACGAAGACGCCCGCGACTTCTTCGTGCTGGACCCGATGCTGGCGACCGGCGGATCCGCGGTCTCCGCAACCACGGCGCTCAAGCAGGCGGGAGCCCGCCGCATCCGGTTTCTCTGCCTCGTCGCGGCGCCCGAGGGCGTCCGGGCCATGGAGCGCGCCCACCCCGATGTTCCGGTCTTCGCCGCGGCCCTCGATCGCGGCCTCAACGACAAGGGCTTCATTCTCCCCGGCCTGGGCGACGCGGGCGATCGCCTGTTCGGCACGCGCTGATCCGCGATGGCCGGCATCCGACTGACGTTCTGGGGCGCGGCGGGTCAGGTCACGGGCTCCATGCACCTGCTCGAGGCGGCCGGGGCGCGCGTCCTGCTCGACGCCGGCCTGTTCCAGGGCCACCGGGCGGCGGCACGCGAGCTCAACGCGATCCTCCCGTTCGACCCCCGCCGCATGGACGCGATCATCCTGAGCCACGCGCACATCGACCACGCCGGCCGCATTCCGCTGCTGGTGAACCGCGGCTTCCACGGGCCGATCTACGCCACACCCGCCACCCGCGATCTCTCGGCCGTGATGCTCGCCGACGCGGCGCACGTGCAGGAAAAGGACTTCGAGTATCTCGCGCGGCACGGCCGGGGCGGCCCCCTGAGCGAGCCGCTGTACACCACGCCCGACGCGATAACGGTGCAGAACCTGATCATCGGCCTGCCCTACCGCCGGGTGCTGCACCTGCGAAAGCACCTGAGCCTCGAGTTCACCGACGCCGGTCACATCCTCGGCTCGGCCTCGGTAGACCTGCGGCTGGCCGAGCCGGCCCCGCACCGGCTCGTGTTCTCCGGCGACATCGGGCGCCCCGGTCTGCCGATCGTGCGCGATCCTAGACCGCCCGAAGGACCGGTCGACACGCTGATCGTGGAATCCACCTATGCCGACCGCCAGCACGAGTCGGTGGCCGACGCCGCGGAGGAGTTGGGCGAGCTGGTGCGCCGAGTCTGCGCGCGCGGCGGCAAGGTGCTGGTGCCGGCGTTCGCCCTCGGCCGCGCGCAGGAACTGGTCTATGCCCTGCACCAGCTCTGGCGCGCGCAGGCGATCCCGGAAATTCCGATCTACGTGGACAGCCCCCTGGCGGTGGACGTGACGACCGTCTTCCGACTGCACCCGGAGATCTTCGACACGACCGAGTCGCTGATCGAAACCGGTGACTCGGTGTTCGACTTCCCCCTCCTGCGCTACGTGCGGGACGTGAGCGAGTCGAAGCGCCTCAACGGACTCGCCGGCCCGGCGGTCATCATTGCCGCCTCGGGCATGGCCGAGTCGGGCCGCATCCTGCACCATCTGTCCAACCACGCCGGCGATCACCGCAACTGCATCCTCTTCGTCGGTTTCCAGGCCGTCGGCACGCTCGGTCGCAGGATTCAGGAGGGGGCCGACACCATCAAGGTGTTCGGCGACGAAATGCCGCGCCGCGCGGAAGTCGCCACCATCGGCGGCTATTCGGCCCACGCCGATCGCTCCGAGCTCCGCGCCTGGGTCCGGCGGGTCGGCGGTCCGATCCGCCGGGCGTTCACGGTGCACGGGGAGGAGCCGGCGCTCGAGGCCATGGCCGCCATTCTCCGTGAAGAAGGAGTGCGCGAGGTCATCGTTCCCAGGCATGGCGAAAGCTTCGACCTCTAGCGCGACCCCCCGGCGTCGGGGAAGGACGACCGTTCGGGTCTTCGGCTTTATCGCCCTGCTCGCGGCCATCGTCTTCACGATCGCCTTCGTCCTGGTCCTGATCGTCGCCCAGGCGGACGAGCGCCGCCGGGCCGACGCCATCGTCGTCCTCGGCGCGGCGCAGTACAACGGCCGGCCGTCGCCCGTCCTGCGAGCGC
This sequence comes from Gemmatimonadota bacterium, assembly GCA_041498715.1. Lineage (GTDB taxonomy): Bacteria > Gemmatimonadota > Gemmatimonadetes > Gemmatimonadales > GWC2-71-9 > DASQPE01. The sequence goes on along the minus strand of JBGQIW010000077.1, from coordinate 2,275 downwards.
GCCTCAACCACGCGCTCGTGCTCTACCGCGAGGGATTCGCCCCGACGATCGTGGTCACCGGCGGCATCGGCCGGGGTGACAAGGAGAGCGAGGCGACCGTCGCCCGACGATGGCTCCTCGCCCAGCGGATCCCCGACTCGGTCGTGGTCATGCAGCCGCAGGGACACTCCACCGCGGCCTCGATGACGGCGGTCGCCGCCTGGCTCACCAGCCACGGCCGCCACACCGCGCTGCTGGTGAGCGATCCGTTCCACATGCTCCGGCTCCGCCTCGAGGCCCGCCGCACCGGGCTCGTGGTCTACACCTCTCCCACCGAGACCAGCCCGATCTCCGACAATCCGGCGCTCGAGCTCGAGTATCTCGCCGCGGAGGCGGTCAAGGTGCCGGTGGCCTGGGTGCGGAGCCTGCTCTGAGCGCCGGGCTTCCCGCTCGGCCCTCGCCTTCTCACCTCTCACGACTCACTCCGATGACTCTCGTCTCCTCCCGTCGCGTGTTTTCCGGCCGGGTGCTCGACCTCGACGTGGACACCGTGCGATTTCCCGACGGATCCGTGGGCGACCTCGAGATGATCCGCCATCCCGGCGCCTCGGCCGTGGTACCGTTCGTGAACGATCCGCGCGGCGCCGACCCCGAGGTGCTGCTGATCCGCCAGTTCCGCCACGCGGCCGAGCGGTACGTCTGGGAGATCCCGGCCGGGCGACTCGAGCCGGGCGAGGCTCCGGAGACATGTGCCCGGCGCGAGCTCGAGGAGGAGGCCGGCGTGACGGCCGGCGAGCTCCGGCGCCTCACGACGATCTACACCACGCCAGGCTTCACCGACGAGCGGATCCATCTCTTTCTCGCCAGCGGCCTGGGCGAGGGCACGGAGCGGCGGGAGGCCGATGAGTTCCTGGAGGTGCATCGGATGCCGTGGTCGCGGGTGCTCCGGCTGATCGAGCAGGGAGAGGTTGAGGACGGCAAGACGCTGGTCGCCCTTATGTTTGTCGAATGTTTTGTTCGATAACCTAAAGGCCGATGCTTTTCCGCTTCCTCGGGCTCGCACGCGATGCCCGCTTGGTCTACAATTCCCTGAATGCCGTCCCAGACGTTCGACCCGGCCCTCCGCTCCCTGAAGCGGGGCGAGATCGCACCTGCCTACTACCTGCACGGCCCGGAGGATCTGCTCAAGGACGAGTTGATCCGCGAAGTGCTGGACCACGTTCTCGATCCGGGTCTCCGCGACTTCAATCTCGACCAGCGCTCGGCGGCCCAGGCTGACGCCGAGGAGATCTATTCCCTTTGCCGCACGCCGCCCATGATGGCAAAGCGACGGGTCGTCATATTGAAGGACGTAGAGGCCTGGAAGCGGAAGACCAAGGCCAGAAGCGCAGTGCTGGAGTACCTCGTGAAGCCCTCATCCGAGACGGTGCTGGTGCTGGTGCAGGGGGCCGGGGACGACAAGGAGGACAAGGATCTCGCGCGGCTGGCCCTCACCGTTGCCTGCGAGCCCCTCAATCCCGAGCGGGCGGCCCGCTGGGTGCTTCATCGCGCCAAGAGCCTCGGCGTGACGGTCGAGGCCGATGCGGCCGAGCATCTCGTGCGGGTCGTGGGCGCCGACCTGGGGCCGCTCGCGTCCGAGCTGGCGAAGCTCGCCTCGGCCGCCGATGCGGGGGCGATCAGCGCCGAGCGCGTGGCCGAGCTGGTCGGCGTGCGGCACGGCGAGACCATCTTCGACTGGCGCGACGCGGTGCTCGACGGCGACGCTGGGCGCGCCGCGCGCCTCCTGGGGCCGGTGCTGGGCCAGTCCGGCGTGACCGGCGTGCGTCTCCTGATGCTCCTGGGTACGACGCTCGTTGCACTCGGTGCGGTCCGGGCCGCCTACGACCGCAACGTGAAGGGCGCCCGGCTGGAGGACGCGGCATTCCAGCTCCAGAAGCGGGCCAAGGTCTTTGGCTTGCTCCGCTGGAGCGAAGAGGCGCGCCGCTGGGCCCGCTGGGCGCCCGCCTGGACACCGGCTCGTCTCAGGGCGGCGCTCACCGCGGCGGTCGCCGCCGACGTGGCGCTCAAGAGCACCGTGATCTCGGACGAGCGCGGAGTGCTGACGGATCTGGTGCTCCGGCTCGGCACCACGGCGGCGGAGCCGGTGGCATGAGGTCGGGCCGCGGGCGCACGCCGAGTGTCTGGCTGGCGGCGCTGCTCGCGGCCGGTGCCATCGTGGGCCGCATCGCGCTTGCCGCGGCGCAGACCGAGCCCCGTCTGGCTCACGCCGTACGCCTGGCGCAGGAGGGGCTGGGCG